>CAIOHJ010000360.1 GCA_903858085.1 uncultured Chloroflexota bacterium
AACCAACCTGCTCTTTCGCCAGCGATCCTGGATCTTCAAGGTGTTTGAAGACGACCATCTGCGCCCCTTCATTGTCAAACTGGCGCGCGCTGGCCGAATCGACAACGAGTGGCAGCGCTTCAACAAGGTGAAACCTTTTTTCCCCTCAGCCAGGTACGCACAGCTCTACGGGAAGCCGGTAGAGCTGTGGGATGTGGGGGGAACCATCTATGAGTTCATCGGCGACCATCAGGATTTCCCGGTAGCCACCTTCAGCGAGTATTGCCAGATGCACGGCAGCCAGGAGATCGGCGTGGCGCTGGCCAATTTTCGCAGCTTCTGGCGGCGTCTTTATCAGCGGCAGCCTTACAGAGCCGTCAGACGATTCTGCAGGCCTGCAATGCAGTCTGGGGGGAGGAGTGGTGCGAGCGGCTGCTCGATTCCCAGCAGGTGCCGGATTGGCAGAATTCTACACAAAGTTTGGGGCTGGGCCTCCTGCCGAACCCGATTGCCTGGCTGATTCGGAAGGTCTCCCTGACGGCACCTGGCCACTACAACGATGGCGGTTTGCCTTATGTGGACATCGCGGTGATTCATGGGGATCTGCATGGTGGCAATCTGTTTGTCGACGCGCGCGGGGACATCTGGATCATCGACTACGAGCGGACTGGATATGGGCCGATCGTGCTGGACTGGGCCGAGCTGGAGGTAGATGTCCTCACGCAGTCCCCGGAGCTGGATCTGGCCGATCCAGAGAGCCTGCGCCTGCTGCAGGCCTTGTTGGCCTCTCCGACGATCGGTATTCCTGAAGCGATGCCGGTCGAAAACAGGAGATTGGGGAAGCTTTGGGCTGTGCTGTATGGGCTTCGTCGGCAGGCTGATGCTACAGTCCCGACCCCCGATGCCAGGCCCTACCTCTGGGGGGTGCTCTTTAACGCGCTTTTCCGGTTGACCCTGTTGTTTGCAGAGCTGGACGGGGGAGAACGGGGGATCGAGCGGCAGACGTTGCGGCGGATCGCCCTGCTGGCGGGTCTGCTTTGCCATCGGCTTGACCACGGCAATGGAGGGTGGCCATCTGTCGGTTGAGCTCAGCGAATTTCTCGCCGCTTTTCGCCTGTGACGTGACGCGATCTGTCTTTGGAGTGTCGTATGTCTATGAACAAGGATGGGCCAGCCTGCAGCTGGCAATTCAGCCCGCTCTGCTTTGCTTGTTCGCGCGGGCGGCTGTGCTCTTGTCCCGATCCGGGGATAGAGCGCAGCACGTATTCTGTGGGGCCTGTGGCGAGGCTGGGGCGCCACGCGGCCGGCTGTGGCGTGCGTGCCCCAAGAAGCTGCGGAGCTTTGGCTCCTGTGGAGTGTCACTGATGCCAGAGATCGGCCCTGAACATCCGCTGACCTATCGTCAGGAGATCGCCGAGCCAATTTTTCAGCTGATTCGCTCTGGAGAATCGATGGCGGTGGTGGGGCTGGCCAGCATGGGGAAGTCCCGTCTGTTGCGTTTTTTGCTGCGCCCAGATGTGCAAGCCCATTATTTGGGGGACGCTTCTCCAGCGACCTGGCTGGTGCGGGTCGATGGGAACCGGCTGGCAACGGTGTCGGAGTGGGGGTTGTACGAGCTGTTGTTGACTGCGCTGATCGAAGCGGCCAGCGGGCAGCTGGAAGCTGGGGTGGTCGACTGGCTTGGTGGCCTGCGGCGGGAGGTGATCCTGTCTGAAAATGCGCTGCTGGCCCGGCGCTATGTCGAGCTGGCGACGCAGGTCTTGTGCCGCCAGCAGCCTCTTCGGCTCTGTCTGGTCTGCGACGAATTTGATGAATGCTACCGGAGCCTGCCTGCCAGCAGCCTGCACAACCTGCGCTTTTTGCGGGATGCTGACCGGTACAGCCTTTGTTATCTGCTGCTTTTGCGCGACCATCCGGCCCGTCTGCGCTCGCCAGACGACCATGAGGGATTTTATGAACTGTTTTCCCGGTCGATTCTGGGCTTGAAGCCGTACATGCTGGCCGATGGGCGGCGTGTGCTGGCCCAGCTGGCGGTGCGCCGACGCTTTCCTCTCACTGCGCAGCAGGAGGAACTGCTGTTGCATCTCAGCGGAGCGCATCCTGGCCTGATGGTTGTGCTGTTTGATCGGTTTTTACGTGCCAAGGAGGGGGATCCTGTAGAGGGCCCTGCGGAGGAGGTCGTGCGTTGGGCATTGGCGCAAGAGCCGGTGAGTGAAGAATGCCGCAGGGTCTGGAACGGGCTGGGGCAGGACGAACAGCTGGCGCTCAGCCGTCTAGTGCAGGGGGGGGGCGTGCCCCCGGCGCTGCGCGAGCTGTTGCTTTTGAAAGGGCTCTTGCAAGAAGTGGAGGGGGGAAGAACGGTCTTTGGCTCGCCGCTGCTGCGCGAATATGTGCGGACCCAGGCCAGCATTGACGGCGATTCGTTCAGGTTGGACGAACCGTCAGCTGCGCTCTGGGTCGAGGGCCGGCGTGTCTCCGACCTCACGAGACTGGAATTTGAACTGTTGCGTTATCTGTACCGAAGGCGGGGGCAGGTCTGTTCGCGCGAGGAGATCCTGGGGGCCCTCTATCCGGACGAACGCATCGAGGCCATTGGCGGTGACAATCGGGTGGATTCGTTGATGCGCCATCTGCGCAGGGCGGTAGAGCCTGTACCAGAGCAGCCGCGCTATCTGTTGACGGTGCGCGGCCATGGCTACCGTCTGGTGGACAAGCCGGAGCCGACACGGTAGGGGGTGTGGGTGTCTGCGGAGCACTAGGGGGCAGCTGGGCGCAGCCCTTGTACGTTGAGCTGGATCCTGCGGCTGCCCTGCCACTCGTTGGATTCGAGCTGAAAGGCCAGGTCAAGCCGGCTCCCTTCGCCGAGGCGGCCGGCCCATTCGCTCTGGTGGAAGGCGATCGCCTCCATGCTGGCCCCATTGTTTTCGGGGCCGACCCACAGGCGCAGGTGTTTGCCTTCTCCGACTGTGCGATGGCTGTGTACGCGCACGTTCCGGAGCAACAGCGTGGCTGGCGGGTTTTCGCTGCCTGTCGGTTCGAGACGGGCAAGCTGTTCGACCAGCCCCCAGGTCAGCTCGGGCAGCGTGGTGACAGCGTCGATGGCGAGCTGCGGGCGCAGCGCTGCGCGATCGGCCAGCGCGCTGGCTGCAACAGCGGCGAGCGCCTCGCAGAAAGCGGGCAGTTGAGCGCGGTGGAGTGTAAAACCGGCGGCCAGGTGGTGGCCACCGTGGCGGATGAGCAGCGGGGCAAGCTGGTCCAGCGCCTGGCTGATGTTGAATTCGGGGATGCTGCGTGCGCTGCCGCGAGCTGTTTCTGCTTCTTCGTGGATGACCACTGCTGGACGGTAGTGGCGTTCGACCAGCCGACCGGCGACCAACCCGACGATGCCGGGTTTGAAGTGTGGGCTGTGGGCGATCAGGATGGCAGGGTCCTGCTCGAAGAGAGGGGCCAGCTGGGCCTCTGCCTGGGTCTGTGCCGTTTCGGTGAGTGAGCGCCGCTGCTCGTTGAGTCTTTCCAGCGTGGCTGCCAATTTCTGGGCCTCCGGAACGTCCTGGGTGCGCAGCAGCCGATAGGCCAGCCGGGCGTCGTCGAGCCGGCCGGCCGCGTTGAGGCGTGGTGCGATCCGAAAGGAAATTGCGGCAGCGTCGACCCTGCCAGGGCGCAGGTCTGCCTGTGCCAAAAGCGCCTGCAGCCCGGTCCGGGCGGTCTGATTGAGCGTTGCCAGCCCGCGGCGTACCAGACTGCGATTTTGCCCGACCAGCGGCATCAGATCGGCGACTGTGCCCAGGGCCACCAGATCGAGCAGACTGGCTTCGACCTCGGCGGCTTGCTCGGGCGCCATCCCTGTTTCCTGCGCTGCTGTGCGCAGCAGGGCCTGTGCCAGCCGGAAAGCGACGCCGACCCCCGCCAGCTTGGGAAAGCGGCTGGCGCATTCTGGCCGCTGCGGGTTGATCACCGCCAGCGCAGGCGGCAGGTCGTTGCCCGGCAGATGATGGTCGGTGACGATGACGTCCAGGTTGTGTTTGTGGGCAGAGGCGATCTCAGCGTTGGCGCGAATGCCGCAGTCGACTGTGATCAGCAGCTGTGCCTGGGCAGCGATCCGCAAAATTGCATCGTTGTGGAGCCCGTAGCCTTCGTCGACCCGGTCAGGGAGATAAGGGCCGACCCGGCCGCCCAGCGCCTGCAGTGTGCTGACCAGCAGGGCAGTCGAGGAGACGCCGTCGGCGTCGAAGTCCCCGTAGACGCAGAGGGTCTCCCGGCGGCGCAGCGCCTGCCAGATGCGCTCGACAGCGACGTCCATGTCGCGCAGCAGAAAGGGGTTCTCCAGCGCCGCGTGCTCCCCGTCCAGAAATGCTCGCACAGCTGCTGGGGTGGTGAAGCCGCGTGTATAGAGCACCTGTGCCAGCAGCGGGTGTTCAGGGATGGCCTCCAGAAAGGCAGCAGGGGCTCTGGCAGCGATTGTCCAGCAGGCGTTGCGGTAACTCATCTGAGCTCAGTATACAGCCATGTCGTCGCCGACGCACGAACGGCTGGGCTGCATTTGATGGCTTTTCACGGCAGTGATAGACTGCGGCTGGAGTGTGCTCCTGCGCAGGGCCTTTCTGGCGACTCTGGGTACCTGTGCGTGGCGAATAGACAGGTTGGGAAAAAGGCTGTCATGGCTTCGATATTGGAAAAAATGCGCAGGCTGCAGGGGCTGCGCCCACAACAGAGCCGGCCAGAGCTGACCTACACCCCTCTGGACGAGGCGGGGGACCCCCTGTGCGCCAGAGCGCAGCCCAGCGGAGGGAGCGAATTGCCGGCGGGCGGCGAGGTCGAAACTGCCGCAGGGCGCTGCTATGTGGTGACAACAGCTCTCTTGTTGGGAGAAACCCACGGCGGACGGCCGCTGGCGGCGGCGTTGGCAGCAGCCCCGGCGGTGCTGGCTCCGTTTCACCCTGAATTCTTGCTCGAAGAGAAAACCGGTTTTGTCGATGCTGCCTTTGTCGACACCGAGACGACCGGGCTGGGCAACGGGGCAGGCGTCTATGCCTTTATGGTGGGGGTGGGAACTTTTGAACGGGCCGGCTCTGGGGTGGCTGGGGAATGGGACGCCAGCGGGCTGGAACAGGGGGCACCTTCCCATTTTGTGGTGCGCCAGTTTTTTATGCGTCACCCGGGAGAAGAACCGGCGTTGTTGGCAGCAGTTGCGGCGACGGTTGGCAGCCGTCGGCTGGCAGTCACCTTCAACGGGCGCAGCTTCGACCTGCCGCTGCTGCGCGCCCGCTACCGACAAAATCGACCCTTCCTGCCCGAGCCGTACCACAGAGCGGCCCTCCTGGAGGAAGGACGCCCGCATCTTGACCTGCTGCTGCCGGCGCGACGACTCTGGCGCCGCCGCCTCCAAAGCTGCCGCCTGGCCAACCTGGAGCAACAGATCCTGGGAATCCAGCGGGCTGAGGCAGATATCCCTGGCGCTTTGATTCCGGCGCTCTATCAGGAGTATCTGCGTTCCCGGCAGGCAGGGGAATTGCGCCGGGTTTTCTACCACAACTGTGAGGACATTTTGTCGATGGTCTCCCTGGGTGAGCAGTTGGTGGTGGCCTACGCCAGCTCCTTTGAACCGAACGACGAGCTGCTGCACGCCGAAGAACTGTTGTCTCTGGCGATTTCTTATGGGCAGCGGTCAGAGAACCAGCTGGCGGAACGGGCGTACAGATTGGCCGCGGAGCGAGCGGGCTCAGAAGCAGTGCATGCTGCCATCTATCAGGGGTGGGCACAGCTGCTCAAGCAGCAGGAGCGGTGGGCGGAGGCGGCTGAGATCTGGCAGCGCTGGCTGACCTCGGTGGGCGGCGCAGACGCGACGCCTTTCATCGAACTGGCCAAATACCACGAGTGGCAGACCCACGACCTGGAACAGGCTGAAATGTGGGCTGGGTGGGGGGCTCACACGGTGGAAGCGATCGTCCCCCACCGGCGGCTGGCTGGCCAACTGGCCGACCTGCAGCACCGTCTGCGGCGTATCCAACGCAAACGGACGGACTCGACTTGAACACTAAATTCAACCGCCCCGACGGGGCGGGTCGTGTTGCCGTGCCGTCGGGACGGTTGACCTTAGGCCTGGCGGTCAGACTCGTTGGGCCGGAGGCAGCCAGTGTGGGTTGTCGATCAGCGTGGGGGAGCCGTTTTGCTCGACAACTCGTTTGCGAAAACCCTGGCGTTCGATCGAGCCGTAGTCGTGGCCGGCATCTGCCGGGCAGACCCAGAAAAAACTGAACTTGTTGGGGCCTGTGTTGACTGTGCGGTGTGCCCAGCGTGGTGGGATATAGACGACCACGCCCGGGCTCATGTCGGTGACCTGCCATGTGCCTTCCGGCGTTTCCATCACCAGCTTGCCTTGCCCGCTCAGACAGGAATAGATCTCCCCGGTCTCCAGAAGAGCATGAAAGTGTCCCTTGGTCATAAAATACTCGCCCCCCACTGTGCCAGGATAGAGGGTGGTCAGCCCCGAAAAAAGCTCCCCGGCCACTTCTGGGCGATGGACAGGATAGTATTCGTACAAAACCGGGTCGCCCTGGGCCAGCTGGGCATCAAAGGCTCTGCTGTCCAGGAATTGCCCGCGCAGCGACGAGAGGCGGCGGGAGGTCGGGGTCAAGCCTTCGATCCGTTCCTGGATCGAGTCAAGGGTGTAGGCAAAAGGAGTCGACATGGCGAACATTTCCAGGCCCTTCTGTGCAGTGTGTGCTTTGCGGATAAACAGAGACGAGGCAGGTATCCCCCCAGGAGGGCGCGCGACAGGAGTTCTGCGATGGCAGCCCAGGGGTCACCCAACTGTGAGCGGAATTTCATCCAGCGTTTCGAGTACAGGCTCGTATCGGCAGCGACAGCCCAGCAACGACGTACATCCTTGGGGAGGCAGGTCCGGCACGCGCGCCACCAGGTATTGCTTGCCCAACAACGGGCGACACCCCTCACAGGTGTATTCGTCGTTGGGTCCAACGATCTCCAGACGACGCACATGGTCTCCCCCTTTGACGCGCTGCCGGGTCTCCTGGTTGTCGACGTACAGCGTGACGGCGTGGGCCCTCCAGTAGACCGCCTGGACCACATCGAGCCCAGGCCGCGCCAGCTCTTGGCCCACCTCTGCCGGGATCTGGTCGGGGGCCAGCCGCCAGTGCACACCCCAGAGATGTTGTTCGGCGGCGTACAGCTTGAGCCATTGGGCGGTCGCAGGGCTCATTCCTGCGAAGAGCCAGTTCTCCAAAAAAAAGATTCGCCGTGTGACTGCACTGTGGTTCATCTGCGGCTCAGGCCCGCTCCAGGTCGCTTTGCCGAGCGGGGTGCGGTTTTCGTACTGGCGGCGGACTGTGAGCGCTTCGCTTGTCATCATCTGGCTCAATGCGTCGTGCACCCCTTGGACCGCTGCACGTTTTTCGGCTTCGGTGCGCTGCAGGTAGCGCTCGACAAAGGAACGGCCCGCCCCAGCAACCTGGTAGCTCTCTCCTTGTCTCTCCAGCCAGCCTGCATTCTGAAACGAAACGAGCGTCTCGGCATACGGCTTGGGCAGCACACGGTTCCAGGCACGTTGTTCCCCTGCGTCGTGCGCAGGCCGGGAAACCACAAACTGGGACAGCAGGTCGATCTGGGCATATTCTTTGAGATGCTTGGACTCTGCCAGCACCATACCGTCCAGCTTGGGGCTCAACCACTTCTTCCATAACTGCATGGTTTTGTTCTGGTTCCTTTACTTCAAATGGGTTGCCAACCGCTGCAGCAGCTGCAACAGCAGGGTTGTCAGACGTGGGATCAGGGCGGCACCGGCTTCGATCACTTCCTCGTGCGAGGGTTGCTCGGTCGAGTCCAACACCGAGACTGCCCTGTTGGTGATTGTGCTGATCCCCAACACCTGCATGCCTGCATGGTGGGCGACCGTGGTTTCGGCGGTTGTGCTCATTCCCACCGCATCTGCGCCAAAGCCCCGCAGCATGCGCACTTCTGCCGGCGATTCGAAGGTCGGGCCGCTGAGCTGGATATAGACCCCGCGCTGAAGGGGAAGTCCCACATCGGCCGCCGCCTGCATGGCCAGCGTGCGCAGCCAGGGGGTATAGACACGGTTGGTTGCAGGAAAGCGGGGCCCAAACTCGTCCAGATTGGGGCCGATCAGCGGGTGCACTCCTGTCATGCCGACGAGATTGATGTGGTCTTCGACGAGCATGAGATCGCCGACCTGAAACTCTGGGTTGAGCCCACCGGCTGCGTTGGTGACAATCAAGGTCTCGATTCCCAGCCGTTTCATCACCCGGATCGGCAAGGTGACCTGCTGCATCGAATAGCCTTCATAAAAATGAAAGCGCCCCTGCATGGCACAGACGGTCACCCCGGCCAACTCTCCGATCACCAGCCGGCCGGCATGGCCGGCCACGGTACTCAGCGGGAAATGGGGGATCTCGGCGTAGGGGAATTCATCGGCGTCGGCGATCAGGGCGGCCAGCCCGCTCAGCCCGCTGCCCAAAATCAATCCAACCTTGGGGGCATGGCGGCTGCGGCCACGGAGCCATGCTGCCGCCTCATCGTATTGTGCAGTCGAAATGTGTATCTCCATAGCTTTCTATTGTACCCGGAGGCTGTTTATCCTTCAAACAGCAGAGAGAGGCACAGCGTGCGCCGACGAGACAGAGGGGGGCGTTTGCTGGGGGGGGGGAGCGGACAGGGGGGAGCGAAGATCAGGGGCTTGACAGCGGCCGGGCACCGCAGTATACTTGGGACAGAGAGACCCCCCCAGGGGGGAGGGGTATGCAGCAGGATCGACAAAACATGATCGAGTCAAAGCTGAAACAAGATCTGGTCAACCGGCTGCACAGTGTCGAAGGCCATGTGCGCGGGATCGAACGTATGGTTCTCGAAGACGCATACTGCATGGATGTGCTCAAACAGATCAAGGCTGTGCAGCAGGCCCTCGAACGGGTCAGCGCGCTCACCCTCGAGAACCATCTCAAGACCTGCGTGACGACCGCCCTCCGCAGCGACAGCCAGGTTGATCAGGAACGGGTCGTCGCTGAAATTTTGGATGTGTTCAAGGCGACCAGCAAGCTGTAGCTTGCCAGCGGTTGGATGGTTTCAAGGCCCAAGGAGGCTGCAATGACGACCCAAACATACATGGTTCCTGCCATTTCCTGCGGACACTGCACAGCGACCATCGAGCGTGAATTGAAACTGGTGGCTGGCCTGCAGCAGGTCAAGGCCGAGCTCGCCACCCGCCAGGTCACGGTCGAGGTGGAGAACGAAGCGGTTCTGTCCGCAGTCGAGCAGACCCTGATCGAGATCGGGTATCCAGCCGTCTAGGGCCCAGAATGAGCACCGTGACCGCCGCCCCCTCTGGGCAACGCAAAGAGCTGATCCTGCCGATCGTGGGGATGCACTGCGCCAACTGTGCCAGCACGGTCGGACGCACCCTCAAGCGGATGCCAGGGGTGGAAGAGGCCACCGTCTCCTATGCCAGCGAGCGCGCAGTGGTCTCTTATGATCCGCAGCAGGCGACCCCAGCGCAGCTGATCGAGCGGCTCCAGCAGATTGGGTACGGGACTGCGCTGGCCCAGGTCGACCTGCCGATTGCCGGGATGACCTGCAACAACTGCGCCAATACGATTACACGGACCCTTCAGCGGCTGGACGGGGTGCTGTCGGTGCATACAAGCTATGCGACCGAACATACGACGCTCACCTATCTGCCGTCGATGGTTGAGCTGAGCGATCTCAAGCGGGCGGTGCGCGACGCTGGCTACCGGGTCATCGCCGCAGAGGGCAGCGAGCAGGAACAGCTGGACGCCGAACAGGCGGCGCGGAGCGCCGAGATTGCGGACAAACAGCGCAAGGTCTGGGTCGGCGCCCTGTTGAGCACCGGGATCATGGGGCTCAGCATGGCGGAGATGGTGGGGTTGCCCTTTGATTTTCCTGGCCGTCTGTGGCTGGTGGCTGCCCTGACGACAGTGGTGCAGATTTATCTGGGGCGCGACTATTTTGTCAGCGGCTGGAAGGCGCTACGGAACCGCACCGCCAATATGGACACGTTGGTGACGATCGGGTCGAGTGTCGCCTATTTTTACAGCCTGGCGATTCTGCTGTTGGGGGTGGACACAGTACATTTTCATGTCTATTTCGAGTCGGCAGCAGTGATTCTGACCCTGATCACCGTCGGCAAGTTTCTGGAAGCCCGTGGCAAAGGGCAGACGGGGGCTGCTATCCGCCAGCTGTTGGGGTTGCGGGCACGGACTGCACGCATTGTGCGCGGGGCCCAGGCGGAGGAAGTCGAAGTGGCGGTCGAGGAGGTGTTGGTCGGCGATGTGGTGGTCGTGCGGCCAGGGGAAAAGATCGCGGTCGACGGGGTCGTTGTTCTGGGGCAGAGCACGGTCGACGAGTCGATGCTGACCGGCGAGAGCCTGCCTGCCGGCAAGACAACGGGCGACCGTGTGATCGGCGGCACGATCAACAAGAGTGGCAGCTTTCAGTTTCGGGCCACTGCGGTCGGCAAACAGACGCTGCTGGCCCAGATCGTCAAGCTGGTGCAGGATGCCCAGGCCAGCCGGGCCCCCATCCAGGAGCTGGCAGACCGGATTTCGGCTGTCTTTGTGCCGGCGGTGATTGTGCTGGCGTTGGCTGTAGGGGGCATCTGGTATCTGTGGGGAGCCGCTGTTTTTTACGGCCATGCCAGTGCTTTGGGGACTGCCTTGATTTTTACCGCCACGGTGCTGTTGATTTCCTGTCCTTGTGCGTTGGGGCTGGCGACGCCGACGGCGATCATGGCGGGCACCGGGGTGGGAGCCCAGCAGGGAATTTTGATCAAAAATGCCGAGGCGCTGCAGAAGGCAGGTTCGATCGACACGGTGATCCTGGACAAGACTGGCACGATCACGGCGGGCAAGCCAGCGGTGACCGACCTGCTCCCGGCCGAAGGGGAGAGCACGCTGCGGCTGCTGCAGCTGGCTGCAGCGGTCGAACGGGCCAGCGAGCACCCGCTGGCAGAGGCGATCGTGGCCTATGCAAAAGGGGTGAGCCCCCTTGCCGTCGAGAAGTTCAACTCGATCCCTGGGCGGGGAGTCGAAGCAACCGTAGCCGGGGAAGAGGTGCTGCTGGGCAACCCGGCGTTGATGGCCGAACGCGGGATTGACTGTGCGAATTGGCAGGCCGCGATCGACCGTCTGCAAGACGAAGGCAAGACGGTCATGGTGGTCGCCGCGGATGCAAGGGTGGTTGGCCTGTTGGCTGTGGCCGACACGCTCAAAGAGACGAGCGCTGCTGCGATCGCCCAGATGCACCGCCAGCAGCTGCGTGTGGTGATGCTGACCGGTGACAACTGGCGGACGGCCCGGGCGATTGCCCGTCAGGTAGGGCTGGACCCTGCCGACGGTGTTTTTGCCGAGCTTTTGCCCGGCGACAAGGCTGAGGCAGTGCGTCGGGCCCAGCTGGCTGGCCATGTGGTGGCGATGGTGGGCGACGGGGTCAACGACGCCCCTGCGCTGGCACAGTCTGATGTGGGGATGGCCATCGGCACAGGCACCGATGTCGCGATCGAGGCTGCCGATGTGACGTTGATGCGCGGGGATCTGCGCAGCGTGCCGCAGGCAATCGAACTGAGCCGGCGCACGTTGCGCACGATCCAACAGAACCTGTTCTGGGCCTTCGCCTACAACGTTGCGGCCATTCCCGTCGCCGCAGGGGTGCTGGTGCCTTTTTGGGGGCCACACGCCCAGCTGAACCCAATGATCGCCGCAGCTGCTATGGCGTTCAGCAGCATTTTTGTGGTTCTCAACTCTCTCCGGCTCCGCAACCCGGCGTTGTCCTACAGACAGGGTGCAGGCGGTGTGGCTGCTGGGCCTCGCCCGTGAGCTCTGGCCATGCAAGATTTTTGGGAGATTACGGAGACGCCGGGTGCGCTGCTCAACCATGAACAGCTGGGGCGAATGGCGTTGCGCTACAGCCTGGCTGCAGAGCTGGCGGCTGGGTGCCGTGTGCTTGAAATTGCCTGCGGGGCTGGCCTCGGGCTGGGTCTGTTGTGCGGTGTGGCGCGGTCGGTCGCTGCGTGCGACTGTTCGTTGGCTGTGCTGACGCTGGCGCAGCGTGCCGCAGAGCCCCAGGTGGCCCTCTCCGCAGCGGATGCGCACTCTCTGCCCTTTGCAGCTGGCTCCTTCGATCTGCTCCTCTGTTTTGAAGCCATCTACTATCTGTCGCACCCTGCTGCGTTTTTGAACGAGTGTCGACGCCTGCTGGCTGCCGGGGGACGTCTGCTGCTCTCGACCAGCAACCCGGACTGGCCCTATTTTGCACCGGGCGCGCTCAGCGTCTCCTACCCTTCGGCGTCGGAGCTGTTGGATCTGCTGCGCCGGGCGGGGTTTGCAACGATCGAACTTTACGGGTCGTTGCCGGTGGATCAGGCACTTTCACGGTTTGGGGCGATGCGGGCGCAGGTGCGGCGTTATCTGTTGCGTCTGCGCTGTTTCCGCCGCGACAACAGGCTTGTGCGTGCGCTCAAGCGGCTCAGCTACGGCACACTCACCCCGCTGCCGACACAGCTGCCTTCTGCACTGCGTGTCGCCGCTCCTTTTGATGCGTTGTCGCCGCTCCCGTTGGATCGGCCAGACCGACGCCATCGTGTGTTGTATCTGGTTGCGGCGTGAGGTCGAGCTCCCCGATCGTCGATGGCCCAGCCTCCACTCTGCCGCTGGCGACATCGTAGACGACGACTTCCAGCCGATAGCGGCCCGCTGGCAGGCTGGCTGGCAGCTCCAGCGTTTTGGGGTCAGGCAGCACGGTGTCCAAAAAGAGATAGGTGGGCAGGATTCCGCGGGCGGGGGGGCCATCCTGCTGGGCAACCATGCGCCCGTCGGGTGCGACCAGCCGCAGCGAGCTGTTGAGCTGGCTGTCGACCGCGGCGGTCGCCTGCCAGTGGAGCACGACAGCCAGCGGCTGGCCGGCCTGGGCAGCTGTTGCCTGCCAGCCGACCAGATTCAGCCGGCCAAAGGGCTGGGGGGCGGTTGTCGCGGTCGTATAGGCTGGGGGGGCACGCCAGCCTTGGGCCAGGAGGGCGATCACTCCCCGTTCGCTGAAGACGGGGTCGAACTGTTCTATCACCAGCTGTTGGAAATCGTTTTCGTAACGGGTGGCCAGCCGAAAGGCGTCGGTCACCAGCCAGACGCGTGGGGCTGTAGCGACGACACTTTGCAGCTGGCTGGTTTCTGCGAGCAGCTTTGCTCCTGACCAGCGGTCGACCTGCTCTCCCTGTGCGACAATTACAAACTCTTCATAGACCCGTTGGACGGCGTAGTAGTCGCAGGGGGTGCCCAGGACAAAGGCACATGCGGGGGGTTGCGGCGACAGGACGATGTCGCCGGGCTGGCGTTGGGCCGCCACGTACTCAAAGACGCGGTCATAGCCTTCCACCTGGCGATCCAGCACAGCCTTGGCGGCTGGCCAGCCCAGCCCCAGCAGCAGGGCAGTCAGCAGGACGGTCACGCTGCTGCGCCAGCGCTCGTTCGTCCAGAGCCGTTCCACGATCCCGTTCAGACCAGCTGCCCCCAGCAGCAGCCAGAGCGGCTGGACCAGAAAAAGATAGCGGCTTTCGCGCCACTGGCCGCCAGCCAGGGTCAGAATGAAAGCCAGCACAAAAAACAGGGGCAGCGCAAAAAAGAGTGTGGCCTGGTGGTTGCGGGGGAGCTGTCGGAGGCCGCCACGGGCCAGTGCAGCCAGGGCAGCGCTGAGGGCCAGCAGGCCAGCCAGCGTCCACGGCAGCCGCTCCGGGGCAACCAGCAGCGGGGCATAGGTGGGCCAGGACGCTGCAACATCGAAGAGGGGGGCGACATAGGGGCGTTCGGCCTGGATGGTTTCAAAAAAGCCTGGCTGTCCCACGAGCTCCACGCCGAAACGAACGGCCAGGCTCACCAAAATCAGCGCATGGGCGGGCCAGACAGCCCGCCGGAACAAAAAGCGAGGCCCGCACCAGAGCACCGTTGCCAGCGCCAGCGGTGGATAGAGCAGCACAGTCTGTTCTTGTGAAAAGAGGGACAGCACGAACAGACCTGCAAAAATGAGCTGGCGCCGCGCCAGGCTGACCCGCGAGCTGCTCTGGAGCGACCAGAAGGCGGCCCAGAGGGTGAGCAGGGCAAAAAATTGGAGCTGGGCATAAAAACGAGCCCGTCCGCTCCAGACGATGGCTTCTGGAAGCAGCGCCAGCCCCAGCGCAGCCAGCCAGCCCACGCGGGCATGCCAGACCCGCCGGCCTATGACAAAGATGGCCAGAAGCGTGGCCAGGCCGAAGAGCAGCGACGGCATGCGTCCAGTGGTGTAGTCGAGCCCGGCTGCCAACCCGGCCAGCGCCGTCACATAGGTGGCCAGCAGCCCGCGCGTGTACAAAACCCCGCTGGGCAGCACAGGCACCCCTGTTTCCAGCGTGCGCTGTGCCGCCCACAGCGTCGTGAATTCATCGACGTAGAGGCTGATTGTCTGGACATAGTGCCAGCGCAGCCAGCCTGCCAGCGCCACCAGGGCGGCCAGTCCGATCACTCCGATCAGTGCAGAACGGCGTTTCTTCAGGCCAGCGGCGCGCATCAGGGAACCTCGACGACGGCCAGTGCGGCAAAGTCTCCTACGGCCTCGCCTTGCTCGCTGACAGGCAGACGTCCCTCGCCGTTGTACAGCCCGACGCGCAGGGTGTACGGGCCTGCTGGCAGGTCAGGGGGCAGCGCCAGGTGCAGGGCTGTCTCGATCTGTTGGCCAGGCTGCCAGCTGTAGGTCGGGGCCGACTCGCCCAACGGCAGCTGGTCCTGCTGGGCAACCAGCTGGCCGTCGCTGTCGACCAGATGCAAAAAAAGTGTGTAGCGCGCCTGGGGGCGTTCCAGCACCTGCCAGTGCAACCGAATCTCCAACGCGGCCCCTGCCTCCAGCGTAGGAGGCAAAGCTTCTGCGGACAGTCCAAAGCTCTTTCCCAGTTGCCAGCGAGCGGTGCTGGCGGCTGTTTCTTGCGTTCTGTCGGGGGGGGGTACCTGGATCAGGGCGACAGTCTGTTGGTGGCCGGGCAGCGCAGCCCCGCTGCGCGCATCAGCCGCAGGCAGCGGGGCCAGCGTCGTCGGGTCATAAAAAGAGAGGAGGAGCGGGTAGAGGCCGGGCGGGGTCTCTGGGGGCACGGCCACTCTGTGTCCATCCGGCCGCAGCTCACGCAGGGGCCAGCCAGCGGTCGGCGCGCCCCAGGGCCACCCTTCGCTGCGCCAGATCTCGCTGCCATCGAGGGAGACGAGCCGGACCAGCACGTTGTAGTTGGCCTCGATCGCACCGACCGCCTGCAGGTAGAAGGTGACCTGCTGCTGGGCACCGGCCTGCAGCTGTGCGTGGGGCAGGTCGACGCCGACCAGCCGGATTGCCCCTCCAAAATCGGCTGCCGGTGCTGTGTTGAGGTCGATAAAAGGGGGAAGGAGGGTCTGGCGCAGGTCGTAGACGCGCGCCAGCAGCAGCCCATTTTGTTTGACCTCGTAGACGGGCTCTTGGCTGGCAAACCAGGCGACTGCTGCGGGGGAGGGCAGCTGGCGTTGCCATTGATTGACATAGGTCACGGCGTAGTCGGTGTCCAGCCAGGAAAGTGGGGAGCTGTAGCCCATAGGCACTGCGGTGCCGGTCGAAAAATAGGAGAAGGGTCCGTCGGCGTACCAGGCGGCGATGCGTGCCTGGTCTCCGCCCGGTTGGCGGTGGATCCACCTGGCGGCGGCGTCGAGTCCTTCGCCCCAGCCCACGAAGAGAACCTGGGGGGCGGTATAGCTGCCGCCGGCCAGAGGGTTGAAATAGGTCAGATAGTAGGGGTAGGTGAGGAGGGTAAAGAGGCCGTGCAGCCCGAAGAGGAGTGTGGCCAGGACAGCGGTGGGGGAGAGGGTTCGCAGCCGCTGCATCCATGGGCTGGCCTGTCTGCGCCAGGGCAGCTGGATCAGCGCCATCCAGCCGATGGCGGCGATCGTATCCAGGGCCAGGAAGGCTGGCAGGACATAGCGGTCGAATTTTTTGGCGGGCACGCTCATTGCGATGACAAAGACGAGCACCAGCCAGAGCAGGGCGCGGCTGCTGCGGCGGGTGCGCACTGCGGCGAAGACCCATTCGCGGCGCGCATAAAAAACGAACGCTGCGGCTGTGCCGATGAGCACGGCTGGGGTCAGGCGCCAGAAGATCGCGACCGGGTAGAAAAGGGGGCCTGGGTCTGGGGTGGGGGCGCCCAGAAAAAAGTTGGCGTTGACATGTCCTTCCACATAGGCTTCCATCTCGGTGGCCATCCGCAGCAAGGAGCCGAGCGGGTCGACCCACATGGCGGGCCAGAGCAAAAAGAAAGTCGCGCCAGCGATCCCGGCCCAGAGGAGGAAGCCTGTGCCGAGCATGCGGAGGGTGTGGGCGGCGGAAGGGGAGGGGGGGGGAAGGGGGCTCCTCGGCATAGGGGTCGGCCAGCCCGGCTTTGGTGCGGTAGGCCCAGACGCGCCAGGCCTGGGCTGCGACCAGCACTGCCCCTGCTGGGAGCAGCAGGGCAGCTGGGGTTTTGGTCAGCCAGGCCAGCCCCATAAAAAGGCCGGAGAGCAGCAGATCGCGCCGTTGTTGTCCGGTATAGAGCCAGGCGAGAAAGTAGACGAAAGCGACGAAGACAAAGCTGGCCACGAACCCATCTGGGTGCAGCTGGCGGGAGAGGGCGACCCCGAAGGGGTCGAGCGCCAGCAGGATCAGGGCCAGGGTGGCGGTGTTGTGGCCCAGCAGCCGGCGCAGCGGGAAAAAGCTGACCAGGAGCAGCAGGGCGACACCCAGGGCCACCCAGCGTCGGCTGGCGGCCAGCACCTCGAGGGGGGTGTGGGGGGGATGGCTCTGCAGCCACGTTTCAAAGTGTTCGCGTTCCCAGGTGAAGTAGCCGGGGGTCTGCTGGGTGTATTCTGGATAGACGCTGAGCAGGCCGAGTGTGCCGGCCCACATCACGGTCACGCCGGGGTGTTCGCGCTGGAAGGTGCGGGCATAGTCGGCCTGGCTGAGCGCGTAGGTAAAATTGGCCGAGCGGGCCAGCCATTTGCGTTCGTCGGGCGAGACATAGGCATCGAGCGCCGCGGTGCGCGGGAGCCATGCCAGCAAAAAGAGCCCCAAAAGCACAAGCGGCGCACGAAGGCGGGCGTTCATTCTTCTCCGATGCGGATGTCGGTGAGGTGCACCTGGGTGCTGATTTCGACGCCGTTTTCATCCAGGACGGGCAGCCGTTCGAAGGTCTCTTCCAGATACATTCCGGTGTAGAGGGGGTAGAGGCCGTCGGGCGCGTCCTGTTGGATGGGGATGACGTACGGGTCGGCCACCAGCTCTCCGGGGTCCCACCGCCAGGTCTCGCGGCCTTCGCAGACAGGGTAGCCGTCGCGTTGGGCGACGATCTGGCCGTCGCCGAAGTAGGATTGGTTGAAGACTTTGTAGGAGCGGTCGATCGGCTGTTGGGCGCGCCAGTAGAGGGTCAGGTGGATCGTGTCGCCGGCACGCAGCGGTTTTTCGTACTGGAGGTCGTACCCTTCCAGCGTGATCTGGTTGCCCAGGTTGGCGTGCAGCGGGTAGGGGATCGGCGGGTCGACTGCGGGGTAGGTCAGGGGCAGGTCAGCCAGGGCAGTGCGGTCGAACGCGGCTGCGTACGTTTCGTTTTGGAAGGTGGTCAACCCTGCATTGGGCAGCTGGGTAGGAAATTCATGGTGTGCGCCGGTGCGCTGGTAGATGATCATTTTGGGGCGGCCATTGACTTCGACGATGCCCCATTTTTCGAACCCTTCGCGCAGGTAGTGCTCCATTTTGAGGGCATCTTCGCTGCTCCACGATTCCAGATTGCGGAGGTCGAAGAACCACTGTGCGTCGCGGCGGCAGCGTGCTTCCCCGCGTGTGTACCAGGCAGGAACCCAGGCTTCTTTTTCGTTGGTTTCGTAGGGGCCCTTGAGAATGCCCTGGCGGTAGAGTTCGCCGATGGTTTTCCAGCCGTTGGCCAGGGGGAACCCGAAGCGGGCCTTGTTGTCGGGCTCTGTGTAGGGCACCCAGTAGCCTGGCGGCCGTTTGTCAAAATAGTCGAGCAGCACCTCGTCCTGGCTGAGGAAGTAGTGATAGGCGTAGGTGCCAAAGACCAGGAGGGCGGCGGCGGCGGCGGCGCTGCCCAGCAGGGGGGCGCCGCGCTGCGGTCGGTGGCGCTGCCAGAGGCGAGCCAGTTCGCCGCCGCCAATCAGTGCCCAGGGTATAAAAAAGGTATAGACATGGGTGCGCGGCTTTTCGGTCAGGAAGAGCGCCAGCACCATGACCGCGCCGAACCAGAGCCAGAGCATGCGTTCTTCGACCCGCTGCCGCGGGAGGAGGAGGAGCAGGCCAAAAAGCAGCGTGAACGGCACCAGGATCCAATCTTTGTCTCCGACCGTCAGCCATTCCGGGTGCCAGAGGGTGAGGCCGAAAAGCAACAGTGTAAGGGTTTGGAGCCCCAGACGCAGGGGGCGGGTGACCCCGTTCCCGATCGCGTGCAGCGCTGCGGTGAGGGTGAGCCCGATCTGCAGCAGAATCTGGTAGGTGGTGCTGTAGAGGGTGGTCCGCAGAAAGACATCGGCGAGGTTGTTGTACGGGGGGCTGCCGCCGATGCGTCGGGCGGTCAGGTAGAGATAGGTCGCGGCAAACCGTTCGTGCAGCACATAGGGCAGATAAAAGATGCTGACGAGCAGAGCCCCGGTTGCGCTGCCGACAGCGGCGGCGCCGAGCAGGGGGCGCCACTGGGTGCGGTGGCGCCAGAAGGTGGCCCCCAGGAGGAATGCGGCGGGCAGTGCGGCCAGCACACCTTCGTAGTGGGAGAGCGCCCCGGTAGCGAGCAGGAGTGCTGCCAGCGCAAGATAGCGTGCGGGCGCGATGGGTCTGCTGTAGATGCGGTAGAGTGCCAGCACCGCCAGCACGGAGGTGAGGAAGACGACGCTTTGGTACTGGACAATGTGGGCAAAGCCGATGAAATAGCCGTCAAAGGTCAGAAACAGGGCTGCGATCCAGCCGGCCAGCGCGCCGTGCAGCCGCCAGCCGAGCACAAAAAGCGCCAGCAGACCGGCCAGATTGGCAATCGCAAAGGGCAGCCGGGCGCTCTGTTCGTTGAGATGGCCGGAGAGGCTGTAAAAGACTGTGGGCAGCAGAATTTCGGTCGGCCCTTTTTTGTGCAACAGGAGCACATCTTCGTACCCTTGGAGCACAGCTGCTGCACGCAGCGCTGCCCGTGCCTCGTCCCCTTGGAAGTCGGAGTAGCCGAGCCCGACGAAGCGGGTCACCGCCCCGGCGACCAGCAGCACAGCCATGCCAGCCCACAGCCAGCGCCGGTCACCAGCCAAAGGGGGCCAGCCAGCCTGTCCAACGGGGAGACGCCGCCGCAGCCACCAGAGCAGGGCCAAGAGCAGGGTGACTGCGTCGAAGGCAAGCAGTGTCCCCAGCTGGGTCGGCCCGCCTGGCAGGTAGCTGAGCAGGAGCATGACCACAACCAGGGTTGTCATTGCGGCTGCAGTGCTGTACAGCAGCCGTTCGAGGGGGTCGGGGGGGGAGTCACTCTGCCCGACCAGCACTTCGACCAGCAAGAACCCAGGCACCCATCCTGCGATCATCCATACGGACAGCGCTTGAATCAGCGGGTGTGGCACAACCAGCCCAACATGTGCCGCCAGCGCCGCAGCCAGTGCTGCAACCATCCAACTGTTTTTCATGGGAAAAAAGTGTATCATGAGAGCGGCAGAACCCCTAGAATGGAGGGGCAACGGCGTCGCGTCGTGCGCGAAGGGCGTATGTGCGGCATCTTTACAAATTGATAACAAATTGTTCATGCGGGGCGGCTATGTTAAGGGGGGCAATTTGATGCAACCAGGGAACGCCAAAAGAGTTGATACAAGGAGAAACTGAGATGAAGTTGGATCCATTGCGGCGGGCAGCGCTGCTGGTGGGGGCATGGCTGGCCACTGCCACGCTGCTGTCGGCGACGGTCAGCGCCCAGGAAGAACCGGCGCCGCTGACCCTGAGCGTGCTGGGGAGCTATGCTACGGGTATTTTTGACAGTGCCGCTGCTGAAATTGTGGCGTACGACCCGGTTTCACAGCGTGCGTTTGTGGTCAACGGGGGAGAACAGAGTGTCGATGTGCTCGACCTGAGCGACCCAAGCAGCCCGGTGCGGGTCGCTCAGCTCGACATGGCTGTCTATGGCGGCGGCGCAACCAGCGTCGCTGTCCATGACGGGCTGGTGGCTGTGGCGGTGCCCGCAGCCGAAAAGACCGACCCGGGTCAGGTGGTCTTTCTGGACACCGCAGGGGCTGTGCTGGCCACAGTGCCGGTCGGTGCTCTGCCGGATATGCTGACCTTCACGCCGGATGGGCTGCATGTCGTGGTCGCCAATGAGGGGGAGCCCAACAGCGACTACACGGTGGACCCCGAAGGTTCGGTGTCGATCATCGACCTGCGTTCTGGGGTGACGTCGCTGGCTCCTGACTCGGTGCGGACTGCGGATTTCAGCCGGTTCAACGACGCTGAGCTCGACCCCAGCATCCGGATTTATGGGCCTGATGCGACGGTGGCGCAGGACCTTGAGCCGGAGTACGTTGCAATTTCCCCAGACGGGACGACGGCCTATGTGACTTTGCAGGAAAACAATGCGCTGGCAGTGGTCGACCTGGCCGACGCTGCCGTCGTCGATCTGCTGCCGTTGGGCTACAAACACTATGCAGGGCCAGCCGCCACGCTGCACGCCTGGGAGATGACAGAGCTGCCGGGGATCGGTGTTACTGCAGCGGGCCAGGAAATCTTGCTCGGCGGTTTTTCGGGGCTTTTTTACACGGGGGCGAGCGAGGATGGACGTCTGACCTTTGTCACCCACACCGATCGGGGGCCCAACCCGGAGCCGCAGGATGTGGACGGCGACGGAATTGCCGAGCGGGCCTTTGCTTTGCCCGCCTTCCAGCCCCAGATCGTGCGGCTGGCGCTGGACCCGGCCACGGGCGAGATCGAGATTCTGGAGCAGATCGGTTTGACTCGCGAGGAGGGCACGCCGCTGACCGGGTTGCCCAACCTGGCGGGGGAGGCTGGAATGGCCTACGCCGACGAAGAGCCAGTCGATCTTTTCGGAGCCCCGCTGGAACTGGACCCTTTGGGCGCTGATCTCGAAGGGATCGTCGTGGCTGAGGATGGCACCTACTGGATGGTCGACGAATATCGCCCTGCGATCTATCATTTTACATCTGCGGGCGTTCTGGCTGCGCGCTATGTGCCGGAAGGAACCCATGGAGAAGCGGTGGAGGCTGTGTTTGGGGTGGAGGCGTTGCCCGCACGCTATGCCCAGCGCCGTGCCAACCGTGGCTTTGAGGCTGCAGCCTACCGCGACGGCATCCTGTACGCCTTCATCCAGAGCCCGCTCGACAACCCTGACCATCCCAAAGACAACAGCTCAAAGGCTGCGACGCTGGTGCGTATTCTTGCGTTCGACACGGCGGCTGCACAGAGTGTGGGCGAGTATTTCTACCGGCTGGATGGCCAGGGGGTCGATAAAATCGGGGATGCTGCCGTGTTGCCGGATGGGACCTTTCTGGTGATGGAGCGGGACGACGCCACGGGCCAGGCTGCGCGCAAGCGGGTCTACCGGATCGATATTGACCAGGCGACCAACTTTTTGGGCCGCGATCTGCCGTTGGGGGTGGAGCTGCAGGAAGATGCCGGGCTGGCGGCACTGGGGATTGTTCCGGCGCGTAAGCAGCTGTACGTCGACCTTGGGGCTCTTGGCTACGACACTGTCGACAAACCGGAAGGCATGGCGTGGGTCGACGAGCAGACGCTGGCGGTCATCAACGACAACGACTTTGGCATGGGTGGCGACTTTGACCCGGCTACGGGTCTGATCGAAGAGAATTCGACCCCGACCCCGATCGTGTTGGGGCTGGTTCATCTGCGCGAGAATGGCCTGGATGCAAGCGACCGAGACGACGCAACTGCGATACTGCCCTGGCCTGTGCAGGGAATGTACATGCCCGATGCGGTCGCCGCCTACAGCGCAGACGGGGAAACCTATCTGGTGACGGCCAATGAAGGGGACGCGCGCGACTACGACGGGTATGGGGAGGAAGAACGGCTTGGGGATCTGGTGTTGGATGCGGCGATCTTCCCCGATGCGGCAGAACTGCAGCGCGATGAAGCCTTGGGACGATTGCGGGTCAGCGCGGTCAGTGTAGACCAGGACGGCAACGGGCTGGTCGACCGGATTGCTGCGTTTGGCGCACGTTCGTTCACGATCTGGGATACAGCAGGCAACGTCGTCTTCGACAGTGGCAGTGCCCTTGAACGGATCACCGCAGAGTTGCTCCCAGAATTCTTCAACAGCAGCGGTGAGAATGAAACCAGCGACGAACGGAGCGACGACAAAGGGCCCGAGCCCGAGGCGTTGGCGCTGGGCGAACTGGGCGGCCGCGTCTATGCGTTTGTGGGGTTGGAGCGGATCGGCGGCATCCTGGTCTGGGATATCACAGACCCGCGCAGCCCGGTCTACGTGACCTATGTCAACAACCGCGACTTTACGGCGGCTTCGGAGAGCGCCGGCGATCTGGCTCCTGAGGGGATCGTCTTTGTTCCAGCAGAAGAGAGCCCGATCGGCGAACCGTTGCTGCTGGTGGCCAGCGAACTGAGTGGCACGACGACGGTCTGGCGAATCGAAGAGTAGGTGGGCTGGAGAGCCCTGTTTTGAAGAGGGTGTTGCTGGGGGGGAGACGATCGTCTCCCCCCCTGCAACACCCTCCCCCCCAGCAACGCGTAGTTTGAAATGAGGGAACCGTTCAGCGAAAACAAAACATGCCGGGAGGGTCTTGGCGAGCCGATGGGCGGTCAGCCGATCAGGCGCAAGAAGCGGGCGTAGGCATCTTCCCAGCCGGGCGACGGGTGGGGTTCGAACACCTCCTGTTCGATCGAAGCGGCGACGGCCGCGCGGCCTTCGGCCACGTTGGCGAGATGGCCGGTAGCGACCGCCTGCATCATCAGCACGCCGAGTGCTGCCGCCTCGATCGGGCCGGTGACGACGGTACAGCCGCTGGCGTCTGCGGTCATTTGGTTGAGCAGCCGGTTCTGGCTTCCTCCTCCGACCACCCGGATGGTGTCGAGCTGGCGTCCGCTGGCCTGTGTGGTGGAGGCCAGGATGGCTTCGAGCGCATCGACCACCCAGCGGTAGCGCAGCGCCAGGCTTTCCAGACAGCAACGGACCACCTCGCCGGGCGACTGTGGTTCTGGCTGGCCGGTGCGTCGGCAGAAAGCACGAATGGCATCGACCATCGAAGTCGGGGTGTTGAACGCTGGATCGTCGGAGTTGAGGATGGAGCGGAAGGGGTGTGCCCGTTGGGCCTGTGCCAGCAGATCTTCCCAGGAGTAGCTCTTTCCTTCGCGTTCCCACTGGCGGCGGGATTCTTGCAGCAGCCAGAGGCCCGAGATATTTTTGAGAAGACGGATGGTGCCGTCGACGCCTCCTTCGTTGGTAAAGTTGAGGTCGAGCATCCTGGCATTGATGATCGGCTGGTGGACTTCGATGCCCATCAGGCTCCAGGTCCCGCTGCTCAGGTAGACACTGTGGGCGTCGATGGCTGGAATTGCGGCGACTGCGCTGCCGGTGTCGTGGGTGGCGCTGGCCACGACGGGGACGCCGGGGGCGACGCCAGTTTCTTCAGCGACCTGGGCCAGCAGCGGGCCGAGCACGGTTCCGGGCTGTACGATAGGGGGGAGGAGGGCAGTGGGCAGCTGCAGGCGTTCGAGCAGCTGGGTGTCCCAGCGCCGTTCGCGGGCCAGCAGCATCTGGGAGGTGGAGGCGATCGTGTACTCGGCCACCTGTTCCCCAGAGAGCCAGTAATGGAAGAGATCGGGGATCATCAGCAGTCTGTGGGCTGCATCCAGCTGTGGATCCCCTTGCACGCGCATGCTGTGGAGCTGGATGAGCGTGTTGAGTTCCATAAACTGGATCCCTGTGCGGTCGAAGATCTCCTGTTTGGGGATCTGGGTGAAGAGGTGGTCGACCATGCCCTGGGTGCGGCTGTCGCGGTAATGGACCGGGTTGCCGAGCAGGCGGCCGGCGGCGTCGAGCAACCCATAGTCGACGCCCCAGGTGTCGATGCCGATGCCGGCCAGCGGGGTGCGGTGGCTGGCAGCATAGCGGGCCATTCCATGTTTGACCTCACGCCACAGGGCAAGGACATCCCAGTAAAGTCGGCCCAGCACGTGGGTGGGTCCGTTTTCGAAACGATGCAGCACCTCGATGCCGAAGCGTTGGCCGTCCCAGCGCCCCAGCAGGAGACGGCCGTTGGAGGCACCCAGGTCTGCGGCAAGGAAATTGGCGGTTTCACCCATGATTTCTGCTCCGTTTGCTCTCTGTCACACGTATTCGGTCTGGATTGGAGGCCAGGGGCTGCTTGTCTGGCACAATGGGGCTTGGCGTTTCATCCATTCTGGTCTTTCTCCTCTGGGTTGTGGCAGGCCAGGGGGGGATGGCCTTGCTGCTGCCAGCTGGCAAACGCTTGCTGGGCCTGGGTGATGAGGGCCAGCATCGCTTGTTCTTCGGGGGCGGCCGGGCAGGCAGGCTGCCAGAGGGTCTGCAGATAGGGCTGGGCGGAGGTGACTTGTTGCCAGGCCAGGGCTGCGGCCACCCCGAACGCGTAGCGTTGCGGGGAGATTCCAGCGGCCCATGCGCGGCGCATGGCACCGACCAGCCGGTCGTCCCAGGCCAGTTTGCGTGCCGGGTCGCGGCCCACGCGGCGCACGCGATCGCGCACAAATGGGTTGACCATTCGTTCGACCAGGTCGTCGACGTAGCTCTGGATTCCGGGCTCTGTAAAAAGTGGGTCAACTCCTGCAAAGCGGCTGCACAGCGCGGGGCCGGATTCTGCGCGCATTGCACTGCGCACCCATTCGAGCAGATCGGGGCGCTGGCGCAGTTCATCCATGCGTTGATAGCCGAGCGCATGCGCCAGGTAGGCGGCCAGCGCGTGGCCGGCGTTGTGGCAGTAGAGCTTGGCCTCGGCAAAAGGGAGCAGGTCGGGCTGTTCGACAAAGACCTGGATGGCCCGTTCAAACTGCTGCCAGCCTGCGGGGTCATTGGCTGGGCGCTGGATTGGGGAGATGTAGATGCGGTTGAACGACTCGACCAGAAAAGCCCGTCGCAGCCCCGGGGCGATCGGCTGCAGGTCGCTGCTTTCCTCTGGGCTGCCGCTCATTTTGCCGATTACCGTATCCAGAAACTGGACAGAGTGCAGGGCTGCTGAGCGCTGTGCGGCTGGCAGGGCGGCGGCTACGGCGGTGGCCAGCAGAGCGGCAGCGTGTGGGTGATTTTCGGCGGTGTAGATCACTGCGGGGGGGCCGCCCTTCGACAGCTTTTGCAAGAGCCCATCGGCCAGGATGGCTGCTGCGCTTTCGGGGCCGCCGGCGGTGTAGACCGTGACGTCGGGCAGTGCGGTGGCCAGCTCGGTGGCTTCTGCCACGGCTTCGACCAGACAAGCCCGGTCGGCGGGGACGGCGGGCATGTAAATCTCGACCGGGCCGACGGTCAGGGGGCGGATGGCGTTGGCGTACCCGACATTGACGGTAAAGTGGCCTGCCTGGCGCACGGCGGCGACCACCTCTGGCAGCACCTCGGCGACGACCAATCTGGCAAAGGTGCCGGTCAAAGATGCTTCAGCCAGAAAGAGGCCCGCCTGGATCGGGCCAAAGCCGAACCCGACAAAAGAGCCCATCAGCGCATCTCTTGTCCACCGGTCACATTGATGGCCTGGCCGGTCATGTAGCTGGACTGGTTGGAAGCGAGAAAGACGACGACGTTGGCGACATCGGTGTAGGTGCAGCCGCGCTTCATCGGCACCTGGTCGATATAGCGTTGGCGCACTTCTTCTGCGGAGATGCCCAGCCGTTTGCTGTATTGGCTGTAGAGGGAATCGACCCACAGCGGTGAATCGAGCAGATTGCCTGGGCAGACGGCGTTGACACGCACGCCATATTCGGCCAGTTCGAGGGCGATGCTTTGGGTCAGGCCGATGCCGCCGAATTTGCTGGCTGCATAGGCGCTGTTTTTGAAGCTCCCCTTTTTGCCGGACTTGGAGTTGATCTGGATGATGGTGCCGCTGCGTTGGGGTTTCATCACAGCGGCGGCATATTTGGCGCACAAAAAATAGCCGGTCAGGTTGACGTCAAGCACCCGCTGCCAGTCAGCCAGGCTCAGCTCGTCGACGGGTCCTGAGCGGACGACGCCGGCGTTGGCGACCAGCAGGTCGAGGCGGCCCAGCGTGGCCGCTGTGCTTTCGACCATGCTGCGCACCTGCTCTTCGTCGGCCACATTGACCGCCAGCGGCAGGCAGCGGCGTCCTGTTGCAGCGGCGATGGTGTGGGCGGTGGTGGTTGTCTGGCCGAGGTTGAGGTCGGCGATGGCGACATCGCAGCCTTCCTCGGCCAGCCGCAGGGCAAGGGCTGCCCCCAACCCCTGTGCGCCGCCGGTGACCAGGGCCATGCGATCGAGCAACTGTTGCATCGTGGATCTCCCAAGCTTTGGGTCGGCTGCGGCGTGTGCATTGCACTCACGCGCCGCAGCCAGAAAAATTAGAGCAGCAGACGCAGCAGTTCGTCTTCTGCCTCGCGCGTCCACAGCCCATCGGCGTCCAGCCTGGCGGCGACGCTGGGCAGCACCTTGTCCAGTTCGGCCAGCGGGGTCAGGGGCAGAGGCTGGCTCAAATTGGGATAGACGACGACTTTGCCGGCGAAGCGGCCTTCGGCGACCGCATGCAGCCCTTCGCGGACTCCTTCCAGCCCGGCGACCGCAGCGACCGAGTGATTGGTGGGCAGCTGCTGGCTTTCGACCAGGTCGCGCATATGGCGCAGATCTTCGATCGAGGAGCCGCTGGTTCCGGTGTAGCGTACCTGGCGTGCGGCCACCGGGTTCAAATCCAGCTCGACCCGCGTGCCGCGCGTCAGCCCTGCAAACACATTGACGACAGCACCGTCGGCCACCAGAGCGGCTGCCTGCTGGACGGCGTCGGTCGAAGGGGCCATGATCACCACGTCGTCGTATCCCTGCTGGTCGGATTCGGCCCATTTCTGGGCCAGGAAGGTAGTCTCGTCGGCGAAATGGTCGCGCGAAAGGAAGGCGATGTCCACCCCAGATTGGGCGGCCTGGCGGGCAAACTGGCGCTGCACCGACGCCATGCGCACGGCATGCAGATTGGTGGCGACGATTTTGGCTGGGCGGGCGGGCATCGAGAGCGCACGCAGCAGGTGCATCTGTCCCATAGGGCCAGCGGCGCCCAGGATCCAGCAGCGGCCGCCCTCTTTGAGCTGTGTGCGGACAGGGATGTAGGCGGCAGAGAGGTCGGGGGAGTCGGTGCCGGCGACCAGCAGGTGGTCGTAGTGCATACGTCCGATGTCGACGGCGACCGACCGTTCGAGCGGCGCGTCGAGCACGAGGTTGAAAATGGCGCCGTTGGCCAGGCGCGGGAAGGCTCGTTCGCAGAGGGCGGCGTCGTGGCCGAGCACGACAATGTCGTCGTAGCGGGAGGAGCCGTCGTCTCCTTCCTGGACAGCCACGCCATTGGCGGCGGCCCAGGTGCGCACTGTGCTGGCAAAGGCTGCGTCCTGCAGATCGAGCACCACCTTGGCAGGGTGCCAGCTGGCTGCCTGGCCCAGGTGGGCGCCCTGGCCGTCGCCGACCAGCCAGACTGTGCCGCCGGGCAGCCAGTGAGTGCGGTAGCGCACGGTGTAGGAGGCTTCGACGCAGGCCCAGGGTTCGCAGAGAGCGACCTCGGCGTAGCCGTCCTCGGGCTGGACCGGCACCAGATAGTTGCCGTGGTCGCCGTTGAGGACCCGCCAGTCCACGAGGCTGTAGCGAGAAAAACCGCCCTGCAGCTCATAGCCGTAGGCGTAGGCTTTGCCGCCGAGATAGATGTCGGCCTGCACAATAAACCGGTCGCCGGGTTTGTACTGTGCCTGCAGATGTTCGCCCGCTTCGACGACGGTGAGTGCCACTTCATGGCCGAGCACGACGGGCTGTTCTTTCATGCTGCGATGGATGCGAGGATGTTTTTCTCCGGCTCGGATCACCTTGATGTCTGAAAAGCAGATGCCCACGGCGTCGTGGCGGACCAGCAGCTCGTCCGGGCCCGGCTGGGGAATGGGAAGGTCCAGTGTGCCGCCCTCTTTGCCCAGATTCTCCCAGCCGGCACCGTAAAGGGGCCAGAGTCGATTGGCTGCGGCCAGCGGTCGTTCGCTGCGGCGGTAGTCGGTGAGTTTGGATAGATCGGTGTCGCTCATGTTCTCAACTGTTTTCTGGTGTGGGGGGCGTTTGGGCTGAAGGCCCCCCAAGGATGGGTTCATGCCAGGGCTTGCAGGATTTCAGCGGGTGTCATCGTTGCGTGGAGGCTGGCCAGCCGGCTGCGGCCAGGGGATCCTGGCGGCGTACAGCGTCCAACCGCTGTATAGAAACGATTGCGGCTGGCGCGGGTGGGCAGGTGGGCAGCTGCCCAGTCGCTTGGGTAGCCCAGCGCCAGCCAGCGTTCGAGCAGCGTGTGGCCGTAGATAAAATAGGCCCCGTCCAGGAAGGCCTCGCGCACAGGGGCAAGGGCGGGGGCTGCAAAGTTGTCGACAAGGGGCTGGCCAAAACTGTTCATCTCGGTGCCGATGTTGAGGGGCAGGTCAAACGCTCTGGCCAACGCCACGACTTCGTAGAGTTTGGCCTGTTTGGCAGCAGCGACGGCTGGGTCGGCAAAGTTCCAGTTGCGTTCGGGGACGATATTGAGCGCTGCGACTCCCTGGCCGACGAGCAGGGTGAGCAGCTCTTCCATCGACTCTTCTCCCTCCGAGCTGCCGTCGAGCCAGGCTGCGCAGGGCAGGGCGTGGCAGTGGTGGGCCAGTTCGTGCAGGCGGCTGGCTTCTGGAAAGGTGCCTGCATCGGGCTGTATGTACCCTGGGCCGCCCCGTTTCATCAATTTGCTGCGAACCCGATTTTGAAAACCGGCGCTGTCTTGCAACGCCTTCTCTGCCGCGGCCGGGTCGAGCTCCAGCCGGCTGGCCCAGAAGGTCGCTGGCTGGTCGTACTGGCGGGCTGCGGCGCGGAGAAAGGCGACGACGATGTGCCGTTCAGTGGCGTTGCCGGCGGGTGTGAGGGGGAGCACGTCGGTTTCGTAGTCGACGACGACCGGATGCAGGTAGGCGTTGACGCGTTGCAGCAGCGCACGGTTGCGTGCGGCAGACTGGCTGCGCAGTTCGTCCAGGAGTGCCTGGGCTGCCGCAGGAACAGCGGTTGTGGTGAACCCGATCGCCATGTGGTACAGGACGCCTGGCTCGCCGGGGGAGTTGATCTCGCGCGCAGCAAATTCGGGCACATAGACGCGGGTTTCGATTCCAGCGCTGCCGCGCACACCGGCCAGGTCACAGGCTTCCAGAAATTCGGTGACCGCATCCAACACATCAAAATCGACCATTCCGACCAGGTCGATGCCTTGTTGGCGGGCCAGCCAGGCCAGGGCGGTCGGGGAATAGCCGTAGGCGTTGAACGAAAAGAAGGTATGGCAGTGCATATTGGCCACCCCTTGCGGCGCTGGCGCAACCGGGTGCTCTTCCACCAGGCGCTTCAGCGCTTTTTGCCGGCGACCGGGGTCGAAATGGTTGAGGGCAGGTTCCAGTTGCAGATCTACTGCACGCTGCATCATGATCGTTCCTCACTGTGGTTAGGACGGAGAGTGAGCAGTCACTGTTGCCCAGTCTAACATGGATCTGCGGGGTTGGCAAGCTCCAGACAAAGGCTGGGGTGCGGTTCAAAGTTTTGCAGCAGGTGAAACAGTTGCTGATGTATCGCACGCCCGTCTCCTCTCCAAAAGCGTTGGATCAGAGCAGCGCTGGCACGGCGGCCCGGTGGGCGACGCGCTCGGCGAAGCTGGGGGGGCATCGCGTTTGCGCACCCGGCGTCGGAGCGCCAGTTCCATGGGGTCAGAAGCTAAACTCATCCGCCCCGATGGGGCGTGCGAAAGAAAACCAGCGGTTGACAGAAGAATTGGCGGCGACGCGGGAGTCGCTGCGTCAGGTGAAGCGCTCAGAGCCCCGACCGTAAGGGAGGGTCTTTCTCTTTCTTGCATTTCCCCGCCATCGGTGCACCTTGTTGCTGCACGACAGGCGGATCGTCGTCCCT
>CAIOHJ010000361.1 GCA_903858085.1 uncultured Chloroflexota bacterium
AGGCCTCACGCTGGAGGGAGTCCGCAGCGCCGACAGCCAGCCTGGCCGCGCTGCGGCAGCGCTGCAACCAGTCGGTGGATCTGGACTCCTTCTACGCGGGCCTTGAAGCTGCACAGATTGCGCTCGGACCCAGCTTCCGCTGGCTGGAAGCAGCCTGGCAGAGTGCGGCTGCGGCGCCTGAACTGCTGGCCCGCCTGGTGCAGCCGTCTGCTGTGGAGAGCCTGCAGGGCTACCTGCTCCACCCCGGCCTGCTCGACGGCTGCTTCCAGGCAGCGGGGCTGCTCGGTCCGTCCGGCGAAACCCTGCTCCCCTTTGCGCTGGAATCTCTGGCCGTGCAGCGGGCAGCCACGGCAGGGGAGTGGTGGTGCCACGTCACCCAGCGTGCGCCCGACCGCTACGACCTGCTGCTGCTGGACGCAGCTGGCAGCACTGTCGCCCAGGTCAGGGGGTTCCAGACACGGGCTGCCTCTGCCGCCGCCATCCGCGGCCGCGAAATGTGGCAGGATTGGCTGTACACAGTCGACTGGCAGCCGTACCCCTACTTCGGCCTGCCCCCGGAGTTTCTAGCCTCGCCTCCTCTGGCAGCCCCAGGCTGGCAGGCAGCTGCGTTGCAGCAGGTGCCCGAGCAAAGCCGCCAGCAAGCTGCACACCTGCAGCAGGCGCTGGAAGCACTGAGCCTTGAACTGGTGGTCGCCGCCTTTGACAGCGCAGGCTTTCACTTTGAGCCGGGCAGCAGGTGGCGCAGCGAGCAGATCGCTCGTCACCTGGGCGTCATCCCTGCCTATCGCCGGCTGCTCGAACGGCTGCTTGAGATGCTGGCTGAGGCGGGCATCTTCCAGCCGGAGCCCGACGGCTGGCACGTGCAGCAGCGTCCGACAGCCCATGACCCGGCTGACACGCTTGCCCTGCTGCGGGCAGAATACGGCGATACACCCGAACTGCGGCTGTTGGCACGCTGTGGGCTGAAGCTGGCTGCGGTGCTGCGCGGGCTCCAGGATCCGCTGGAGCTGCTCTTCCCAGGAGGAGAGACCAGCGACGCCACCCGCCTCTACACCGAGACGCCAGGGGCCCAGCTCATGAATGGGCTGGTGCAGGCAGTGGTGCAGGATGCCTGCAGAGAGCTGCCGGCCGGACGTGGGCTGCGCATCCTGGAGGTGGGGGCGGGGACGGGCAGCACCACGGCAGGGCTGCTGCCGCTCCTGCCTGTCCACCAGAGCGACTATCTCTTCACAGACATCGGGGCCAGCTTTCTGCGCAATGCGGCAGAACGGTTCGCCTCCTACCCGTTTGTCCGCTATCAACCGCTGGACATCGAACAGGATCCTGCATCTCAGGGCTTCCGGGTGCACCAGGCTGACCTGGTGGTTGCCGCCAACGTGCTGCACGCCACGAGCGACCTGGGGCAGACGCTGGACCATGTGCGCCAGCTGCTGCTGCCGGGCGGCCAGCTGCTGCTGATCGAGGCCACCGAGCGCCGCCGCTGGATCGACCTGACCTTTGGGCTGACCGACGGCTGGTGGCGCTACGCCGATGAGCGCCAGGGACACCCGCTGCTGAGCGCAGAGGGCTGGCGGCAGCAGCTGTCTGCCCACGGCTTTGTCGACGTGGCTGTGTTGGAGCAGGCTGGCCAGGCCGTCATCGTGGCCAAGGCAGGGCCTCATGCTTCACTGACCCACCGCTGGCTGATTCTGGCAGACAGACAGGGAGTCGGGGCGGCCCTGGCCAGCCAACTGCGCCAGCAGGGCGATACCGTGCAGGTCGTCTACCGAGCCAGCACAGAGGGCGAGATGAAGCGACCTACCGCAGAGCAGCTCCTCTTTCTCCAGCCCGACGCAGCGCAGGAGTATCTGCAGCTGCTGCACCCCGCCCCTGACCGGGTCGTCCATCTGTGGAGCCTGGACACCCCAGCGCTCCCCGACTCTCCGCTGCTGGGAAGGGATGGGGCGCCGCTGGATCTGGTGGCGGCAGCGGAGACCGGGTACGCCTCGGCGCTGCTGCTGGTGCAGGCGCTGCTCAAGGCAGAAGTCAAGCCCGCCAGCTTGTGGCTGGTGACCCGAGACGCCCAGCCCGCTGGCAGCAGGAACCCTGTGCAGGGGGCCATCCAGTCCGGGCTGTGGGGCATGGGCAAGGTCATCGACCTGGAGCACCCTGAGCTGAACCCGGTCTGCATCGACCTGCCCCAGGACGGAGATGCCGAGCTGCAGGCAGGCTGGCTGCGCACGGTGCTGGCCACTTCAACAGGCATGCGCGAGCAGCAGATTGCGCTGCGTGCAGAGGGGCAGTATCTGGCCCGCTTGCAGCGCTGCCGCCAGTCCTCCGCTCCGCCGCAGCCCCTTCACGCCGACGGCACCTACCTGATTACAGGGGGGCTGGGTGGGGTGGGGCTCGCCACAGCCCGCTGGCTGGCGGAACAGGGCGCCCGCCATCTGCTTTTGCTGGGACGCAGCCTCCCCCGAGCCGAGGCACAGGCCCAGGTGGAGCAGATGGCGGCGCTGGGCGCGACGGTGACCGTTGTGCAGGGGGATGTCGCCGATTGGGAAGGGATGCGGGCGCTGCTGGCCCAGATCGACCCTGCCCACCCGCTGCGTGGGGTGATCCACAGTGTCGGTGTGCTGGACGACGCTGCGCTGCAGCAGCAGAGTTGGCCGCGCTTCGCCGCGGTGCTGACGCCTAAGCTGCAGGGGGCC
>CAIOHJ010000362.1 GCA_903858085.1 uncultured Chloroflexota bacterium
CAGTTGTGGGCCAGGTTCTGCTGGGGGCCATGCTGAGTGCTTCTGGGAGGACGGAGGCTGCAGACTGGCTGTTGGTGACGCTGCCAGAGGGCAGTCGTGGTTGGATTGCGGCAGATCTGGTGGGAGGGGGGGAAGAGCGGACGCGGCTGGCGGTGGTGCGCTCGGACCTGCTGGTCGGGGAGGGATCTGCACCGGCGGCAGGGGTGACGGCAGGGGAGGAGCCTTTTGTGCTGCAGCGCAACGCAGCCGTGCCGCCGGCGCCCTACACCAACACCTTGCCGGCCATTGGCCCGGCGATTGCCGTGTCGGAGACAGTGGGGGTGCGGACGCGCACGGCACCGACCCTGACGGCGGATGTATCCAGCATCCTGCCCGATGGGGCTGTGTTGCCGGTGACAGGGCGGACCGCAGACGGTGCCTGGGTTCAGGTCACCCTTCCGGACAACCAGCGCGTCTGGGTCTTTGCCGAGGTGGTCAATCTTTCGTCGGACATTGCCAGTGCGCCGTTGATTGGCGAGTCTGCGGAGCAGCCTGCTGCTTCTGGCGGGGCAGCGACGTTGACGGTGACCAGCCTGCTGGGGGCCAATGTGCGTGTGCGTCCGGACAACACCAGCGATGCGCTGGAGACGGTGGCGCGCAACGCGACCTTTCCGGTCCTTGGACGCAGCGCCGACAGCACCTGGATTCAGATCCAACTGGCGGATGGGAATTCAGGGTGGTTGCTGGCGACAGCGGCTCAGGTGAGTGTCGCGGTCGAGACGCTGGATGTGAAGGAGTAAGGAATGGCTGCGAATGTGACGATTTCCCTGGCGCAGATGGACTGTCGGCTGGGTGAGCCGGAGGTCAACTTTGCGCGTGCAGCCAGCCTTGTGGCGGAGGCTGCGCGACGGGGAAGCGATCTGGTGTTGCTGCCAGAGCTGTGGAGTACCGCCTATGCCTTGGATGCGGCGGCCAGCCTGGCTTCTCCGTTGGCCAGCGATGCTGGGCAGGAGGGCTGGTTTGGCCGTGTCGCAGCGCTGGCGGCGGCGCATCGGATCTACGTCGGTGGGTCGCTGCTCGAAGCGCGTGGCGGTCATTTTTTGAACTGTTTTGCCTTGTATGGGCCAGATGGCACGCTCTGTGGCGCGTACCGCAAGATACATTTGTTCAGGCTGATGGACGAAGAGAAGTACCTGACCCCTGGCGAGGAGCCGGTTATGCTGGACCTTCCCTGGGGAAAGAGTGGGCTGGCCATCTGTTATGATCTGCGTTTTCCCGAGCTGATGCGCAGCTATGCTTTGGGGGGGGTGCGGTTGATTTTGATTCCGGCTGAGTGGCCGCACCCCCGCCGTGCGCACTGGCAAACGCTGCTGCGGGCGCGGGCGATCGAAAATCAATGTTTTGTGGCGGCCTGCAATCGGGTGGGCACCACGGGCAGCAGCACATTTTTTGGTTCCTCTGCGCTGATCGACCCATGGGGGGAGACGCTGGTCGAAGCGGGGGAAGTGGAGGCGTTGTTGACGGCCACGATCGACACCGATCTGGTCGAGGCTGTGCGGCGCAAGATCCCGGTCTTTGCGGATCGGAGACCGGAACTCTATCGCGGGTAAAGTGCGCGATTTTTGCGACCTGGCTGGGGGAAATGGCGTCGATTATCCTCTGTTGTCTGTGTCTTGCTCCGGGGAGCGCACAAAAATCCTGTCCTCCTGCATGCTGTCGATGACGGCCAGGGTCACGATGGGGACCTGCAGATGGTTGAGCAAGGTGCGGCCTCCTTCGAACCGTTTCTCGATCACACATCCAATGCCGCACAAAGTGGCGCCGCACTCTGCGACCAGTGTGGCCAGTGCTTCGATTGTGCGCCCGCTGGCCAGAAAATCGTCGATGAGCAGGACGCGGTCCTGCGGTTTGAGATACTCTGGCGAGACGATCAGCTCGACGATCCCGCCCTTGGTGTGGGAGGGGGCTTGGGCGACGTAGCAGCCTTCTGGCATGGTGATCGGGCGTTTTTTGCGGGCATAGACCAGCGGCACCTGGAGTTCGATGGCGGTCGTCAAGGCTGGAGCGATGCCGCTGACCTCAGCGGTGATGACCTTGGTGATTTGGGTCACGTTGGCCTGGGCGAAGCGTCTGGCAAAGCTTTTTCCCATCTCTACGGTCAGCTGTGGGTCGAGCTGGTGGTTGATAAAACCATCGACCTTGAGGATTCCATTGCCCAGGGAACGTCCTTCGGCGCGAATGCGCTCTACAAGCGGCTGCATCAAGGTTTCCTTTCTCGATATCAGCTATTGCAGCCTGGGGTAATGCGGTAGAGACCGCCGTCACCCATGCCGATCCAGAGGGCCCCGTCGGGGGCTGCGGCGACGGCCAGAACAGGCCAGCCGTGCAGGATGCGTTCGGCGACAGCGCTGCCGGTTCCGTCGCGTCCGATTCGGTAGAGCCCTGGGGAGCGTCCGTAGACGCCGAAAAAGATGGTGTCGTAGGCCCAGGCAATTCCGGTTGGAGCTGCCGAATTGACCAGGGCGATGACGGGTTTGCTGTACCAGTCTGGTGGAGAGCCGCTCAGCGCCAGCGGAAAGCCGTAGTAGGGGGTAGCGCCTTCTCCGCCCCCGATTGCAGCGGGGTCGAGCAGGTTGACTTCGTCGCCGGCGCTGATGCTGTCGGGAACATTGGTGGCGCCGTTGTCGGTGAACCAGATCCGTCCGGCAGGGTCGGCTGTGATGCCGTAGGGGTTGCGCACGCCTCGTGCAGCGGTTGAGAAGAGTGCAATGGTGCGTTGGCTGACCAGTTCGCTCAGCGGGGCACGGACAATGCGGGCTGCGTAAGGATTGCCTCCTGAGACGATGTTCTGGGCGCCGTCCTCGCCGATGCCCACGATCGGGCCTTCCACATAGCCATCGCGCACGCCGCCGGCGGAGAGGTAGAGCCAGCCGTTGTTGACCACGATCCCGTTGTTGGCATGGAAGAGCTGGCTTTCGACCGCAAAACCAGCGGCCAGCCGTTCGTAGTTGCCGTTGTCGGGAATTCGGCCTACCTCGCCGGCCCGGCTCAGATAGAGTGCGCCGTCGGCGTAGTCCAGTCCTGTGACCCGGCTAGATTCCACCAGGAGTTCTTCGTAGCGGCTGCGGGCTTCGCGCCAGCTGTAGAGGGCCACCGAGCGACTGGGGTGGTGGGCATCGAGCAAGATGAGCGGGTCGACTTCGCCGGCCAGGTTGCTGTCGAGGGCGAGGAACATGCGGCCATCTTCTGCAAACGTGATGGCGGTGATTCCGCGTGCGTTGTTGGGCAGGTGTTTTTCGAGGCAGAAGCCGCCGCGCGGGAGCATATAGGGGTCAGCTTCGCTGGCGGCGGGCAGGCCGAGGGCGCTGCCGCGCACTGCGGCAGGTTGGGGGGGGCGCGAGGCTGTGGCGGCATTTTGGGAAGTGGTGGGCTGGCTGGGGGTGTCTGCTCTGGCGGCTGTGTTGGTGGCGGCCATGTTGGTGGCGGCCATGGGTTGGGGGCGCAGCCCGGCGCCAGCCAGAATGCCGGTGAGATCGGCTTCGGAGGGGGGGACGCCGCAGCTGATGGGCAGGATCAAATCGCTGCTGACCAGACGACCGTTGTTGGCTGGGCAGCGCTCTGGCACCGCAGCCAGCTGGGTGGAAGGCAGGAGATTGAGCCAGATCTGGGTGTTGTCTGGGCGGCTGCTGGGTTGGGCGGCGCGGTCAGCCGGGTCTGCTGGGGGGAGGCTGGGGGCGCGGCGTTCGGCGGCGCCGGCCAGGATCCAGGTATAGATGAGCTGTTGTTCTGCGGGGGGGAGCGGGCCGGTCAAGGGCATCTTGCCCGCACTGACCATTGCCCAGAGCTTTGAGTTTTCGGGGTCTCCTGGGACGACGACTGGCCCGTTGTCGCTGCCTGCCATCAGGGTCGGGTAGGTCGTTGTCTGGAGCCCCATGATCCGGGCTGCGGCGTTGTGGCAGGCGGAGCAGGCGCGTTCGAAGAGGGGGGAGATATCTTCTTTGTAGCCGATCTGGGGGGCTGGGGGAGAGGTCACTTTGGGAGTTGGGGTGGGCAACAGGCTGGCAAGCGAGCCGTTGGTGGTGAGCTCGGCGGGTGCTGCGGTGTAGCCAACGATTTCGACCACGCTGCCGCGGGCAAGTTTGCCGACCCGGCACGCTTCGACATTGGCATCGAGGCGCACGTTGGTGGTCTGGAGCGTGGCGCCGAAGGCAGAGACGCCGGCATCGAGACAGGACTGCAAGGCTGTGAGGGTGTCGATTCGTTGGAAATTGCGATTGGGGCGTCCAAGCAGGTTGGGGTCCAGGAGGGGGAGGCGGGGTCCGGTGTCTGGGTGGCTGGCGGGCGTGCAGCCAGCCAGCGCAGCGGCGAGGAAAATCCACCAGAACAAGCGAAAGTTGGCAAACATAGACGAAACCTTTTGCTCACAAAAATGGGACGGGCTCGGGCCGGGCGAAGAAGGCGCGGGCCTGGGCGATATCCGCATGGATCTGGCTGACCAGGGCGTCGATGCTGGCGAAACGGAGCTCCCCGCGCAGGTGGGCCAGGAAGTCGATGGCCAGGGCGCGTCCGTAGAGGTCGTCGACCTGATTGGCAGGGGGGAAATCGAGCAGGTGGGATTCGATGCGCCGGTGCACGCCATCCACTGTCGGGCGGACGCCGATATTGGTCACGCTGTAGAATTGGCTGACGCGGTCGAAGGAGGCGATGGCTGTGCGGGTGACATAGACGCCGTCTGCGGGCAGCAACTTTTCGGGGGGCACGCGCAGGTTGGCGGTGGGAATTCCGACCTGGCGTCCGCGTTGGTCGCCGGTTTCGACCCAGCCGGTGACGCGATAGGGGCGTCCCAGCAGATTGGCGGCGCCGGCAACGTCGCCTGTGCGCAGCAGTGTGCGTGCTCGGCTGCTGCGTACGGGTTCCAGGCCATGCGCCACCGGATCGACCACGGTGACTGTGAAGCCGAGCTGGGTGCCGAGCGAGTTCAGCATTGGGAGATCGCCGCTGCGGTTGTGGCCAAGGGCAAAATCTGGGCCGGTGACCAGCACTGCCATGCCGAGCTGTTGGACGAGCAGTTCTAGAAAAGGGGCAGGTTCGATTTGGGCGGTCTGGGGCGTGAAGGGGTGGATGATGCCGCAGGAGATCCCTTGTGTGGCGGCCAGTTCGAGCCGTTCGAGCGGGGTGGTGAGCAAAGAGAAGGGCAGGTCGGGGCGCAGGAGATGAAGGGGGTGGGGGGCGAATGTCAGCAGCACGGTGTCGGCGGGGGGCGCGTCTGCTCCGGTCAGCTGGTGAGCAGCCTGCTGCATCTGCTGGAGAAGTGCCTGGTGTCCGCGGTGGAGGCCGTCGAAATTGCCGATGGTCAGCACGCTTGGGCCGGCCAGGCGGGCCTGGCGAAGATCTGTAAAAATTCTCATGGGGTACTCTCGCGGTCAAGCAGGGTCATTGCAGCCATTTTTCTGCCTTCCAGAGCCAGGGTATGGGTGTGTCGGTGCAGCCCACCCGGCGTATGATTCCAGCCAGTCGGCCTTGCTCGTCGCGGGCTGCTGCCAGCTGGCGGTCGGGTGTACAGAGCGAGACAGTGAGCGGCGTGATCTGGCCGAAGCTCAGCCGCTGGAGCGTGCCGGAGTCGAGCGGGTATTCCGGCATGGAGAGTCGGTCGCCGGGGGGGAGCAGCAGGGCGGGCAGCTGGTTTTGCTGGCAGGCTGCTTCGATCCTGGCCAGCGAGTGGGCTTCGGCCACGTCGAAGGGGCCGATCGCCTGGCGGTGCAGCGACTGCAGGTAGGCGGCTGTGCCCAGCTGTTCTCCCAGGTCGCGGGCCAGGCTGCGGAGATAGGTGCCGGCTGAGCATTCGACGGTGAGGTCGATGCGGTCAGGGGCGTAGAAATTGACCAGCTCGATCTGGTAGAAGGTCACCAGGCGGCTGGGGGGATCGACTTCGGCGCCGCGGCGCATACGCCGGTAGAGGGTTTCCCCTTGTTGTTTGAGGGCGCTGTAGCGTGGCGTTTTTTGCAGATACTCGCCGCGGAAGAGGTCGAGGGCTCGGTCGATCGCGGCGCTGTCCAGCGGCGGGACTGGGACGCTGGCGAGCAGTCTCCCGGTTGCGTCGTCGGTATCGGTGCTGCCGCCCAGTCGGATCTGTGCGCTGTAGCGTTTGGTCTGGTGTTGGTAAAACTCGACCAGGCGGGTGGCCTTGCCCAGGCAGAGCAGCAGCAGTCCGCTGGCCATCGGGTCGAGTGTGCCGGTGTGGCCGATCCGTCGCTCTCCGCTCAGGTGGCGCACACGTGCGACCACATCATGGCTGCTCCAGAGCCGGGGGCGGGCTGGGAGAGGCGGGCTGGGGTCGTGTGGGGGGAGCGGGTTGGCTTCTGGGCAACCGGGCTTTTCGACAGCGAGCAGGCCGTCGAGCGGTGGGTGGGTGTTCAGCATGGGCAGGTGCTTCATGGTGTGTGGGGTGGGGGCTGGCTGGCGGCAAAGAGCAGTGGCAGGACGCGGGCGACCACATCATCTGGGGTGCCGGCCAGCGTGCAGCCGCTGGCGGGGGTATGGCCGCCGCCGCCGAGCTGAAAAGCGACCTTGCCGACATCGTAGCCGGGTCTGGCGCGAAAGCTGCATTCGACCGTAGGATCGCCGTTCTGGTCTTGTTTTTCGGTAAAGATGGCGCTGATCACGGCCTCGTTGACGGAGGAGAGCACACTGCTGAGCCGGAGATCGGCGCTTTGCAGGCCAACAGTGCGCAGCTGTTGCTGGCTGACGGTGACCCAGACGACGCCCTCGCGCAGCTGGAGGTTGTCGAGCACCAGTGCCCAGAGTTGCAGGGTGCGGAAGGGCAGGCGATGGAGTGTGCGTTGGACAATCTGGGCCAGATCGGCGCCGGCCTGTTGCAGCCGCATCGCCGCTTCCAACACGGCAGGGGTGGTGTTGCTGGTGCGAAAACAGAGGGTATCGGTGACGATGCCGGTGAGCAGAGCTTCAGCCAACGGGCGGTCGAGCGGGACCTGGAGGGCGTCGGCCAGTGCGACGATCATCTGGCTGGTTGCAGCACAGCGAGCGTCGACCCAGTGGAACTGGCCGAAGTGGGTATTGGTGGCGTGGTGGTCGATCACGGCAAGGGGGAGTCTGGCGCCGTCGATCAGGGCGGCGGCGCTGCCCATGCGGTCGGGGCTGGAAAGATCCAGGCTGACTGCCAGGTCGAAGCGACTGTGGAGGGCTGTTGGCAGCACGATCTCCTCTGCGCCGGGCAGAAAAGCGAATTCTGGGTCGAGTGGGTCGGGCATGACCGGGGTCACCGACTTGCCCAGCCGGCGCAGAAGGTATGTGAAGCCGAGCAAGCTGCCGTAGGCGTCGCCGTCGGCGTTGACATGGCTGACGCAGAGAAGGGTCTGGGCGTTTTGCAGTGCAGCGAGCAGGTCGGCAGGAACAGGGCTGGGCATCAGGCTTTCTCGGTGTGGGGATGGCGGGTGACTTCATGCAGCGGGTGGTCAGGCATGGCCAGCGTGAGGGCGTCGACCCGGGTGGCACCGGCGGCCAGCAGGGCGCGGGCGCAGGCGCTGAGTGTGGCGCCTGTGGTATAGACATCGTCGACCAGCAGCAGGTGGAGTCCCTGGCTGGCAGGTTGGGCGGTGAAGGCGCCAGCCACATTGCGGCTGCGTTCGTGGGGGTGGAGTTCGATCTGGGCGCGTGTGGGCCGGGTTCGCTGCAGAAGATCGGTGCGCAGGGGCAGCTGGCGTCGGCTGCACAGCTGGCTGGCCAGCACTTCAGACTGATTGTAGCCGCGCCAGCGCAGCCGGTCTGGGTGGAGGGGCACGGGGACGACCCCGTCGAGCTGGTCGACAGTGCTCTGCCATTCTGGGAGGTCGAGAGCAGCGACCAGATAGCGGGCAAGTGGTGCGCCCAGGTCGCGTCTGCCCTGGTATTTGAATAAATGGATCCAGTGGCGCAGCGGTTCGCAATGCAGGGCAGCGGCGCGCACGCGGTGCAGGGGGAAGGTGGGGTCTGCGCAGTCGGGGCAGCGGGCCGAGAGGGCGGGTTGGGGGCGGCCGCAGCGTTGACAGACAGAGACCGGGGCAGGGGTGACAAGCTGGGCGCAGCGGGGGCAGATAGGGTAGCCGAGCCTGCCGCAGCCTGCACAGGCGGGTGGGAAAAACCAGTCAAGCCCTTGCTCTGCCCAAGTGTGCAGTGTGGCCAGACGGGCATCAAAATGGGACATGGTTTACCGGAGCCAGTAGCTGTGGAGGGGCAGCAGGAGACCCTCCCCTCCGATCAGGGACCAACGAATGCCGATATCATTAAAAAACTCGCGCACGTTGTCTCCGACGATCAACAAAATTGCCAGCATTACGATCGTCAAGAGAATCAACATCAAGGCAAATTCCATAAAACTTTCGCTGCCGCGGTTGGATGGGTATTTCGCCATAGTATTTTGAGAGATCCTTTTTTCAGGCTTGCACGCTCGTACGGCAAAACCACTTCTTCTGCAGTATACCATCTGCGCCGTGCCCTTCCCAAAACCTGCGGGCTTTTCAGGGCGGGCTGCGGGGGTGCTGTGTACTTTCTTCTTCCAAATTTTGCCTGGCGGGGGAGATGTGTACTATACTGTAAAGCATCCTGTTGTGAGACAGGCCATGCAAAAAAGTGTGAGGCTCACTAGCTCAATTGGCAGAGCAGCTGACTCTTAATCAGCGGGTTCTAGGTTCGAGTCCTAGGTGAGTCACACTTCCCCCTGATATTGCCTAAGCGCCGGAGCAGAATTGCCCGGCGCTGTGATTTTTGGAATGCCACCAGCGTGACACTCCCCTCATCAGGGATCGTCATAAAATAATCTACTTGATTTGGTCGACCAATGCAGCGATGGCAGAGTGGCGGTCATGGATACAACTGCGATCAAAGAACGTTTTGTGCGCCTGGAGCCGTTTCTGAACGAACGTCAGCGGCGGCTGAAGCGCAGAGCCTGGGGCGTGGTGGCATCTTGGCGGTCGCTGGCTGGCGAAGCATATGTGCTGGACCCGCTGCAGGATCTGGTGCCGGTCTGCCCGAACTGCCATGCGGTGATTCATTTGC
>CAIOHJ010000363.1 GCA_903858085.1 uncultured Chloroflexota bacterium
CAACATCGATGTCGACGCCGCAACCCAGGCAGGCATCGTGGTCGTCAACGCGCCCACCGGCAATGTCGTGGCCGCCGCCGAACATACCATCGCCCTGCTGATGGCCATGGCCCGCAATATCGCCCAGGCCGACGCCCATGTGCGCGCCGGGCTTTGGAAACGCAACCAGTTCATGGGGGTCGAGGTGCGCGGCAAACTCTTGGGCACGGTCGGCCTCGGCCGCGTCGCCCAGGAGGTCGTACGCCGGGCCCAAGGACTCGGCATGGCCGTGATCGCCTACGACCCCTATGTCACCGCCGAGTACGCCAGCCAACGCGGCGTCGAACTGGCCGATCTCGACAGCGTGGTGGCGCGCGCCGACTTTTTGACGCTGCATGTCCCGCTCACCCCCCAGACCCGCAACCTGATCGGCCGCGAACAGCTCGCCCGCATGCAGCCGACAGCCCGCCTGATCAACGTCGCACGCGGCGGCATCGTCGACGAAGTGGCGCTCGCCGAGTCCCTGCACGCCAGACGACTGGCCGGCGCAGCCCTCGATGTCTACGAACACGAACCACTGGCCGCCGACAGCCCGCTGCGCAGCTGCCCCCATCTCGTTCTCTCTCCCCACCTGGGCGGCAGCACCGTAGAAGCACAGGAAAAAGTCGCCGAAGATGTCGCCCTGCAAGTGCTCGAAGTGCTCAACGACCGCCCAGCCGCCTACGCCGTCAACGCACCGATCCTCCCCCCCAAAGATCTCGAACGGCTCGTCCCCTACATTGACCTCGCCGAACGCATGGGACGCTTCATGCGTCAGCTGGGCGCCCAGGGCATGGGCGACGTCGAGCTGACCGTAGAGGGAGAGCTGGCCGAGTTCGACCTCAGCTACATCCGGGCAGCCGTCATCAAGGGGATGCTGGCCGATGTCCTGTCAGCCCGCGTCAATCTGGTCAACGCATCGCTGCTGGCTGAAAAACGGGGCATGAAGCTGATCGAACGCAAAAAACATCAGCGCGAGTTCGCCTATGAAAATTTGCTCACCCTCCGCTCAACCTCAGGCACCCAACGGTGGACGGTGCGGGGCGCCATTCTCCAGGACGCACCCCACATCGTCGCCATCGACGATCTCTGGGTCGATTTCCCAGCCGCCGGCCATGTCCTGCTCGCCCTGCACCACGACCGGCCAGGCATCATCGGCGCCGTCGGCACCCTCCTGGGCAACGCCGACGTCAATATCAGCTTCATGCATGTGGGCCGCCGCTCGCCGCGCAGCGAGGCCATCATGGCACTGGGCACCGACGAAGCAACCCCCCCCGAACTGCAAGCCCGCATCGGCGCACTGCCCCACATCCAATGGCTCAAAGCCATCCAACTGTAAAATCCAGCAGGGAGGTGCCGCCACACCTCCCTGCGCCGACAGCAGAAGATTCAGCGTTTTCATAGGCAATTCGTACGACATGTGCATAGCATTTCACTCGTCATTCAGGTATAATCAATGCTTATGAACAGAAACGACGTACCCCCCCCGGTAGAGAGACGCAGGAGCGGGTTACGGCTTCGCTTGCTGTTGGCTGCAGCCCTGCTCTGGGGACTCCCCACGCTGGCCTGCGGCAGCTTTACCAGCCGCCCAGCACCGACCCCCACCCCGCTCTCCCCAGCCCCCTCCGCCGACAACAGCCCGGCACCCCTCCAGACCCCAATCCCGCTGGCCGCCACAGAGACCCCACTCCCCATCGTGCCGACCGCCACCTTTACAGCGACACCCCTGCCCGGCACAGCACTCTCGATCGGCCAGCCCGCCCGCGTCGTAGCCCCCAACGGGGCCAACCTGCGCGCCGAAGCGTCCACCACCGCCACCCTCGTCCGCTATCTGCCCGCCCGCCTGAAGGTCACCCTCCTCGATGGCCCAACAGAGGCCGAAGGGTACCGCTGGTGGAAACTCGACGACGGCGAAGGCAATGTGGGCTGGGCTGTCGAAAACGACGGCGAAACCGACCTGCTCAGCCCACAAATGGGCGAACCCGAACCGGTTGACCGCTCTCCCCGTGTCGGCGAACGGGTGCGGGTGACCATGGCCAACAACGGACAGCTCTCCATTCGCGAAACCCCAGGCACCGACTCCAACCTGGTCACCCGAGTCGATCCAGGCCAGGAGTTCACAGTGACCGGCGGCCCCCAGGACGTCGGCGGCTATACCTGGTTCCAAATCCGCTCCGACAACGGGGAAATCGAAGGCTGGGCCGCCGAAAGCGATGGCACCGAACGCTGGCTCAGCCCTCTCGAATAGCAATCCCCCCACCCACCGCAACTTGTGCCAGACCGCTGTGTTATTGATTCACAGAGCTGCCCAGAGAAACGCTCGACCAGCGCGCACTCGCCCGCAGCCAGGTTGGTGCCAAACCAGAACGTTCGTTTTGACAGGGGGATTTACGCTGCACTACAATGTTTTCGTTGTTTTGCTGGAAGCAGCAGAAAAAACCGCACATGGAAAGACATCGCTGCTTTGCTGTGCACTCGCCCATTTTAGATGCACATTTCAGACATACGATTCCAAGATCCATCACCTTCAGAGGAGAACCTGCCATGATGGCCAATAACAGCACTTTTGAACGGGTCCGCGACATTATTATTGACCAACTCGGCGTCGAAACAGACGCTGTCACGATGGAAGCCAATTTTCGCGACGATCTGGAGGCA
>CAIOHJ010000364.1 GCA_903858085.1 uncultured Chloroflexota bacterium
AACTTACCTGGGGCGTTGGAAAACTGCGCCGACACGCCCGATCCAGGGTGCCGTCAGGCCGACGCACACGGGGCCCTGCCGCCCCAATCGCCGGATGGGCATCCATGTAGGCCACCATCTCGGCCAGCGTGGTCGGCCGCAGAAGGGTATCCGGGTTCAACAACAACACGTAGCGAGGCAAATCGTCCAGACAAGCGCTGCTCTGTTCCCCAAACCCCAACGCCCGCAACCCTACATTGTTGCCGGCACTGTATCCGATGTTGGCAGGGTTGACAATAAGCTGAACGTCGGCGAATTCTGCCCGCACCATCGCCACACTGCTGTCGTTGCTGGCATTGTCGACAACAACCACCGCTACACGCAACCGATGGCGGCTGGCACGCACCGACTGCAAACAGCCACGCAGCAGATCCGCCGTGTTGTAGTTCAATATGATGATCGCCAGATCCACTGGCGTCGCTCTCCCCATGTTGTCACCAGTTCTTCTCAAGAAGCCCCGGATGGTCGCTGCATTGATCTTGCCCGCTGCGCACAGTTTTTTGCGCGTGCACCATTGTAGCATGTCCCCGCACACAGGCAAAGCACGCCCGCCGATGTTCCACCAGAGGCCCGAACAGCAGCAGAAACTCGGGAAAAACAGCCCTGTGTGCTAAAATGGTATCTTGTCAGCCGTTCTTGCCAAAAGTCGCGAAAAATCCGTTTGTTTTTATGGCTATGCGAATAAACGTACAATCGTTCGCTTTTGTTCTCCTGGCTGTCCTCTGCGGGGGTGCGGCAGCTCTGCTCGCAGCCTGCCAGCCGCCCCCCCACAGAGCAGCCGCGCCCCCGCAGCCCCTCTCCCCCGCCACGCTGAATCACCTTTTTCAGCCGCTGCCAGAGTGGGAAGCCCCCCCAGCCCCCCCCGAGCGAATCCAGCTCGGGCGGATGCTTTTTTACGACCTGCGCCTCTCGATCACGCAGCAGATGAGCTGCAATACCTGCCACCTGCTCCAAAACTACGGCGTCGACGGCCTCCCAACCGCACTCAGCCACAAAGGCCGGTCAGGCCCTCGCAATACCCCCACCGTCTACAACGCAGCCCTCCAAAACGCCCAGTTCTGGGACGGCCGCGCCCGCTCCGTCGAGGAGCAGGCCGGCCACCCCCTCCTCGCCGAGAGCGAAATGGGCATGCCTGCCGCCGACGATGTCGAAAAGACCCTCCGCTCCATCCCAGGCTACAACACAGCCTTTGCAGCTGCCTTCCCAGGCCAATCCCCCCCCCTCACCTTCCAAAATGTCGCCCTGGCCATCGCCGCCTTCGAACGCGGTCTGCTGACCCCCTCCCGCTTTGACCGCTACCTGGCCGGCGATCTCAGCCAGCTGACCCCAGAAGAGCTGCAGGGTCTCCAGAGCTTTCTCGACGCAGGGTGCGCCAGCTGCCACAACGGGGTCGGGCTGGGCGGCACCCTGGCCAGCCCGGCAGCCCTGGCTCTGCTGACAGAGCCAGCGACCCGCAGCGCCCAAAACCTGGCTGTCATCAAAATTCCCAGCCTGCGCAACGTCACCAAAACAGCCCCCTACTTCCACAACGGCACTGTCGCCACCCTGGAGGAAGCCGTCGCCCAGATGGCCCCCCAGCAGGCGCCGCTGAGCCCCCAGGCGATCGCCCAGATCGTCGCCTTTCTTGGCACGCTCACGGGCGAGCTCCCAGCAGACTATATTGCCATGCCAACGCTGCCTGAAGACGGGCCGGAGACGGCCAGTTTCGCCCAAACACCCCCCCCTTAGCGCCCCGCCGCCATCCGCCTGATTGCCCCCTCAACCGTGCGCTCCTCCCCCAGCCCGCCCAGCCCCACATCGTGTGCAGCCGCCGCCAGCAGGACCTGCTGTGGCACCAGCCCGATCAGCTCAGAACGGTCGATCGCCGTCCCCGCCTGCTGAGCCAGCTGCTCGACCCTGCCATAAACCACCTGCAGCGGCGTAGCCGCTGTATCCAACAGATTCATGCTGACCTGTGCCTGCCCCCCCACCCCGAAGCCCTTGGCCTGGACCCCAGCCAGGCCGCCGCTGCTTTCACGGATCTGGCGGGCAATCCGCCGGGCAACAGCCACCTCCGGCGTGCGCAAAAAGATGTTGTAGGCCACCAGAAAAGGGCGTGCCCCGACCACAACAGCCCCCGCCGCTCCCAAAACGGCAGGTCCATAGTCCGGCACCCGCTCCGGGCTGCCGATGGCTGCCAGCAGCCCCTCAAATTCGCCGCGGCGGATCTCCGGCAGCGCTCGCCGCTCGGGCCGGGCTGCCGCCGCAGCGTAGAGGTAGACGGGCAGCCGCAGCTCACTGCCAATCCGCTCCCCCAGCTGGCGTGCCAGCCCGGCACATTCCTCCAGGGTGATGCCGTCAAGAGGGACGATCGGCACCACATCGGTTGCCCCCAACCGCGGGTGCTCGCCCCGCTGCTCGAAGAGGCTGATCCGTCGCGCGGCTGTCGCCGTCGCTTGAAAGAGCCCTTCCAGAACCGCCGACGGCTCGCCAGCCACGGTGACCACCGAACGATTGTGGTCGGCATCGCTGCTCGCATCGAGCAGCACAACACCCGGCACAGACAACGCCGCCACGATCTCTGCCACCACCTCCGATCGGCGCCCCTCCGAAAAATTGGGCACTGCCTCGACCATCGCCATCGCTCCCTCCCTCTCTGTGGCCGACGCCACACCCTCCGGCTGCCCAGGTCAAACCCGCCCCGCTGCCGCTTCAGACTGGCTCATCGTACAGCTTGTCGGGTATTATAGCGGGTATGGAACCAAACAGAAACGACACCCAGCCCACACAAGACCCTGCCGCCCTCTGGGACCACTGGGTCCACACCCGACCGGACGGCCATCCTCTCCAGCTGAGCGGCTGGGGCGCCTTGAAAACGCGCTTCGGCTGGCAAAGCGGCCAGGTCGTCCTGTCCACACCCGAGGGCGTTCCCCAGGCTGGCGCCCAGGTACTTTTGCGCCGTTTCTATGGGCTGACCTTGGCGTATGTGCCGCGCGGCCCGCTGGTGGACTGGACAGACGCGCAGCTGCGCGAGGAGCTGCTGGAAGCGTTGCGCCGCCACTGCGCCCGCGCCGGCGCAGCCCTCCTCAAAATCGAGCCGGACCTGCCCGACAGCGTCGCCAACCGCGCCCTGCTGCACCGCTGCGGTTTCACCCCAAGCCCACAGCGTGTACAGCCGCCCTCCACCGTTCTGGTCGATCTGGGCAAGGACGAAGCCACCCTGCTCGCCGACATGAAAAGCAAGTGGCGGTACAACATCCGGCTGGCCGAACGCAAAGGTGTGACCGTGCGCCCGCTGACACGGGCGGAGCTGCCGACATTGCACCGGCTGCTGAAAGAGACCGGCGTGCGCGATGGCTTTGCCGTACACAGCAGCGACTATTACGACACGGCCTTTGACCTGTGGGTCCCTGACCACGCCACCTTCCTGGTGGCCGAGGTGGCGGGCGAGCCGTTGGGGGCTATCGTCGTGGCCCAGGCCGGGCCTGTTGCTGTCTATCTTTGGGGAGCCAGCAGCGAACGCCAACGCAGCCTGATGCCCAATCATGCGCTCCAATGGGCAGGAATGCGCTGGGCCCGCAACCGGGGTGCCACCCGCTACGATCTGTGGGGCATCCCCGACGAAATCGGAGAGCTGGCCACCAGACTGGCCCCTACAGCCACCATCCCCGCCGAAGCTCTGCCGCTCCAGCTCGACTCCCTCCCCAGCCAGGGGCTCTGGGGAGTCTATCGCTTCAAACAGGGTTTTGGCGGGCAGGTGACCCGCCTGGTCGGGGCCTGGGACATGCCGATAGACCCTGTCCGATCCCGGCTCTACACCATTGGCCTGAAATTTCAACAGCTGAGCCACCCCGCAACGTCTCATCCGGTGGGAGTCCTCGGATCTACAGCGGGCCAACTCATCGCCGTCGACAGCCCTGCACAATGGCATGCCGCGCTGGCCCACACACCTGCCCCCCATGTCCTGCAAAGTTGGGAGTGGGGAGAGATCAAGGCACAGACCGGCTGGCATGCCGAACGTCTGGCGCTCGCAGGGAGGAGCGCAGCCTTCCAGCTGCTCTGGCGCACCCCCCTGCCGCCGCTGCGGGTCGGCTATGTCCCCAAAGGACCCGCCGTCGACTGGGCTGACCCCGACGCGGTCGAGGCTGCTCTGACTGCGGTCGAAGAATGTGCCCGCCAGCTGCGCTGTGTTTTTGTCAAAATCGACCCGGATGTGCGCGAGGAGAGCCCACAAGGGCGACGGGTCCTCCATGCGCTGCAGCGGCGCGGCTGGCGCTACAGCGACGATCCCATTCAATTCAAAAATACCGCAACCACCGACCTGCGCGGCGGCCCCGAGGCGCTCCTGGCCACCCTGAAAAGCAAATGGCGCTACAACCTCCGGCTGGCCGAAAAACGTGGCATCACCGTGCGCTGCGGCCAGCCTGCCGACCTGCCCGAGTTTTATGCGCTCTACGCCGAAACCGGGGCTCGCGATGGGTTTCTGGTCCGTCCAGCCAGCTATTATCTGGCCACCTGGGAACGCTTCCTGCGTGCCCAGACAGAGCCCCACAACCCGGCCGGCGGCGTGCTGCTGCTGGCAACCCACCCCGAAGAGCCAGACGCACTTGCCGGGCTTTTCTTGCTGCGCTATGGCGCCACCACCTGGTATTTTTACGGTGCCAGCAGCGGGCGGCGCCGACGCGACATGCCCAATTATCTGCTGCAGTGGGAGGCGCTCTGCTGGGCACAGAGACAAGGCTGTACCTGCTATGACTGGTGGGGAGCCCCCACCCACCTGGACGCGCCCGACGACCGCCTGCAGGGTGTCTGGCAGTTCAAACAGGGCTTTGGGGCCACTTTTCAACCCCACATCGGCGCCTGGGACTATGTGTTTTCCACACCTGCCTACCAGCTCGTCACTGCTGGGAAACCGTTCGCCCTCGCCCTGCTCCGCCGCCTCTCTTCCATCGGTCTGTCCAGAAGAACGCCTGCCCAAGCGGAAAGCAGCAGCCCCTGAACTTGCATCGCCTGCACCGCTGTGCTATAATAGGAGACACGTAAGATTTCTGTTGGCTGCATTCTTAAGCCACAGGTTGGGTGTTGCGGCGTCGTAGGGTATTGCGGCGCTGTGGGGTCGAGTGGCAGTAGGCAAAAGTGGGTAAACCCCACTTTTGTTGTTGTATGGGTCAAGAGAAGAAAGAACAAAGTATGTCAAAAGCACTGATCGCTGGCATCAACCAGGTCGCAACCGACAAAGGATTGGATCGAGAGGTGATCTTCGAGGCGATTGAGGCGGCACTCGTCTCCGCCTACAAACGCAACTATGGGCCACTTGCCAATGTGAATGCCAAGGTAGACCGTATCACCGGCGAGATGCAGGTTTTGACCGAGCGCGAGGTGGTCGAAGAAGTTGTCAACGCGAGAACCGAAATCGCCGAGAAGGATGCTCGCCGGCTGATGGCCACTGCCAGGCTAGGCGATGTGATCGCCGTGCCCAACACGCCGGGTGAATTTGGCCGCATCGCAGCCCAGACAGCCAAACAGGTGATCTTGCAGCGCATCCGCGAGGCAGAACGCGATACCGTCTTCGAAAACTTTGCCCACCGGGTCGGCGAGGTCATTACCGCACAGGTGCGCAGCATCGACACCCAGTCGGGCGCCCTCTCTCTCATGCTCGACGACAAACACGAATGTTTGATGATGCGCGAGGATCAGATCCCGACTGAAAAATTGCGACGCGGGGACTACCTGAAGGTCTATGTGGTCGACGTCCACAAAAGCACGCGCGGGCCTGTGATCAAAATCTCACGCACCCACCGCAATCTGCTGCGCCGCCTGATGGAACAAGAGATCCCGGAGGTGCGCGACGGCAAGGTCGAAATCAAGTCGATCTCTCGCGAGCCCGGGCACCGCAGCAAAGTCGCCGTACAGGCCACCGTGCCCGGATTGGATGCCGTCGGCAGCTGTGTGGGGCTGCGCGGGCTGCGCATCCAAAACATTGTCAACGAACTGGCCGGCGAAAAAATCGACGTGGTCGAATGGAACACCAACCTGGCCAACTACATCTCCAACGCCCTCAGCCCAGCCAAGGTGCAGGCTGTGCTGCTCGACGAAAGCGGCGCCATCAAAACCGCCACCGTCGTAGTCCCCGACCGCCAGCTCAGCCTGGCCATCGGCAAAGAAGGACAAAACGCCCGCCTGGCCGCCAAACTGACCGGGTGGCGCATCGATATCAAAAGTGACAGCGAGGCGCGCGCCGAAGGGCTGGACCGCATCATCGCCGACCGGGCACAGGAAGCAGCCATCAAAGCGACCGAAGACCTGCTCGCCAAAGCAGAACGGATTCTGCGCAGCGAAGGAGAAGAGCTGGAAGGCCGCCTGTTCCAGACCGCCCAGGCCCTGCGCGCCGGCGATACGATCGAAGCCCCCGAACTGCCCACCGGCGACTTCAAAAGCTTCGAAGAACTGCTGGCAGAGGTCACCCTCGACGAGGCCAGCAAGGGTTTCGGCGAAGATTCTTTCCTGGTGGAAGAGATGGGCGAGGCTATGCCGCTCAGCGCCCAATCTGGAACGGAATGGCCCGAACTGCCCAGCGCAGAGCCAGAGCTTCCCTCTGAAGCTGCCTTCTCTGAAGGGGAAGCCCCTGCTGCACCCAGCCCGGAAAATCTGCCCGAAGTGATCACCGCAGATATGCTGCGCTCCCGACTGGCCGAACGCAAAAAGTTTACCTTCAGTGATGAAGATTTTGAAGTGCCTGCTGAACTGTTGGCTGGCTACGAAGAAGAACAGGAAGAGGGCGACGCAGGCGCCAAAACCAAAACCAAAACCAAAAGCAAGGGCAAAGGCAAAGCTGCAGCCAAAGGCAAAACCAAAAAAGCGACAGGCCGACGCCCCTGGGAAGAAGACGACTTCTAAATTCCAGAGCGCTCTCCTGAAGGGCGACAGCCTTCCTGCCAGCAGGACACCATGAGCCAACCCAGTCAGCATGGACGCTCCAGACATATACCGATCCGCACCTGCATTGGCTGCCGCCAGAGCCAGGGGAAACGTACCCTGATTCGGCTGGTACGCACCACAGAGGGGGTCTGCATCGACCCAACCGGCAAACAGTCCGGTCGCGGCGCCTATGTGCACCGCGACCCGGAGTGCCTGGAGGCAGCCCTCAAAGGCGGACGGCTCGAACAAGCCCTGCGCACCAAAATCAGCGCCGAGCACCGTTCGATCTTGCTGGAATCCCTGCGCCATCTTGCATCAGAATCTGAAAATAAGGTATGATGGAATGCGTAGATATTTGCAGACAGCCGCCTGGCTGCTGCCTGGCGGCAGAGAACAGGTCGAGTCATAGGGTAGGCGAGTCATAGGGTAGGATGAGATGCCATCATGAGACGCAACACAACCATGTCCTCAAGGACAGACAGCCATGGCTGTCGATGAGATAGCCATGCTGGGTGGCAGCAGCCAGAGATTCTCGGTAAAGCAGAGGCGAGCAGAGGCAGGAAAGCGTATGGGATTGACATAAAAATCGCTCCTTCCTCCCAATGGCTTGCTCACCTTCCTCCAGCTGAGAATCCCTGCCCCCACAGGCGTATCTCTTTGAGTCCTCAAAAAAGATGATGTTTCACCCACTGCAGGCTCGAACAGGGCTGATCTGGTGTGACGTTCCAAGCAAGACCCGCTTTGGGAAAGGGATGGAAGAGTTTGTATGGCGATGAAAAGCAAAGCACCCAACAGAAGTGGTTCACAGGCAGCACAACGCGGCGAGCGCGGGCGCAATCCGCAAGGGGGCAACCGCCCTCAACAGCCACCCGCCAAAGCGCGCAGCCAGCCGCGCGGCGAAGAGAGCCCCGCAGCAGTCGCTGCTCCCCCCAAAGAAGTGGTCGTGACCGAGGCGATCACGGTGCGCGACCTCGCCACCCTCATGCAGCGCAGCCCCATCGATCTGATCAAAATCCTGATGCAGTATGGCATCATGGCGCCGATCACCCATACCATCGACCATGACACCGCCGTGATTCTGGGCGAAGAGCTGGGCGTCGCTGTCCTCTGGCCCCCCAAAACTGCCGAAGAGCTCCAAGAGAGCGCCAGCACCGAGCCAGCCCCCCCCAACTCCCGCGCCAGCGCTCTTTTATTCAAGAACGCATGGCAGGCCAGTCTGCCCATCGCATGATGGAACGCCCCCCTGTCGTCGCCGTGCTGGGCCATGTCGACCACGGCAAAACCACCCTGCTCGACCGCATCCGCCACACCAATGTGGCAGCTGGCGAGGCAGGCGGAATCACCCAGCGGACAGGCGCCTATCAGGTCACCGTGCAAGGCAAACGCATTTCGTTTCTCGACACCCCCGGCCACGAGGCCTTCACAGCCATGCGCGCTCGCGGCGCACAGGTCACAGATATCGTCGTGCTGGTGGTGGCTGCCGATGATGGCGTCATGCCCCAAACCAAAGAGGCGATCAGCCATGCCCGCGCCGCCAACGTGCCAATCATCGTCGCCATCAACAAGATCGACAAGGCCAATGCCAACCCCCAACGTGTGATGGAAGAGCTCGCCAAGGAAGGGCTGCAACCCGAAACCTGGGGGGGAGACACCATCATGGTCGAGCTGAGCGCCCTCACCAACCGCGGCATCGACGACCTGCTCGACAATATCCTGGTCCTTGCCGAAGTCGAACAGTACAAAGCCGACCCCAAGGGCGATTGTGTGGGCACCGTCATCGAGGGAGAACTCGACAAATTGCGCGGGGTGACCGCGACGCTGCTCGTCCAAAATGGCACCTTGCACCGGGGCGACACCCTCGTCGCGGGCAAGACCTGGGGACGCATCAAGGCCATGTTTGACTACGAGGGCAAACCAGTCAAAGAAGCAGGCCCAAGCACCCCCACCGTGGTGCTTGGGCTGCAGGAGGTTCCCACCGCCGGTGATGTCTTCGAAGTGGTCGAGAACGACCGAATGGCTCGCCAGATCACCGAAACACGCAAGCTGGCCAGTGCAGCGGTCGTCGTCGACGGCCGACGTTCGATGTCGCTCGAAGATTTCTTCAAGCGGTTCGAAGGGGGCGAAGCCAAGACCCTCAACCTCATCGTCCGCGCAGATATGCAGGGCACCCTGGAACCGATCGTCAAAAGCCTCAACGACCTCAGCAACGACGAGGTCGAACTCAAAATTCTGCAAGCCAGCATCGGCGATGTCTCCGAATCCGATATCATGCTCGCCGAAGCCAGCGACGCCGTCGTCATCGGCTTCAGCGTCGGGGTCGACAAGTCCGCCCAGGTGCGCGCCGACAACTCGGGCGTCGAAATCCGCCGGTACGATATCATCTACAAGATGCTCGAAGACATCCAAGATGCCATGAAGGGCATGCTCGAACCGATCTACAAAGAAAATGTGGTCGGCCACGCGACGGTTCTCCAGCTCTTCAAGCTGCGCAAAGGCTTTGTCGCAGGCTGCATGGTCAACGATGGGCTCGTCAAACGGGGCGCCCTCGCACGGGCCCTGCGCGGCAACGAGGTGATCGTCGCCGACGCCCGCGTCGAAACCCTGCGCCGTTTCACCGAAGATGTCGCCGAGGTGCGCCAGGGCTACGAATGCGGGATCAACCTCTCGCAGGGCGATGAATTGTTACATGAGGGCGACGTGATCGAATTGCGCGAGCGCGTGCGCGTGCGCTGAAAGATGGCACAGCGATGTCCAGTGAAATCCGCCAACAACGGGTCGCCGGGCTCCTCTTCGAGGAGCTGAGCATCCTGCTCTCCGGGGAACTGCAAGATCCCAAGATCAGTCTGGTCAAGGTGACCGGCGTGCAGGTCAGCAAAGATCTGCGCAACGTCCGCATCTTTGTCAGCCACGAAGACGAGTCGGTCACACGCCGCGAGCTGCTCCAGGCTTTGCAAAGAGCGACCCCCTTCCTGCGCAGACAACTGGCAGAAAGGCTGGGGCTGCGCGCAGTCCCCGATCTGCTCTTTGCCTACGACGATCTACCCGAAAAAGCCGCACGCGTCGACGATCTGCTGCGCCAGCTGGCCGCTGAACGCCAGCAAACCCAGATTCCGTAAAGAGCCGCTGGCTCTGTCTACTTTCTCCCAAAGCTTGACAGAGCCAGTTCCTCTCGCCGTGCAGAAGCGCTCAGCCCTGGTCGAACTCTATCCAGACCTCTCCTTGCCCTTCAGGCACGCTCAAGGTAAAGTTCTGGCTGTCTCGCTCTCCATTCCCATCCAACACCCAGAGAAGATAGTTCCCCGCAACCTGGTTGCCCGGAAGCTCCCCCAGGCCAATTTTGTATTCGTAGTTGTATTTGCCCAACGTCCCCTGCTGGTCCACCAGAATGCTGCGCACGCCGTCAGAGACCGCTAATTTTTGCCCGTCCTTTTCCAGCCAGACAAAATAACTGCCCTGCGGCTGGCCGCCGTCGATCCCGCTGTGGATAAAATGGAGCTGTAGCTTGAGCTCGGTGCCCCCATTTGGCGCAAACTTGGGGCCGCCACGCAGCTTGAATTTGCAGCCATCCCCCCCAATCCCTGCGCAAGGGTCGGCTGCCGGCGGCGGCTGGGGCGTCGGTTCTGCGGTCGGAGGGAGTGGCGTTGGAGGGGGCGCCTGGGCCACAGGCGCCGGAAGAGGAGGCAGTTCGGCTATCACAGGAACCGCACGGTCGTTCTCACGACGGGCCAGTTCGCCAAAAATCCACACCTCCTTGCCGTTGACACAACAGATCTGCCACCAACTGCGCTCCGCGTTGCTGCCCAGAATGGTAAATTCCTGCCCCTGGCTGACCAGACCCGCCAGACCGTACTGGGTCCCAGGCCCCAGTCGCGTGTTGACGTCGTTTTGCTGAACAGTCAACTTGGGAGCCGATTCCGTTGCTGTCGCTTCTGCCGGGGCCGCTTCTGCCGGGGCTGGCTCTGCCGCCACCGCTGCCTGCTCTGGAGCCACCAGGACTTCGATCACCTGGGTCGGCGGCACTTCGGCCGCCGCAGTCGCCGCTGGCGCAGCCACCTCCGCAGTCGGTGTAAAGGTCGGAAGCAAAGGACGCGAAGCCGTCGGCGCTGCCTCCGCCGGGCTCTCCCCCGCAAAAAAGCCGCAGCCACCGATCGAAGCTGCCGCCCATCCAATCGCCAATCCCAGGGTCATCTGCCCCAAGAGCTTGCTGAGCACGATCCCTCTGCGCTTCTGCGCCGACGAAGCCCCTTGCGTCCCGAAAACCTTCATTCTTGTTCCCTCTCTAGGATTCCAAGCGCTGCGGGCAGAGCAGCCGCTGGCTGAAGCACTGCCACCCCATAGCTGCCACCTGCCGACCGCACAGTCAGCTTTTCCCCTGCCGTCACCTCCGCCGGGGCAGTCACCACCCCCCCCCCAGCGTTCTGCACGATACTGTAGCCCCGCCCCAGCACCCGCAACGGGCTGAGCGCCTCCAGACGCCGCAGCACAGCCAGCCGCTGCTCGCCTCGCTGAAGCAGGGCTTGACGGGCCATCCGGTGAAGCTGCCGCTCTCGCTCATCCAATAGCTGGCGCAGCTGGTCCAGCCGACGCTGGGGGTGAAGCCGCTGCAGACGAACCGAATACCGCACCAGCCCCCGCCGTTCCTGCTCGACCCGCTGGCGAATTCGCTGCTGCTGCTGCTGTAGACGCGCCCCCAAAAGCTCCTGCCTGGCCACAGCGCCACGCACCGCCGCCTCCGCTGCTGCTGTCGGTGTCGGTGCACGCAGATCCGCGACAAAATCGACGACCGTAAAGTCGGTCTCGTGCCCGACCCCACTCACGACCGGGATCGGGCTCTGCGCCACCGCCATCGCCACCTGCTCGTCGTTGAACGGCCACAGATCCTCGATGCTTCCGCCCCCCCGGGCCAAAATCAGGGTGTCGATCGGCGTCCCCCCACTGCTGTATCGGTGGGCCGCAGCCAGCGCCGCCACAATGCCAGAGGCAGCTTCTGGCCCCTGCACCAGCGTGGGAAAGAGCACCACCTCCACCAGCGGCCAGCGCGTCGCCAACGTGCGCAACAGGTCGCGCAGCGCAGCCCCATCCGGGCTGGTTACAATCCCAATACAAGCCGGTGTCGCTGGCAAAGGACGCTTGCGGCCAGCCTCGAACAACCCGGCCAGCCGCAGTTTTTCTTTCAACGCTTCCAGCTGGACATACAACTGGCCTCGACCTGCCGGCTGAAGCCGGTTGACATAGAGCTGATAGGCTCCATTCTCAGGATAAACCCCCACATAGCCGTGCGCGACCACCTGGTCCCCCTCACGCGGCAGCCAGCGCTGCATCCCTGCGCTGCTCTTCCACATCACAGCGTTGATGGCAGCCCCACCATCCTTGAGCCGGAAATAGCTGTGGCCGCTGGAAGCCCGTTTCCAGTTGGACACTTCACCCACCACCTCCACATCCCGCAGCAGGTTGTCTGCCTCAAACAGCTGCACAAGGTGGGCAGTCAATTTTGAAACTGTGATCGCCATCCCAATCTCTCCTCGGCCTCGCCAAACCCCTCTCTCCTCCATTTTACCACACTTCGCCGGTCGCCCCTTTGAGTCCTTCTCCTGCAAACTGCAGTACAATTCAAAAAAGTCAGACCCAACACTCTCTCTGGAAATCTGCAAGGAGAAGCGTGCCATGACCGACCAGCCGGACGCACCGACACATTCTGTCAAGACCACTGTCGCCCATCAATTCGATGCAGTGGCCGATCGCTACCGCACCAGCGCCGTACACGCGCGCGGCAGCGATCTGGCAGAGTTGGTGCGCGCCGCCGCGCTGCAAGGCCACGAACGGATCCTGGATGCCGGCTGTGGTGCCGGCCACGCCGCGGTAGCCCTGGCCCCCCACGCCGCCCAGGTGATCGCCGTCGACCTCTCCTCTGCCATGCTCGCACAGGCTCGACAGCTGGCCCATGCGCGCGGGGTTCACAATGTGTGCTGCGAACCGGCCGATGTCGAAGCGCTGGCGTTCCCGGACGCCAGCTTTGACCTCGTTGTCTCGCGCTACAGCGCCCATCACTGGCCCCACCCCCTCCAGGCAGCAGAGGAATTTCGGCGCGTGCTGCGGCCAGGCGGACGCCTGCTGCTGGCCGACATTGTCTCCTGGGAGACGTTTGTCGTCGACAGCTACCTGCAGGCTGTCGAGATCCTGCGTGACCCGTCGCACGTACGCGACCACACAACCTCCCAGTGGCTGGCGCTGCTGGCAGCCGCAGGCTTCCGTCCCCAAATCCGCTACCGCTGGCCACTGCGCCTGCACTTCGACGATTGGATCGAACGCATGGCAACCCCTGCCCCGGCGGCAGCCATGGCCCGCCAGCTTCTGCTCCAGGCACCCGCCGAAGTGCGTTCTGCTTTGTGCGTCGAATCGGATGGGTCGTTCACCCTGCAAGGATGCCTGTTGGAAGGGCACACACCATGAGACGCCAAGAGTTCTGGGCAGGAATCCGTGCGACCTTCCCGCTGCTCGTCGGCACCACACCCTTTGGGCTCATCTTTGGCGCCTTGGCCGTCAACAGTGGGTTGAGCGCAAGCGCTGCAGCCGCCATGTCCGCTTTTGTCTTTGCCGGTTCTTCACAATTCATCGCAGCCAAGCTGTTCGGCAGCGACGCCAGTCTGTGGATCATCGTGCTGACCACCCTGGTCGTCAATCTGCGCCACAGCCTTTACAGCGCGACCCTGGCCCCCCACATGAAACACCTGCCGCAACGCTGGCTGGTGCCGCTGGGCTTCTGGCTGACCGACGAAAGTTTTCTCGTTGTCGACAAGCGCTACCGCAGCGACGACCGCTCCCCCTTCAAACACTGGTTCTTCCTGGGCTCGGCCACAGCGATGTACGCCAACTGGCAGCTTTGGACCTGGGTCGGAATCCTGGCGGGCCAGCGGCTGCCCAACCCGGCCAGCTGGGGATTGGATTTCGCCCTCGTCGTCACGTTTATCGGCATGCTCGTCCCTGACCTGCGCAGCCGGCCCTTCGCTGCCAGCGCCCTCAGCGCAGCGCTCACCGCCCTCCTGCTTGCAGGACTTCCCAATCGGCTGGGGCTGATGGTCGCCACCTTGACCGGTGTCGCGACCGGCATGTTGGTGGAGAAGAGGCTGCAGCCCCCCAAGGAGTTGCGATGACCTTCCAAGAACTGCTGCTCGTCTGCGGCATGGCTGCCGTGACCTTTCTCGTGCGTTGGCCAGTGCTGACCTTGGTCAGCCGGATTCCCTTGCCCCCGATCGTGCTGGACGGGATGAAATTTATCCCCTCAGCGGTGCTGGCTGCCATCCTCGCGCCCGCTATGTTCCTCCCCGACGGGACACTCGACCTGCACCCCACCAATGCCTACTGGGTGGCCGGGCTGGCCTCTGCGTTGATTAACTGGTACAGCCGCAACCTGCTCACAACGATTGTAGCTGGCATGGCCTTCTTTCTGATCTGGCGCTGGCTCTGGTAAACTGACCCAGTAATTCTGGAATGGCTTCGCCAGCTTTCTTGGGGGGGAAAAGACCTGCTTGAAATCGCTACAGCTCAACCCTACGTTCGTCCGCCCGCGGTATGGCGGCGGCAGCTTCGCCGACATCCCAGCGCTGGTGCAACAGCTTTTCGCTGGCGGCCCCCCAGCCGCGCTGGTACCGCCGGGGATTCCCCCCGGCCATCGCTGGTCACGCGTCGTCACACTCTTCATCGACGCCTTCGGCTGGCGCTTTTTTGAAAAATTCCAGGAACACCCGCTGCTGCAACGCTTTGTTCAGCAAGGCAGCGTCACCCGCCTCACCTCGCAGTTTCCTTCCACCACCAGCGCCCATGTCACCACACTCTACACCGGCCTGCCGGTCGGCGAACACGGTGTCTACGAATGGTTCTACTACGAACCCCAATTGGACGCGGTGATCGCACCACTGCTCTTCTCGTATGCAGGGGACAGCGCCCGCGAGTCGTTGGCCGCAGCGCAGATCGATGGGCGCTCCATCCTGCCCAGCGGCCAGGTCAGCCTGACCCTGGCCCAATCCGGCGTTCGCAGCTACCTGTGGCAGCCCTCCGAGTTCGCCAAATCTACCTATACCCGCCAGATGGGCGACCGAGCAAGGATGATCCCGTACCTGACCCTGCCCGAGGCCCTGAGAACCCTCACCCAGACATTACACAACGTCGATGGCCCTGTCTGGGCTGTCGGCTATTACGGGCTGTTCGACGCTGTCTGCCATCTGCACGGCCCCCAGAGCCCCGTCAGCGAAGCTGAACTGGAAAATGTCCTGACCACAATCGAACGCTGGCTGACCCGCGATCTGCTCGGCAAGTTCGAAGACACCCTGCTGATGGTGATCGCCGACCATGGGCAGGTCGAAACCGACCCGAGCCGCATTCTCTACCTCGACCAGGCACCCGGCTTCGAACAGCTTCGTCCGCTGCTGCGCACCAACCGACGCGGGGAGTTTCTCGCCCCAGCCGGCTCCTGTCGCGATTTTTTCGTGCACGCACGCCCCGAAGCGCTCGACGAGGCACACGCCGTGCTCAGCAACCTCGTCGGGGCGCGCGGGGAAGTCCACCTGCTCGAAACGCTCATCGCTGCGGGCTTTTTTGGCCCTGGCGAGGTCTCGGCTACGTTCCGGGGCCGCGCCGGCAACCTGGTCGTGCTGCCCTACGCCAATGAGAGCGTCTACTGGTTGGGGGACGGCCGCTTTGCCCAACGGTACCGTGGCCATCACGGCGGACTGACCCCGCAGGAGATGGAAATCCCGCTGCTGCTGTTACCCCTCTAAGAAAAAGGAGAGACCATGCCCATCAGCACATCCTCGTTCGGCGACGAACGCGACCATCGTTACAACGAATACCAAAGCGCCGAAGGCTATGCGCAAGAGACGCTGCTCTTTCCAGGCCTCACACTGGCACAGGCCGAAACCTACCTCAAACGGCTGGGGGGCGGTGTCGAAGAAAAGCTGCGCCGGGTTGAAGGCATCGGCTGGACAGCGACGATTGACAGCGCCTCAGCAGGGGTTGCAGTGACTTTCGCCGCCCATGATGAACTGCTCGACGACCTGATTCGCCGTTTCGAGGAGTGGGTCGAACGCAACGGAGCGAGCGGATGAGCACCACCGCCAAAGCGACCGCCAGAGCCGGCAGCAATATCGCTTTTATCAAATACTGGGGAGTCGCCGACGCCAGCCTCAATCTGCCCCTCAACAATTCGATCAGCATGACCCTCGGCGACCTGTACACCACCACCACCGTGGAGTGGGATCCAGACAGCCCCCTGAACGCCGACACTCTTCAGATTGACGGCGCAGCCGCTACGGGCAGCAAGGCGGAACGGGTCAGCCGTCACCTGGATCGGGTCGCTCAGCTGGCCGGCATCGACCGTCCCCCAGCCCGTGTGGCCAGCCACAACAATTTCCCAATGGCCTCGGGCATCGCCTCGTCGGCCAGTGCCTTTGCTGCGCTCAGCGTGGCCGCTGCTGCAGCGCTGGGCCTGCACCTGGATACCCGCGCGCTCTCTGCGCTGGCACGCAAAGGCAGCGGTTCAGCCAGCCGCAGCCTCTTCGGCGGCTATGTCGAGTGGGAACGCGGCTGCGACGACGCCAGCAGCATCGCACACCCCCTGCAGCCCGCTGACCACTGGGCGCTGATCGATCTTGTTGCGGTCGTGAGCACCGCTGAAAAGACGGTGAGCAGTGCAAGCGGCCACACGCTGGCCCACACCAGCCCGCTCAACACAGCCCGCATCGCCAGCCTGGACAGGGCGCTGGCCCAGGTGCGCAGCGCTCTGGCTACACGCAACCTGGCAGAGCTAGGCCCTGCGATCGAACAGGACGCGCTCGCCATGCACGCCGTCATGATGACCAGCAGCCCCAGCCTGCTCTACTGGCAACCCGCCACCCTCGCAATCCTGCAAGCCGTACGCCGTTGGCGGGCCAACGAAGGGCTGCCCGTCTACTTCACCATCGATGCTGGCCCCAACGTCCACCTGATCTGTGAGCCCGCTGCTGCCGCTGCGGTCAGCAGCCGCCTGCAGCAGCTGGACGGGGTCCAAGCCGTGCTGTCCAGCGGCCCCGGGGCCGGCACAACCTTGATCCAAGAAGCACTCTTCTGAACCCTGATCCCGACCCTGCGCTGCCACCACAGCTACAGAACAGAGCGGTAACTACCATGTCGATTCTCAGTTTCTTCCATCGCGGCACTCCTCTCGCCAATTCTTCAGAGCAGGGGCTTTACAGCCGCCGGCAGAGGCGCACACCTCTGATGAAAATCTTCGTGCAGCCACCCTCTGCCCCACCAGAGACTCTGCAGACACTGGCAAACTCCTGGCTGGCACAAATCACTCCAGAGCAGCTGTGGCCCACCACCAGACAAACAGCGCTTCAGACACTGCTGCAGGAGGTCGACAACCGCTACCAGCTGGTGATTCACAAGACGATTGACCGCCTCTTCGGGACCCACTACGAGAAACATCTGCAAGCCTTGAGCGGCACGTCGGCCATCGACGGCATCCCACCGCTGGTGAAAGCACGCAATCGGCAGGCAGGTTTTGCTGGTCTGGCTTTTGTGCTGGCGCTCAACGGGGCCCCCCTGTCGTTGGCGGTAAGCTTTGCCATCAACCTGTACCTTGGCTATGTGGTGATCCAAATCGGATTGCAAGACATGTTGGAAAAACGCAGGTTGACGACGCGCGGACGCAACGCGCTTTTCTATTTGTTGGTCCTCTTCAGCGGGCTGTTGGCCGTGCAGAGTGCCATGCTGGTGGTAAATCTGTTCCTGGAAAAACTGATTGCTACCGTGCAGGGACAGGCTCACAGTCGTCTGGCCAACGTCTTTGGCGAACTGCCGCAGCGTGTCTGGCTCCTGCGTGACGGGTCTGTGGTGGACTGTGCATTGACCGAGATCACGGCAGGAGATGTGGTCGTCGTTCATGCAGGAGAGGTGATCCCAGTAGATGGCGAAATCATTGCTGGCCACGCCAGTGTGGACCAACATGCCCTCACCGGCGAAGCACAGCCAGCAGAGATGGAGGTGGGCAGTTCGGTGCTGGCCTCCACCCTGGTGCTGATGGGCGAACTCCAGGTACGTGCGAACAAAACCAATGCAGACACGATGGCCGCCCAGATCACCGGTATTTTGAACAATACCCTCAACTACCCAACCAAAACTGGTCTGCGCGGCATCGAGATAGCCGACCAGATCGTCTATCTCACCACAGGGTTGGGCCTGCTGGCGCTGCCCATTTGGGGGCTGGAGGTCATGCTTTCAATCTGGGTGGTGCCGGTCGGCATGATCCTCATGGCTACCACACCCCTGAACTTGATAGCTTACCTGGATCTGTCGGCACGCAGCAACATTCTGGTCAAAGATGGACGTTCGTTGGACCTGCTCGGCGACATCAACACCGTTGTCTTTGACAAAACTGGTACGTTGACCCTCGAAGAGCCGACTGTCTGCGCCGTCCATCTCTGTGGAGAGCTGGACCAGCCGGGTTTGCTGGCATTGGCCGCCGCAGTCGAACAATATCAGTCCCATCCGATTGCAACGGCAATTCGTACAGCAGCCAAAGACATGGCACTTGCGCTGCCGACAGTAGACAGCACACAAGTTGAAATCGGATATGGGCTGGCTGTCAATGTCCCCGATGGACAAGGGCAGTCTCGGCTCGTGCAGTTGGGCAGCCGACGCTACATGACGTTGAGCGACATATCAATTCCAGCCGATCTCGCCGCCCTGGCCGATGAAAGACAGTCTCACGGCCACTCACTTGTTTACCTGGCCATGAAGGGTCTCCTGCAAGGAGCCATTGAACTCAAACCGACCGTGCGCCCGGAAGCACAGACTGTCGTCGAGACACTGCACCGCCACGGCATTGAAATTGCCATGATCACCGGCGATCATGCAGCGCCCGCCCACGCACTGGCTGCCAGCCTGGGGATCGACCGGGTCTTGGCCAATGTTCTGCCCAAAGAGAAAGCCAGACTTGTTCAGGAACTACAAGAACAGGGACGGCATGTGCTCTTTGTAGGAGACGGAATCAACGACAGCATCGCCCTCAAACAAGCCAATGTTTCTGTTTCCATTTCTGGCGCCACCACCGTTGCCACCGATACCGCCCAGATTGTGTTGATGGATGGCACCTTGGCGCAGCTCACTACCCTCTTTGAACTGGGCAGGAAGTATGAGGTCGACCTGAAGAAACTGATTCTCCTGGGTGTCCATCTCCCTGCCATGCATCTGGCAGCCATCCTGCTCTTTGGATGGGGGCTGGCCAGCACCTATTCCATCGGCATTCTGGTAGCCCTCACCAATATCGGTGTTGCCTTTCGCCCCATCTGGCAGAAAGAGCACCTTCAAACAACAATCAGCCAGCCCCCCGACTTGAAAGAGCCAAAGATGCTGCAGTAGATCAGACAAAAGCTTTGTTGGCCAGCTTCACTTGTAAAACAGCTTCCCACCCAGCATTCTACAAGGAAGGGGCACTGTTTGCACGCCTGGATGCTGTGGAAAAACGCAGTGAACGGTGCTTTACCGGAATCCCTGTCTTCTGCGCCTGCCAGTTGACAAAAGACGCCCCCCCCCGTACAATTATCGTAGAGGGTCAACAGACAATCTGGGTTGACCCTCTCTTTGAAAGACCTGCCCGGCCTACACCGGCTTACAGGAGAAACCTGATGTCTGTACCCACTTCCCACGGCCAGCCCGACGCCGAGGTCACCTACGAACTAGCCACCGACCAGCGTTCGGAATCCACCCGCAAATACCACATCTGGACGATCGGCTGCCAGATGAATGTGGCTGACTCCAATCATGTCGCCGCCGAACTGGAAAAAATTGGGTATGG
>CAIOHJ010000365.1 GCA_903858085.1 uncultured Chloroflexota bacterium
CCGCCCCGGCCGCCCCGGCCGCCCCGGCCGCCCCGGCCGCCCCGGCCGCCCCGGCCGCCCCGGCTGCTCCAGCTGCTCCGGCTGCCCCGGCTGCTCCGGCCGCCCCGGACGTGCAGGTGATCCCGGTGCGGGGGGTTCGCAAGGTCATTGCCGAGCGCATGTTGCACTCTTTGCAGACGACAGCGCAGCTGAGTCTGCATGGGGCGGCGGATGCGCGTGCGCTGCAGGCGTTGCGTGCCCGGTTCAAGGCGAGCCCGGAGGCGATGGGGCTGCGGGGCGTGACCCTCAACGACCTGGTGCTTTGGGCTGTGGCCCGCACGCTGCCTGCCCATCCGGCGCTCAACGCGTTGTTCATCGGCGGTGAGATCCACCAGCACCGCCACGTCCAGCTGGGGGTTGCGGTAGACACCCCGCGCGGGCTGATGGTGCCGGTGGTGCGCCAGGCCGAGCAGCGCACGCTGCGCCAGCTGTCGGTGGAAGCCAAACGGCTGGCCGCTGCCTGTCTGGAGAGCAAGATTACGCCGGACGAGCTGGTTGGGGGGACATTTACGGTCACCAACCTGGGGGCTTTGGGGATCGAAAGCTTCACCCCGGTGCTCAATGCCCCGCAGGTCGCCATCCTGGGGGTTGCCAGCATTCAGCTCAGGCCGGTGGAGGCGGACGGGGAGGTACAATTTGTGCCGCACATCGGGCTCTCGTTGACGATCAACCACCAGGTGATCGACGGGGCCCCGGCAGCCCGTTTCTTGCAGGCGTTGAGCCAGGCGATCGGGTCGATCGACCTGCTGCTGGCAGGCTGAGTCTCTGTTGAACCGAACGGATATCGAGCCCACAAAAAGGAAATGAAGAGAAACGAACTATGCCCAAGGCAATTTTGATCGACCCGGCCGAAATGCGCCGTCCTGCGCTGTTGCAGACCCCAGCTGTCCCGCTCAACCAGTACCTCGCCGACCCGGCGGCAGAGCTGGCCCGCTACGGCCAGGAGACGCTGGTGCGGATCTACCGGGACATGGTGGTGATCCGTGAGTTTGAGACGATGCTCGACCGCATCAAGAAAGAGGGTTCCTATCAAGGGATCGAATACCAGCACAAGGGGCCTGCCCACCTGTCGATCGGGCAGGAGGCTGCTGCGGTGGGGCAGGCGCTCCATCTGGGGGCAGAAGATTTTATTTTTGGGTCGCACCGTTCGCACGGTGAGATTCTGGCCAAGAGCTTGTCGGCCATCGCCAAACTGGACGACACTACGCTGACGCAGGTCATGACGACCTACAACAACGGGGAGACCCTTCGGATCGTTGAGACCTTTCAGCGTTCGGGTGTGGTCAAGGAGCTGGCGCTCGACTATGTGCTTTTTGGCACGCTGGCTGAAATTTTTGGCCGGTATGCAGGATTCAACCGGGGGCTGGGGGGGTCGATGCATGCCTTCTTCCCGCCGTTCGGGGTGATGCCCAACAACGCGATTGTGGGGGCTTCTGCGGACATTGCGACGGGCTCGGCGCTCTTCAAGCGGGTCAACCGGCGGCCAGGGATTGTGATTGCCAACATCGGCGACGCCTCGCTGGGGTGTGGGCCGGTGTGGGAGGCGATGATGTTTGCGGCGATGGACCAGTACCGCAAGCTGTGGCCGGAGGAGGCCGGGGGGGCTCCCCCGATGCTGTTCAATTTTATGAACAATTTTTATGGGATGGGGGGGCAGCCCTACGGGGAGACGATGGGGTTTGAGGTGCTGGCGCGCGTCGGGGTCGGCGTCAACCCGGAGGCGATGCACGCCGAGCGGGTCGACGGGTACAACCCGCTGGCGGTCGCCGATGCTGTGGCGCGCAAAAAAGAGATCCTGCTCGCCGGTCGCGGCCCGGTGCTGCTCGACACCGTGACCTATCGTTTCTCGGGCCACTCCCCCTCCGACGCCTCCGCCTACCGCACCAAAGAAGAGATGGATCTGTGGCGCACCCATGATTCGCTGATCGGCTACCGGGACTACCTGGTGGCCAATGGCCTGGCAAGCGACCGTGATTTGGAAGACCTCCATGCGACAATTCTGGGGCGGCTGGTCTCTGTGCTGCGGGCGGCGGTCAACGACGAACTGACGCCGCGTCTGGCGTTGAATTCGGAGTACATCGGCGAGATCATGTTCACCCACCGTCAACGCCCACGCTACGCAGAGAGCGAGCCTTGGGTGCTGCAGAGCCAGGCTGAGAGCCGGCTGGCACAGACCCATGCCAAATTTCGCTCTGCCTACGACGCGCAAGGCAAGGCCCACCCCCGGCTCAAGACGCTGACCTACGCCGAGGCGCTTTACGAAGCGATGGTCGAGGGCTTTTACCGAGACCCGACGATGATCGCCTTTGGTGAAGAGAACCGGGACTGGGGCGGTGCCTTCGGGGTCTACCGCGGGCTGACCGAAGCGCTGCCCTACCCCCGTCTGTTCAATTCTCCCATCTCCGAAGGGGCGATCGTGGGGGCAGGGGTCGGCTATGCCTTGAGCGGCGGCCGGGTCGTGGCCGAACTGATGTATTGTGATTTCATGGGCCGTGCCGGCGACGAGATCTTCAACCAGATGGCGAAGTGGCAGGCCATGTCTGGCGATGTGTTGGAGATGCCCATGGTGCTGCGTGTTTCGGTCGGCGCCAAGTACGGCGCCCAGCATTCCCAGGATTGGAGTGCCATGATCGCCCATGTGCCCGGGCTCAAAGCCTACTTTCCGGCGACCGCCTACGACGCCAAGGGAATGCTGGCGCTGGCGCTGCGCGGCAGCGACCCGGTCGTCTTCTTTGAAAGCCAGCGGCTTTATCCGGAGCCCGAGACCCTGGTCGAAGGAGGAGTGCCGATCGAAGACTATGTGGTGCCCGAGGGGGAGCCAGTGCTGCGGCGCAGCGGAAGCGACCTGACGATTCTCACGGTGGGGGCGACCCTCTCCCGAGCACTGGAAGCTGCCAAGGTGTTGGAGAGCCAGTACGGCGTTTCGACGGAAGTCATCGACACACGCTTTATCAATCCCCTCAACTATGGCCCGCTGGCGGAGTCGGTGCGCAAGACCGGGCGGGTCGTGCTGGTCTCGGATGCCTGTGAACGCGGTTCGTTTCTGCACACGATGGCCTCCAATTTGACCCAGCTGGTCTTCGATGATCTGGATGGGCCGCCGGTGGTGGTCGGCGCGCGCAACTGGATTACGCCGCCGGCGGAGCTGGAAGATCTGTTTTTCCCAACCAAAGAGTGGATCATCGACGCAGTCCACGAACGGATCCTGCCGCTGGCTGGCCACACCCCTTCGACACGCCAGGCGACCGGCGAAATCCTACGCCGCAACCGGCTGGGGGCCTGAGCAGGGAGCCGCTGCCAGAGCCCCCCACTGGGCCTCACCCCAAATCGTCGGCCGGAGGAGGAAGCTCCTCCGGCGCGGGCAGCTCCGGTGTGGGCTCTGGTTCATCTGCTTCTGCAGGCACGAGCGGCTCGGCCTCGAAGGTGGTGCTGGCTTCGACAGCAAAGTCCTCGGTTGCGACCAGGAGCACCAGCCGCTGCTCTGCGATCGGGCTGCCGTTGGGCCAGGTTGCCGGCATCACGAAACTCATCACAAAATTGCCGGCCGCGTCGCTGGGCGCTGAGGCGTAGCCCCCATAGCTCTCCGCGCCGCTGTTGCCGTCCAGGCGTGCCAGATGGGCGTACAGCAGGGTGTTGGCTGGGAAGCCACCGCCGCTCAAGGTGACAGTGGTGCCGGGAGAACCCGAACCCGGGCTGGCCTGCACAAACGCGATCGGCACAGGGGTCGGTGGCACGGGGGTCGGCGGCACAGGGGTCGGCGGCACGGGGGTCGGCGGCACGGGGGTCGGCGGCACAGGGGTCGGCGGCACAGGGGTCGGCGGCACGGGGGTCGGCGGCACAGGGGTCGGCGGCACGGGGGTCGGGGCGGTGCTTCGGTAGGTGAAGACGCTGCTCACGGAGACGCTGAAGTCGGGCAGGGCTACGGTGACGACGATCTGTTCTTGGGTGACTGCGGCGCTGTCGGGCCAGGTCGCGGGCATTGTGAAGGCGAGCGAGTAGCTGCCGTCGGCAGCTGTTGTCCCGGAAGCGTACTCCTGGAGCGCGCCGGTGCCAGCTGCGGTGTCGAGTGGAGCCAGATAGATGGCCACGGGGCTGCTGGCGGGGAACCCGTTGCCGCTGGCGGTCACCCGGGTGCCGGCCTCCCCGCTGGCTGGTGAGAGCGAGATCGATGGATTGGCGGGGGTGGCAAAGAAGTCAAAAGTGGCGCCGGCCTGTGCTTGAAAATCGTCGGTCGCCACCAGAATCACCAGCTTGCCGGTCTCGATCGGGCGGCCGTCGCTCCAGGTGGTGGGCATCGACAGCTGTGTAGTGAAATTGCCGTTGGCATCGCTGGGGGTGCTTTGGAGGGGAGCTGGGCTGTCGGCGGCGCTGGCTCGGGTCACGCTGCCCAGAAAAAGAGAGAGGGTGCGGTTGGCCGGGTAGCCTCCCCCGCGCACGGTGATCTGGGTGGCTGGCCCTCCGCTGGAGGGGTTGAGTTCGACATAAGGGAGCGGTGCTGTGGTCGGTGGCGGGATCGTGACCTCGAAAGGGGCCGCTGCAGACACTGCAAAGTTGCTGGTGGCGACCAACAGGGCCAGCTTGCCTGGCCCGATCGGCTGGCCATCTGGCCAGTTGGCTGGCAAGAGGAAGCGCAGGCTGCCGTTGCCAAAACGGTCGCTGGCCCCGCTGGCGTAGGGGGGGGCGTCGGCTGTCTCGGCGGCCCGCACATAGGCCCCCAGGTAGAGCGCCACGGCGGTATTGGGGGGGAACCCGCCGAA
>CAIOHJ010000366.1 GCA_903858085.1 uncultured Chloroflexota bacterium
CTGGCCCTGCCGCGCATAGTGATCGCGCTGCTCGAAAATTATCAGCAGCCAGACCGATCGGTCATTGTGCCGGAGCTCCTGCGCCCGTATATGGGGGGGCTGGAGCGGATCCAGCCGGCGCCCTGACCCGAAGGCTGGCTCAGCCTACATTTCGCACCTTGAGAATCGAATAGAAAGAGAAGTAGCGGGTCAGCGTTGCGGCGAATGAGTTTGTCGAATGGTTGATGCGCCCGGTTGGGCCAACTGGGCTGCACGCTTCGCTCGGCGGTAGGCGGTTCGCCCTGCACGCTACTCGTGCAACGCCCATTTCTTCCAGCGTCTGGTCGCCTGCCACGGAAACAACGGCCCGGACCGCTTTGCGTCATGCAGCACAACACCCAATAAGGGCGTCGTTGGCATCTTTGTCAGACGACGATCGCTCGGACCTAGCGCAACCCACGCAGCCAGAAACCAAACGATTCAGACGAAAACTCGGATGCGAGACGCGCTGTGGTATACTTGTTCATGAGAGGGAGCATCTTTGCATCTTCTCTCTCTGTTCAATTGTCAAGGTGCGAAATCTAGGCTAAAGAATAAAAGCGGTTGTTCGTCCGCTGCATCAGCAGGACAGCCCCCGCAGAAACCGAACCGCTCGCCCGCTGCGGTGTCACCTCGCCCACAGGCTGGCAACTACGCTCACTTGCCTGATGAACAAACTCGGCTGCACCACCCCGCCCGACGAAGCAACCGACACACTCCGCCTGACGGCCAGGTTCAGCTGCGGCTGCGCCTCACGATCTCACCGGTTGCAGCCGTCAGCTGCAACCGGTGGTAGGCAAGGCCCAAGCCCACAACACGACGCACGCTGCCCATAACGGCGAACCGTGCCAACGGCCCGCTGCACGACCCACAAACCAAGCTACAGAACTACTCGGCCAACAGCAGGCCGATCTTCTGTAGAACCTCCCATGTTACTGCCTCTGGCAAGGCGCAGATGAACTCCACAGAGCGAGCTTGCCAATCCAAACTCTTGACTTGATCTGCCAAAATGACGCCAGTAATGAGTAAACCGTGCGGCAGGTTGACCTCGAACGGATACCCTTTGACGGCGCTGGTAATCGGACACAGGAGCGCCAAACCGACTTTGGCATTATAGGAGAGCGGCGACAGCACCACCGCGGGTCGGCGTCCTGCCTGCTCATGGCCCGCTTGTGGATTGAAGGTAAGCCAGACGATATCCCCGCGGCGTGGCACGTAGGATGATGGTGCTACCACGCTTCACCCCCAACCGCTTGGCCGGTCAACACTTCGGCGTGGCGGTTATCGTCCGTAACTTGGGTAAGCAACGCCTCCAGGTTGAAGGTGGGCTTGAGCAGGGGTATGATTACCAACTGACGATCGTGCAGGGAAAGCTGGACGGGCGAGTTGTCTTTCAAGCCGACTTCATCGGCCAGCGGTTTGGGAATTCGCAAGGCCAGGCTATTGCCCCAACGCTGTACACGAGTTTCCATAGATTCCTCCTAATTTTGGTATCTACATAGAAGATACGGCGGATTCCCGCGTTTGTCAAATCTGCGTTGACGTACTACCGCATACCACCGGAAGGAATTTTATTGTCAACTACCCCACGGCTAAAGCCGGAGGCTTGTCCCTGACGCAGCATCCGAAGGCGCTGTCGGGACGTTCGGCGGATTGACTGCCGCCCTGCGGATATTCACCGCAGCGATGTGGTCTGCCAGTCCAGAGAAACCGCAGGCCACGCAGGAGAAAGCAGCTTGATTGGGACGGTTCGCTTTGTCGATGTGGTTGCAGCAGGGACAGGTGCGAGAGGTGTTCCGCGGGTCAACTGTCACTACGGGCACACCGAGCAATTGTGCCTTGTACTCGATGAAGGTTCGCAACTGATGAAAAGACCAACTATGCAGCGTTGCTCTCTGAGGCTTTCTAGCCCTTACCCGGTCCCGGATGC
>CAIOHJ010000367.1 GCA_903858085.1 uncultured Chloroflexota bacterium
GGCGATCCTGGTCGTGACCCACGACGTGGAGCTGGCCGCTGTCATTGCAGACCGGGTGATATTGATGAGCCAAGGTGAAATCATCGCCGAGGGCCCCCCCACAGAGGTACTGGCAACTTCCCCATTCTTTGCCCCACAAATTGCAAGACTTTTTCCAGAAACCGGCTGGCTGACAGCCGAAGATGTGACAGGAGCACTCCAATGCCAAGACTGACCAAACTCTACACCAAAAAAGGCGACCAAGGCCAGACCTCGCTGGGCGGCGGGCAGCTGGTGCCCAAAGAACATCTGCGCGTGAACGCCTATGGAACCGTCGACGAGCTCAACTCGCAGATCGGCGTGGCACTGGCCGTAGGGGTGTGCGAACGGCTGGCAGCTGTGCTGCCCGAAATCCAAAACGAGCTCTTCGACCTTGGCTCGGATCTGGCCTTTCTCGAAGAGGACAAGGCACGCTACCAACTGCCACAGATTGAAGAACGGCACATTGCACGGCTGGAGACCTTGCTCGACGAGATGACCGCAGTCGTCGGCCCGCTGGAAAACTTCATCCTGCCTGGCGGAGCGCTGGGAGCCGCCCAGCTGCATGTGGCACGCACAGTCTGCCGTCGCGCCGAACGCGATGTTTCAGCGCTGGCACGCAGCGAACCGGTCGGCTCCCATACCATCGCCTATCTCAACCGGCTGTCGGATGCCCTCTTTGTCATGGCCCGCTACGAAAACCGGATGCAGGAGGTGTCAGAGCCGCTCTGGAAACCCGGCCTGTAGAGGCCAGCAGACACGAACTCCCTGAAAAACTGCCAGCCCGGCGCAGCACGATTGCCCCTGCTGCGCCGGGCGCGCGGCAACGATCACCGTAGCAGAGAACGAACTGAACTTCGACGTCGATGCAGGGAGGATCAACATACCGACCCGCTTTCCCGAGACAGCAGAGCCCTCCACCCTCGTCGGACAACTCTATTTGCATCCCATCCTTCTTTTGATTTGACCAACGACGAGAGAGCTGTTATAGTAGAAGCATAACTGACGCGGGGTGGAGCAGCGGTAGCTCGTCGGGCTCATAACCCGAAGGTCATAGGTTCGATTCCTATCCCCGCAACTCCAAAGCCGCCAGCAAATTTGCTGGCGGCTTCTAAATCAGGCGATGTAGCTCAGTCGGTTAGAGCGAGGGCTTCATAATCCCTAGGTCTCGTGTTCAAGTCACGACATCGCCACCAAACCACTATAGGTAGCGAGTTCCTAGCGGCAGATCACAATATATAGTATGTCCGTCACTTATCACGAAGGGACGGAACTTGTGACTGACCTAGGGACTCACCTAATTCTGGATGCTCTCGACCTCTTCCTGTTGGACTGCGAAGCGCGGCGCCTGACGGTGGCTACGCGCGAGTTTTACCGCCTGAAACTCGGTCTTTTTGTCCGCTGGTGCGACGAACAAGGCATCAAAACGCTCCAGCAGCTGACCGCCCACGACCTCCGGCGCTACCTCGTTTCCCTGAGCCGCCGCGAGCTTTCCAGCCAATATCAGAACAACCTGGCCCGCGCGATCCGGGCCTTCCTGAATTACTGCGTGCGCGACGAGCTGCTCGCCGTCTCACCCTTCAACAAGGTGCAGATGCCGCGGCTGGAGAAGAAAATCCTCGCCGCCTTGTCCGCCGCAGACATTCAGGCCATCCTCCGCAGCTGCAGCAGCGAGCGGGACAAGGCCATGTGCCTGTTTCTGCTGGACTCGGGAGTGCGCGTCAGCGAACTGGTCGCCCTGAACGTGGCCGACGTGGACCTGAATACAGGGGTCGTGCTCGTCCAACTGGGTAAAGGGCAGAAGGGCCGGACGACCTACATCGGCGCCCGCACGCGCAAGCAGGTCAAGCGCTACTTTATCGAGCGGGGCAAGGTGCAGCCCCACGAGCCGGTCTTCGTTTCCGAGCGCCACAAAGGGCGGCTCCGGGTCGATAGCATCGTGCAGCTGATGGAACGCTTGCAGGAACGGTCAGGCATTGCCCACTGCACCTGCCACACCTTCCGGCGCACCTTTGCGCTCAGCTGCCTGCGCAACGGGATGAACATCTATGTGCTGGCGCGGCTCATGGGCCATGCGGACATCAACATCCTACGCCAGTACCTGCCGCTGCTCGAGGGGGACTTGCAGGAAGCTCACGCACGTTTTGGCGCGGTGGCAGCAGCGCGCAACAAGGATTGGGACCGGATGTCCGATGCGGAACGCGACGCGTTCATCGACGACATCGTGCATGAGGAGTGATCGGTGGCGCCCCGCGCAGTATTCGACACCAACGTGCTGCTATCTGCCCTCTTTTCTCTCACAGGGCCGCCTTTCCGCTGTCTGGCACTGGCGCGCACCGGAGCCGTGGAATCCGTAACTTGCCAGCCGATCCTCGATGAATATGTCGAGAAGCTGGTAGACAAGTTCGGTTTCGCTCCCAAACGCGCCCAACAAGCGGCTCAGGAGGTACGCGACATCTCTGAACTGGTGACCGTCCCAGGACAACTTGTTGTTGTTGCTGCGGACCCAGATGACGATGTGATCGTCGAATGCGCGCTAACTGGACGCGCAGAGTACGTGGTAACGGTGATCGCCATCAGATCGACATAGGACACTATGCCAGTATTCAGATGGTGCGCCCGGCCCGGTTTGTGGAATTGGCAACGGCTGACGAATAGTCTTGGCTGCGTTGTCAGGTCAAACCGACCGGCGCAGATTGGATCTGCACAGGCTGGCCGAATAGCGCATCACATGACAGACATCGAAACTGAAGTGTTGGATCGAGACGTTGCCCGACGACGGGCCAATGTGTGGCTGCTGGAGACCGTAGGCAATTTGCTCGGTGCAGAGAACGCCGAGTTGATTCTGAGCGAGCCTCTGCGCTGGCGCTATGATGTGATTCTAGGATTGCCAGACCTGGAGCACCCAGGTACGGGCGACCTGTTTCGGGTTGGCATGATTGAAGTAGACGCCACTTCCGGGGAGGTTCTGAATCAGGAAGAACTAGCCCAGGAGCTACACACCAGTGCTGCGGCTGCTGTCCGTTGAGTATCGCCAACAAACAGAACGAGTTGGGTGGCTACATGTGCACAGATAGTCCTGCCGACCTAGCCCCTACGATCCCAATTGCTTGCACATGGGGCGGCTGTGGCATAATAGAGCCTGATCATAGCCGCTAGCTGGAGCTGGCAAGGCGCAATGGTAGTTGAATTGCTCAGAAGGAGGCACTATGGTGCTCGAACCACAAGCACTGGTGGCAGCCAGGCTGTATCCCAGTCAGGATGCTGTAATCGAAGATGCCCTGCGGTCTCTCTTGCAGGAGAAGCCACAGCTACGGCTCGAACTGGCGATTTATCGCTATCAGACCGAAGACATTTCATTGGCGAAGGCCGCCAACCTGGGGGGCATCAGCTTTGACCGAATGAAAGCAGTGATGCTGCAGCGCGGTGTGCAGTTGCGGCTTGGCCCAGTTGACGATGCTGAAATCCAGGAAGAAGTTGCGACCCTTGAACGTGTGTTTGCGGAACGAAACCAGCCTGCATGAAAGTCATCGCGAACACAACTGTCATCTCAAATTTCGCTTCAGTCAGGCAGTTGGAGTTGCTTCACAACCTGCTGGTTGACGTCTATATTTCGACCGAGGTGTATGGCGAGATCCAGGATGGCGTTACGGAAGGAATCGAACACTACCAAGGCATTGAAGAGGACATATATCCTTTTTCGCTGGATGGATGGCTGCACCTGACTTCACTGCAGGGGGATGACGAGTTACGCCTGTTCAACAGCCTACCAGCTGCTCTGCATCGAGGTGAGTCATCCTGCCTGGCCATTGCATCGGCGCGCGGTTGGGCGTTCATTCGGCTTCACAGCCTGGCGCAGAGGACGTTGCCTGCAGTTGTCTTTGGAGGAATGGTTGTTGCGGGCGAAGTGAAAGGCCAATGGACGCCCCTGCTGCGTCGGAGTGGCGGGTTCTTGCCGAGTTGCGGTGCATTTTTTTCCGGCACTGGACGCCAAGGGATTCGGCAAGGAAGTTGTGAGGCGGAGTTGGGCGGCGCAAATTTCTCCTGGTCCCGCTGTTCGTCGGTGTTAGAGTGGATCCAGGAATTTGGATAATCAGCACGGCTGAAATAAAGCCCTGGATTCCCCTGCATAGCCCTGGCGGCTTGGTGACCAGATATTTGGCGATGCGGAAGTCGCTACCAGCCCTCTGACGGGACGCTTTTTATCACGTTTCGGCTGGCAGGCTCCCTGCCGGTGTATGTCATCGAGCAGGTATACCGTGAAGCGCAGTTCGTTGAGCAGCA
>CAIOHJ010000368.1 GCA_903858085.1 uncultured Chloroflexota bacterium
CCGCCGTAGGCCCAGTACGCGCTGCCGTCGGGGGCCTGTTGGCGGATCCCATGGTCGACCCATTCCCAGACAAAGCCGCCCTGCAGCGCCGGATAGCGTTCGAAGGCGGCCCAGTAGTCGGCCAGGCTGCCGTTGCTGTTGCCCATTGCGTGCGAAAATTCGCACATGATCAACGGCCGTGGATCTGCGTTGCGCTCGGAATACTCGATGATCCGGGCAATCTCTGGATACATCGGACACATGATGTCGGTGACGCGCTCGCCGCCGCTCATGGACTGACCAGCCCAGATCGAGATAGCCCCCTCGTAATGCAGCGGGCGGCTGGGATCGTACCCGCGCACCCAGCCGGCGGCAGCGTCGTGGTTGGGTCCGTAGCCGCTTTCGTTGCCGAGCGACCAGAGGAGAATGCAGGGATGGTTTTTGTCTCGTTCGACCATATTTTGCACGCGCTCGACAAAGGCGTGGGTGTAGCGCGTGTCTCGGCACATCTCCAAAAAGAAGGCATGGGATTCGACGTTGGCCTCGTCGATCACATAAAAACCGTAGCGGTCGCAGAGATCGTAAAAAACAGGATCTTTGGGGTAGTGCGATGTCCGGATAGCGTTGACATTGTACTGTTTCATCCGCTGCAGATCCATCTCCATTCGTTCGCGTGAGATGGCACGGCCGGTGACATCGTCGTGGTCGTGCAGGTTCATGCCTTTGATCAAGACCCGTTTGCCGTTGATGAGCAGCGACCGTTCGCGGATCTCGACCTTGCGGAAGCCCACCGTGCAGCGGCTGCTTTCCTCGCCCTGGGGGGTTTTGAGGGTCACGACCAGCGTGTAGAGGGAGGGTGTCTCTGCCGACCACAACTTGGGTCTGGGGAGGGTCTGTTCGATCGAGATCTGGCCGCGCGGCTGGTAGGGGGCACCGAAATCTGCCTGCAACGGTTTGCGCAGGACGGGCTTGCCCCGTTCGTCAAAGAGCTGGGCTTCGAGCGAGCAGCCGCTCACGTCGCCCCCTGGAAAGCCCGCTTTGGCGGTGACGCGCAGGATGCCGTCGCGCAGGTCTTCGCTGAGGTCGCCGCGGGCGAAGACATCCTGCAGATGGGGTGTGCCCGTCGCGTAAAGCAGCACTTCGCGCTGCAGCCCGGCATGCCACCACATATCCTGGTCTTCGACAAAGGCGGCATCGGACCATTGCGTCACAGCTGCCAGCAGTTGGTTCTCGGCGTCGTAGCGCACCAGATCGGTGATCTCAAACTCGGCTGGGGTCCGCGCATCTTTGTTGAGCCCGACTGGCTGGCCGTTGACGTAGACATAGAGGGCGCCTTCACAGCCGCCAAAATGCAGCACGATCCGGCGCCCACGCCAGCTTTCAGCCACTCGAAACTGGCGGCGGTAGAGGCCGGTCGGGTTTTCGTCGGGCACGTCAGGGGGCAGGGTGGGGAAGGGCATCTGCACGTTGGTGTAGTGGGGGCGTCCGTAGCCCTGTACCGTCCAGTTGCCAGGCACCTGGATTGCGGACCAGCTGCCCTGTTCGACGGCGGCCTGGGTGACCTGCTCAGGGCGGCCAAAAATTTGGAAATCCCAGACTCCGTTGAGGGTGGCCAGCCAGGGGGATGCTGTGGGCGGGTTGTGCAGCGCCTCGGCAGCTGTGGGGAAAGGGACCAGCGTGGCCCGGGGGGGCAGCCGGTTCAGGCTGGTCAGCTGCGGCATTTTCCAGGTCGGCTGTCCCCCCAAAAAAAGCAACGGCAGCACGGAACTCTCTTTTTCGACAAGATGGGTCTGACGGTTCATGGCCATTTCCTACAGCATATCTACAGCACACGATGAATGGAAGATCTCCCAGAAGGACTGGGAAGTTTGAGTATATTCGTCAGTATACCATAGAATCGATCCTGTCGGCGGTGGAAGTCAGCACACTGTCCTGACCTTGGAGGCCTATGCGCGACCTGCTTCTTGCAATTGATCACGGCACCCAGAGCGTACGGGCTCTACTTTTCGATCTACAGGGCATGCTGGTGGCCAAAACCCAGGTGCCGATCGAGGCCTATTTTTCTCGCCAGCCAGGCTGGGCGGAGCAAAACCCAGAGTATTTCTGGAGCAGCCTCTGTGCTGCCTGCCAGGGGGTGTGGACACAGGCTGACCGAGAGCGGGTGGCCGGCGTGGCCTTGACTGCGCAGCGTGCCACAGTCATCAACGTCGATGGGGCAGGCCGCCCGCTGCGCCCAGCCATCCTCTGGCTGGACCAGAGACGTACCCTGGGCCAGCATCCAGTCGGGGGTCTGTGGGGGATGGCTTTCCAATTGGCAGGCCAGAGCGAGACGATCGCCTACATCCAGGCCGAAGCCGAATGCAACTGGATCCGGACCCATGAACCTGACATCTGGGCCCAGACCCACAAATATCTTTTGTTGTCCGGCTATCTGACCTTCAAGCTGACCGGCCATTTTGTTGACTCGGTCGGCTGCCAGGTCGGCTATCTTCCTTTCGATTATAAAACCCAGCGCTGGGCTGCCTCCTGGGACTGGAAGTGGCGGGTTGCGCCGATCGACCCAGCTTGCTTGCCCGAACTGATCGCTCCAGCCCAGCCATTGGGCACGGTCAGCGCGGCCGCAGCGGCAGCCACCGGGATTCCTGCCGGGCTGCCGTTGATCGCTGCTGCAGCCGACAAAGCCTGTGAGGTGCTCGGCGCCGGCGCCTTTGACCCTCAGATCGGCTGTCTCAGCTACGGCACCACCGCCACGATCACGACCACCTCCTCGCGTTATCTGGAAGCGCTGCCCCTGATCCCTCCTTTTCCGGCAGCCCAGCCCGGCGCCTACAACCTGGAGGTCCAGATCTATCGCGGTTTTTGGATGGTGAGCTGGTTCAAACAGGAGTTCGGCCAGCGCGAAGTACAGGAGGCCGAAGCCAGCGGGGTTGCCCCCGAACGTCTGTTGGACAAGCTGGTCGCTGGTGTGCCGCCGGGGTGTGACGGCTTGATGCTGCAGCCCTATTGGAGCCCTGGCATCCGGGTGCCTGGCCCTGAGGCGAGGGGGGCTGTGATCGGGTTCACCGACATTCACACGCGCGCCCATCTGTACCGTGCGATCCTGGAAGGGCTGGCGTATGGACTGCGTGAGGGAATGGAGCGGCTGGAGAAACGGACCGGCACCCCGATCCGCGAGCTGCGGGTGGCGGGTGGCGGATCGCAGAGCGATGCTGCGATGCAGCTCACCGCCGACATCTTTGGGCTGCCGGCAATTCGCCCCCATCTGTACGAAACCTCTGGACTGGGTGCCGCCATCGATGCCGCTGTCGGGCTCCAGCTCTACCCAGATTTTGCAGCGGCGACCGCTGCGATGACGCGCAGCGGTCGCCGCTTTGACCCCGATCCACGAACCCGCCGCCTGTACGACCAGCTCTACCGGCGCATCTATCTGCGTCTGTATGACCGGCTCAGACCGTTGTATGAGGAGCTCCAGCAGCTCAGTGGCCGCTGAAGCGCGCACCAGGACAGC
>CAIOHJ010000369.1 GCA_903858085.1 uncultured Chloroflexota bacterium
GCCCGACACAAAGATCGTGCGGACCCTTGACCTGCTGGGCAACTGTATTGCCGCCTCGATTCCAGCAACGCTGTATGAAGCGGTGCGGCAGGGCCGTCTCCGCCGTGGTGAGAGGGTGCTGCTTGTCGGCACTGGGGCTGGAATCTCCCTGGGCGGCGTGATCTTAACCTATTGAAATTGCGGGGCTGGCAGTGACAGGTCTGTTCATGGAATAAGTGGATCGGCAGGTAATGATGGCTCGCATCCTGCTCACCGGCGGGCGTGCTCCGGCAACCCTGGAATTGGCCCGTATTTTTGATGCCGCCGGCCATGTGGTCTTTATGGCCGAAAGCCTGCGTTGTCATCTGGCGCGGCCCTCACGCGCCATTGCGCGCAACTACCGGGTCCCGCCCCCCAACCGCGCCCCCGATGCCTACCTTCAAGCCTTGTGCGCCATCCTCTGCCGGGAGAAGATTGATCTGCTCTTGCCCACCTGTGAGGAGCTGTTTTGGGTTGCCAGAGGGCGAGCACAGCTCTCTGCGCACTGTGCAATTTTTGCGGAGGGGATCGAGCACCTGCGGCAGCTGCACGACAAAGGCGCTTTTGCCGCGCTGGCGCGCACCTATGGACTTGCAGTCCCCAAGACGGTCGTGTTGACCACGCCGCACGAACTGCACGCGCTCGCCGCACGCGATTGGGATGGCATGGCAGAGGTGGTGCTGAAGCCAGCCTATTCACGTTTTGCCACCAAGACCCTCCTGCCCCCCCCGCTTCGTGGAGAGCAGATGCCAACGAATGCGGGCGTCACGCAGGCTGCCTTCGCACAGGCGCTGCACCAGATCCGCCCGACCTCCCCGTGGGTTGCCCAACAATGTATACGGGGGCGGCAATTTTGCACCTACAGCGTGGTCCACGCCGGGCAACTTGCCGCCCATACAACCTATGCAGTCGATTTCCGTGCCGGTGCGGCGTCAGAGGGGGGCCCAGCCATCGTCTTTCAGCATCTGGAACATGAGGCGATCTTGGCCTGGGTACGCCGTTTTGTCGAGCAGAACCAGTTGAGCGGCCAGATCGCCTTTGATTTTATCGAACCTGCGGTGAATGCGTGTGGGGAGGGGGACAATTGCCCTGGTGTCTTTGCCATTGAGTGCAACCCGCGCACGACGAGCGGTGTTCACCTTTTTGCCGGAACGCCGGGCTTTGCAGAGACATTCCTGGGCCTGCCCCCTGGCCCCTGGCTGACACCGTCGGTGCAGAGGCCCTCGATGCTCACGCTGGCAATGATCTGTTATGCACTGCCCGCCATACGGTCGTGGCCAGCGCTGGGTCACTGGCTGGCTACCCTGCGCACCAGCCGAGAGGTCATCTTCACAAGGCGTGACCCCCTCCCGGGGCTGTGGCAAGGCATCGCCATTGCCGAGCTGCTGGCCCGCGCCTGGCGTTGCGGGCTCAGTGCCGTGGAAGCTTCGACCTGTGACATCGAGTGGAACGGCGAGTAGGGCGTGTGCTGGCCCCGGCTCAGAGCAAATCGCCCACTGGGGCCCACCTCGTCGGGCGGTAGACGGTCAATATGCACGCCCTGCTGGATAGTGGGGCGCACGGCGATGCAGTTTTGTCGCTGCGCCTTGCTTTTGGAGGGTGCTTACACGAAACGCCCATAGGAGTAGACCCTGCGTATCCCGTTGCGCGTCGCTGCTTCTTCGACTTCGGTGCGTGCACGGTAGCAGAAGCAGACAGGCAGCAGCTCGCCCGTCAAATGGTTGCGCGCTCGGGAGACTTTTTTGGCGAA
>CAIOHJ010000370.1 GCA_903858085.1 uncultured Chloroflexota bacterium
CGAGGCGGGCATCCTGTTTGCCAAGGCAGAAGGCATCATCCCAGCCCCAGAAGCCAACCATGCCGTCGCCCAGGCGATCCGCGAGGCGCAGATCGCCAAGGAAGAGGGGGTTTCCAAGACAATCCTCTTCAACCTCTGTGGACACGGCAATTTCGACATGGCCGCCTACGAGGCCTATTTCGCCGGGCGTCTACAAAAACATGAACTGACACAGGCCGAGATCGACGCCGCCGTGGCGCTGATCGACACGCCAGCGATCCCAGCCTGAACGTGGCCAGAACCCCCTGAGAGAGCTCAGGGGGTTCTGGCGGCCAGCCGAGGGTCGGCGCCTTCCCCGCGCTCGATCCGAGCAAAAAATGCCAACGACAGCAGAATCGAAAGCAGGTTGAAGAGTGCGACCAGCAGAAAAGGGAAGCCTGGTGCCACCTGGAGCAGCGCCCCCCCCAGCAAGGAGCCGCTGATCATGGCGATGCTCCAGGTGGCGTGCAACAGGCCAAAGGTCCGCCCATGTTCCGGCTGCGCCACACCGTCGGCGACCAACACAAAGAGCAGGGCGGCCAGCGCCCAGGCCGCAGCAATGCCCACCACCCCAAAGAAAAAAACTCCCCACAGCTCCTGGGCAAAAAGCGCCAGCCCCAGCGAAGCCAGGATCAGCACACCGTAGCTGATCAGCGTCGGCCAGCGGTGGCCGTAGCGGTCTGCTGCCCGCCCAACCCACAGCTGGGCCGCCGAGGCCACCACCAGGCTGGCCGTGCTGTACAGAGCGACCGTCGTCTTGTTGCCCGCCAGGTCGTTGATCAACAGCGGAATCAAGACGCTTGCCATGCCGTAGTAGAGGGTCGGCAAAAAACGCAGCCCCATCAACAGCTGCACAACGGGACGGTGCGCCAGGAGACGCGTCGGCAGCTGGCCGGGGTGGCTGCCATTCTGGACGGACGGCTGCGGCGAGAGAAAACGCAGCGCCCAAAGGGCGGTCAGAGCGACCAGGATCATCCCGGTCAGGCCGTAGAGAGCAAAACCGGCGCTGTCCAGCAGCTGGCCGGCCAGCGGGCTGCTCATCGCCCCCCCCAACGTCAGACTCAGGGCATAGAATGCCGAAAGGAGCCCCAGATGGTGGGGAACCGCCGCACGCGTCAGATAACTCGACCCCCCCAGGGTGTGCAGGCTGATGGTCGCCCCCCCCACCATCCACAAAAGCACGACCAGCGGGGGAAAACGGAGCAGGAAGACCAGGCTGACCAGCGCTCCACCTGCCAAACCGAGCACCAGTACCCGTTTGCTGCCCCAGCTGTCGCTCAGACGCCCCCCGTACAACGCCACCGCCAGCCCCGACGCCTGCCCCCCCGCAACCACAGCTGCTATCCAAAAAGGAGAAGCGTGCAGCTGTTCCTCCAGATAGATTGGGAAAAAAGAGGATTGCGGCAGCAGCCAGGCACCGCTGAAAAATTGCACCAAGAACAAAGGAAAAACAGGCGCCATTTCCTGGTGCAGGAACTGGCGCAGACGCGTCCACCAACGATTCACAGGATCTCAGCTCTCTACGGGTCTCTTCTGATAATTGTATCGGCGCTGCCAGGATTTTCTCGATCCCCTCTACCTTATGCTACCATCTTACCTGTTTGTTATATTCTACACAATCACGATTCAGCGCAGGATTCAACGGTTGGTAGAAAATATTGAAAAAAATTCAGTGCTGACGGCCAATCTGTCTCAGCCACCACGGCCTTAAGCGCGCGCGTATTATTTTTGAGGATGCAACGGGAGTACAACCATGCTCAGCCAATGGGGTTTTGTACTGATTCTCAGCGCAATTGCTGTCATTATTCCAGCGGCTGCGATTGTGTTGGGCCATTTTCTGGGACCACGGCGTCCAGACCCGATCAAGAATGAGACCTACGAAAGCGGTGTCGAAACCTTTGGAGACACCTGGGTGCAGTTTCGTGCCCAGTATTACCTGATCGGCCTGATTTTCTTGATCTTCGACGTCGAAGTCATTTTCTTGTTTCCGATCGCCGTTGCCTACCAGGGGCTCTCGTTTTTTTCGGTGATCGCAGCGGTCACCTTTGTGTTGATTCTGATTCTGGGTCTCTTCCTTGAATGGCGCAAAGGTGCTCTCGAATGGGACTGATGTGCTGGCGAATCCGGTCGAAGCAGATGGAGGGTTGAGGATGAACTGGAGTGACGCACTCATTCAGCTCCAATACGACCTGGGGGCACCCCAGGAGCTCAGTTGGTTGGTGGAAGGCATCACCTTTTTTGTGGGGGCCTTCGTGCTGGCCAATGCAGCACTGGTGTTGGCGCTGTTGCTGATCTGGATCACGCGCAAGGTGGTCAGCCGCATCCAGGATCG
>CAIOHJ010000371.1 GCA_903858085.1 uncultured Chloroflexota bacterium
GTACAGTCCTCGGGAAAGAGCAGTGGCTGACTGGCGGATTGTTGGGGGGCGTCGACAGCGTTCGGCGCCGGCAACGTGGCTGTCGGACGCAGGCCCCATCCGGTGTCGGACAAGAGGACCTGGCCCAAAAGCAGGCCGTACAGCGCAAGCGCGCCGACCAGCACGACGGCGAAGCTCGTCCAGACAGGCCGTTGCAGGAAACGGGCGGGCTGCCCAGCAGGTTGTGCGCGGACAGGTCGGCCAGTCGCTGTGCTGGGTTCCGCATGCAGCACCACCGGCGCATAATTGCCAAACAGCGTCCGCAGCACATCTGCATACCGGGCATTGATCTGCCAGCGATTGTGCACGATGTCGTAGGAACGGGCATTCTCGGGGATGCGCTGCTGCAGCTCGGCGAGCAGCTCGGCCAGGTTCTCCGTCTCCCCAATCGCCAGGACAACCACATCTCCTACCTGTTTTTGATAGCTGAGCCAGGACCTTCGGGAGCTGCTCTTCGGGCTGCTGCCATCTGCTCTGCCCTCTGGGCCGCCAGTTGCCGGCGGATGTGCGGCAGGCAGGGGGAGCCCCAACGCTTCGTCGTAGCGCTGCCGTTGCTGTAGGTGGCGCAGCGTATTGTAGGCCTCGTTGAGGCGCTGCATCTGCGCATGCGCGTCGGGTGCTGGGTTCAGGTCAGGATGTAGCTTGCGGGCAAGCTTTCGATAAGAAGCTGCAATCTCGGCTTGCGAAGCGTCGGGCCCGACCTGCAAAATTTCATAGTAGCTCGGAGCCATGCCCTGTAGTGTAGCACAAGACGGCACAACCGTCGATGCGCTCCATTCTGGAACTTTAGAACCAATCTGTTCGATCCTCTGGCGCTGAATTGCCCCCTGCCAGGGACTGTGATAGGATAAGCCAAATTTTCCTGATCGATGCCAGCAAATTGTTTTGCTGGCGTTGAACCAGACCCAGATATTTGGGAGGGCTGCATGAAATTAAACTGTACGCGACATCGCACCTGGCTGGTTGCGTCCCTGTGGGTGGTTGCAGTGGCAGCAGCCGCCTGTGCACCGGATGCGACCCAGCTGATCCTCTCCCCTCGGCTTGGCGAGCAGCTGGCAGCGCTCGAAGCGGGCAACGAAGTGGTGGCGGCTGTCCCGACCGAAGCCCCGACCCTGGCCGATCTGGCCCCGGATGCAGTGGTGGCTGGGCTGCCTGAAGACTTTGCCGCTGCACTGGCCGCTGCGCAGCCAGCCAATGGAGAGCAGATCGCGCTGGCGCGCGGCTGCATCGGCTGCCACGCGCTGGACCCCAATGCGGCCATGACTGGGCCTACCTGGTACCATGTCGGCGACACTGCGGTCAGCCGCGTGCCCGGCGAAAGCCCGGCGCTCTATCTCTATGCCAGCATCGTCAACCCCGGCGAATTTGTGGTGCCTGCCTACCCCAACAACATCATGCCAGCCAACTACGCTGAGCAGCTGAGCCTCGAAGAACTGGCTGACCTGGTCGCCTATCTGCTCGAACAAAATGCAGCCAACGGCAGCTGACCGAACGCAATTTTTTCTTTTGGCGCTTTGAGCCAGCAGTCAGAAACCGAGCTTCTCCAAGAAGCTCGGTTTCTGACTGCTGGGTACCTCCCCCCTGATCCTCCTACGCAGCACGATCTGCCTCTGTTTTTGTATAAAGTTAAAACAACTGCCCCCAATTCTCTGCTTGTCCCACCCTGCATGCTATAATCGGTTCGATGGCTCAAAATCGCACTGCATCGAACACCGCCGAACGGCGCTGCCCAAATTGCGGGACCCGAGTCGCTCGTAACGCCGAAAGTTGCTTTATGTGTGGCTACGACCTGCGCAAGCAGACCCAGGACAACCGTCGTCTCTCCTGGGTGGATCTCCTGTTGGTGGTCGCTGTGGTCGCTGTGCTGGCCTTCTGGTGGCAACTGGGGACCCAGAATGTCACCTCTCCCACCGAGGTGGTCCAGGCCATCCTGCCGACCAGCATTCCGTTGTTGGCGGCGACGATCACGCCGACACCGACGAACACGCCGGTGCCCACCGCCACGGCGATCCCGGTCCAAGAACAGATCCGGCTTGTCCGCCATGAGGTGGTCAGCGGAGAAACGCTGCTTTCTCTGGCGATCACCTACGACGTCTCCGTCGAAGAAATTCAGCGGGCCAACAATTTGAGCAGCGAGCTGATCCGTGCTGGCGACACGCTGAACATTCCGATCCCGCAAGACAGCACAGCGGCCCAGTTGCAGGCGGCTGTCACTGATTTTCAGTATGTGGTGCGACCGGGCGACACCTTGAGCACGATCGCCATTCAGTTGGGCAGTTCGGTCGACTCGATCCAGAGCGCCAACCAGCTTGCTGCCGGACAGTTTATTCAGCCGGGCGATGTGCTGGTCATCCCGGTTGTGGGGGCACCGGTGGAGGCACTTGACTTGACGCCGAGCCCCTCGGCGTCCCCGCCTCCCTCCTATTCCCAGATGGAATTGCGTCTGCCGCAGCAGGGGGCCAGCCTCGCCCGTGACGAGCCTGTCACGCTGGAGTGGAGCGGCGTCGCCGAACTGGCCAGCAACGAGTGGTATCTGCTGCAGCTGTTGCCGCGCAACCTGGTCGCGCAAAACCTTCCCACCTTCTGGGTCAAACAGAGCCGCTACTCGCTGGACAGCGCGCTGGCCCCCCCGGAAGGTCAAGCGGCAGAGTATGCCTGGATCGTGTCGGTGGTGCGTGTCAACCGCACAGAGGATGGGGGTGCGCTGCTTGAAGCGGCCAGCCCGGCCAGCGCTGGCCGCACCTTCAGCTGGAAATGAGCGCTGCAGGTCTTTCCACAACGCCCGAAGAGGGTCAGCCAGGCTGACCCCAGTGCCGCAGCGCCTGTTCCAGCACCAGCACTGCCTGCCAGTAGTCCGCAAGACGAAGGTGTTCGTGGGGGGTATGGTCGAGGCTGCTGTCCCCGGGGCCATAGGCTACGATCGGGCAGGACCAGGCTGGGCCGACGACATTCATATCGCTGGTGCCGGTCTTGAGCACGAAC
>CAIOHJ010000372.1 GCA_903858085.1 uncultured Chloroflexota bacterium
CCTTTGAAGCCGGCGGCCAGTCCGCCCAGGGTGGGGGCCCGCTCGAAGAGACTCACGTCAAAGCGTGCTGGGGCGGTGGAGCGGGTCAGGTCGTAGGCGGCGGTCAAGCCGGTCACACCGCCGCCGATGATGGCGATGCGTAGGGGGGCAGCGGGCGGGTGCAGCGGGGTCAACGGAGGGGGCCTCTGTTCAGCCTGCCATCCGCTCGCTGGGGCGGCTGTCTTGTCGGAGATGGCTGCTCAACTCCTGCTGGGCCCTGGCGTAAAGCCCCAACAGCTCCTGGTCGCCCCCTTTGAACGACTGGATGGTCTGGGTGGCGCACAGATAGCAGCCGCGCAGAAATTTGTAGTTGTTGCTGTTGCATTTGAGGCAGCTGTCCAGTTCGATCATCATCAGCACAAAGGCCAGGCTGTCCGGGTGGGTTTCGGGCAGGGCGGCCACCCGATCGACCAGCATCTTCCACTCCTCCCCGCGCAGCTCGCGCAGGCTTGGAATCAGGTGCGCCGGAAAAAGCAGCTCTGCTTTGGTATGGACGCCAAACTCGCTGATATCCGACATAAACTTCGTCCCTTTCTCTTGTGTACAGAACTGTTCACAAAGACTTGTTGGCGCCTGCCCCCGCACGGCTCTGCTGGCTGCTGTGGGGCCCTCCGGCAAAAATGCTCAGAGTTCCAGCTCGATATTGGGAGGGGGGAGGGAGGGGCTGGCCTTTTCCAGTTCGGCCAGCCTCTGGCGGGTGGTACGCAGGGCTTCTTCGGCTTTGAAGAGCGCACGGTGGTAGCGGTCGAGCCGTTCGCGGACAACATCCAGCTCGCGGTTCAGCGTCCATGTGTATCCAATCGCCGCCAGCGCGCCCCCCAGGGCGAGCAGGCTGAGCAGAACAGAAAGAGACATCGGTGCAGCTTCTGGTCAGAGGGTCGTCGACTCGCCGGGCGCAAGGAGGGTGCAGTCAATCTCGGCCTCCTGCTGGAGACGGCGGGCAAAGGCAGCGGCGTCGACCTGGATCATGGGAAAGGTGTTGTAGTGACAGGGGATGACCTGTTTGGCTTTCACCCACTGGGCTGCCACAGTGGCCTCTTCGGGGCCCATGGTGTAGTAGTCGCCGATCGGCAGGATGGCCAGGTCGACGCCGCCGCCATCGCCGATCTGTTTCATGTCGTAGGTCAGGGCTGTATCTCCAGCGATATAGAGGTCGTGGCCGTCGTTGCAGTTGATCAAAAAGCCGACAGGGCTTCCGCCGTAGGAGCCGTCGGGCAACTCGCTGCTGTGGTGTGCGATCGTCAGCCGGAGGCGGCCGAAAGCGAAGGTATGTCCTCCGCCCAGGTTCATCCCATAGGTCGGGTGGATCCCTTGTTGTTTGAACCAGCGGGCGATTTCGACGTTGCTGATCACGGCGGCTCCGGTCTGTCGGGCCAGGGCGACCCCGTCGGCGATGTGGTCGGTGTGGCCGTGTGTCACCAGAATAAAGTCTGCTGCCAGCTCTTCGGCTGTGACGGTTGCTGCCGGGTTGTGGGGGTGCAGGAAGGGGTCAACCACCAGCCGGAAGCCTTCCACATCGAGGCTGAAGGTAGCATGTCCGTGCCAGGTAATTTTCACTGTCATGGTGCGTTGTCTCCTGAAGAAAGCGAAGCCACGCTCTGCGGGGCGGCGGACAGGCGCCGTCGCCCTGCAGAGGGACGGTGCAGAGGGGTCAGGATCCGCCCTCTTTTTTGCGTTGGGCGGCTTTTTCAGCTGCTTTGCGTTTCATTTCTTCGAGGCGGGCTCGCTTGGCTTCCGCTTCGGCGGCGTCGCCGGCGGCTGTTTCTCCGCTCTCCTCGGCTTTGCGTGCAGCTGGGCTTGTCGGCGCTTCCTGGCTGCGTTGGGCCGCCTGGCTTTCGGCGGCTGCTTTGGCCTTGGCTTTGGCTTCTGCCGCCAGCTTTTTTTCTTCCTCGCGGCGCCGTTCTTCTTCCTTTTCCTGGGCCCGGCGCGCTTGCTCTTCGGCAAACTGGGAGGGCCAGAGCGCTGCATAGTATTCGAGGGGGACGGTGAGCTCGGCCTTGTCGTAGACCAGCTGGGGGTAGCGGTCGTAGACAGCCAGCTCGTAGTCGTGGTTCATCTTGATGGCGTCGAAGGGACAGAACTCGGTGCAGAAGCTGCAGCTCATACAGACAGCGACGTCGATA
>CAIOHJ010000373.1 GCA_903858085.1 uncultured Chloroflexota bacterium
GACCTATCTCTTTGTCAGCCACAACCTGGGGGTCATCCGCTATGTCTGCGACAGAGTTGCCGTGATGTACCTGGGGCAGGTGGTGGAACATGGGCCGATCGCGCAGGTTTTTGCCAACCCGCAGCATCCCTACACGCGGGCGCTGGTCAACGCCATCCCGCTCACCGACCCTGCCCGGCGCGGGCGCGGCGTGCCCCTCCTGGGGGAAGTTTCCAGCGGGACGCAGATGCCCAGCGGCTGTCGTTTTCACAACCGCTGCTCGGTGCGCATGGATCTCTGTTCGGCGGAGGCACCGGCTCTTTATGCGTTGCCGAACGAGCACCGGGCGGCCTGTTTCTGGCACACCCCGCGTTTTGCCAACGGCCGTCCTGACTGGATCGAGGCGGGCCGGGTCGCCCACGACGGGGGGGACTGAAGCGGGGCTGTCGGCTGTGCAGCAAAAACAAGAACATGCATTGTCTGGAGGAGAAGCGTATGTTGAGGTTGAGTACATTTTCGATTGCGGCCCGCTGTGTGCGCACGGGCATGATGGGGGTTGCGGTCTCGACCGCTGTGCCAGGTGTCGGCAGCCTCTGTCCCTTCCCCAGAGCGGGGGTGGGGGCCATCGCCACCCAGTCGTGGGTCAACCCCTATCTGGGCATCGACGGGCTGGCGCTGCTCGCCCAGGGGCTGAGCGCCCAGGAGACGCTGGAGACGCTGATCGCCGGGGACCCTGGGCGCAACGACCGGCAGGTTGGGGTTGTCGACAACCAGGGGCGGAGTGCGGCGTGGACCGGGCCGGACTGTGTCCCTTGGTGCGGGCACATCACCGGCAGCGACTTCGCCGCGCAGGGCAACATGCTGGTCGGTGCGTCGACCGTTGAGGCGATGGCCGATGCGTTTGCCCGGGCGGCTGCGCTTGAACTGCCGGAACGGCTGCTGGCGGCGTTGGAGGCGGGCCAGGCTGCGGGCGGCGACAAGCGCGGCAAACAGTCTGCGGCCCTCAAGGTCATGGACACGGAAGAGTATCCCTACTGTGAGCTGCGGGTCGACGAACACCGCCACCCGGTTGCTGAGCTGCGGCGTGTCTTCGAGGTCGCACGTCACCAGCTGCTGCCCTTCATGCGCGGGCTGCCGAGCCGCCGCAGCCCGTTAGGAGGCCTCAGCCAGGAGGTGACCGAGATGCTGCTCACCCCCCCTCCCTTCCGGCCGGGCGGCGGCGGCTCGGCCTGAAGCGACAAAGCGCGACAGGCGGCCGGAAAAAAGAGGGGCAGCGGATCGAGGTAAGACTTGTTTACAAATTTTTTACATATCCTTAACACAAAGGAGAGAACCATTAACTGCGCCAAAGTTTACTTGTATTGTTGCCAGGATCCCGATCAGCGTCTCATTGAGAGCGCTGAGCAAAGCCAACGGCAGAGACCGGCGGCCCCACCCTCCCCCCCGAATAAAACAACCCTCTGGATGGCTGGACCCAGGGCAATTTTTCAGTTCTTTCTGGAAGAGTGCCCATTTTGAATCAATCACCGTACCCTGACTTTTTTGCACACAAGGAGACAAAGATGCGTACACCGTTGTGGCTGACCCCCCTGCTGCTGAGCGCAGCACTGGCAGTTTCAGCCTGCACCGCCGTGCCGACAGCCCCGGCAGCAGCCCCCGCCGAAGCCCCCGCCGAAGCCCCCGCCGAAGCAGCGGCAGCCGAGGGAGCCTATGCCGACGTCGACCCGTCTGGCCAGACAGTTGTCTGGTGGCACCAGCACTCTGGCTCGCGCGAAGAGGGGCTCTTGGAGCTGATCGCCGAGTTCAACGCGACCAACGAGTATGGAATCACCGTAGAAGCCCAAAACCAGGGCGGCTACAACGAAATTCGGGA
>CAIOHJ010000374.1 GCA_903858085.1 uncultured Chloroflexota bacterium
GCCAGACCGCCCGCACCGCCTGCACCGCCTGCCAGGCCGCCAGCGATCGGCGTGCGTATCAACGTGCAGATCTACGAACACAAACCTGTGCTTTCGGCCTTTGTCATGCGGTCGACCAAAGGGGTACTGGCGACACGGATTATCGAACTGACGCCGCAGGGGCTCTATGTCCTCTGCCAGTGCGAAAAAACACCCTGCCCGGTACATGGATACTATTATCGGCCGGCGCCGCTCAGCCAGATCGACGAACAGATCGGCAGGATGCTGCTCAATTTGCAGAAAGAATATCTGGTGCCGGAGAGGAAGGTCTATTATTACGCTATTGACCGCAACGAGGAGATACGCGAGCTGCGCACATTGGCGCTCCCCGCCCCCTGGCATGACTCGGTGCGGCTGTTGGAGGCGACCCAGGGGTTTGCCAGACTCTGAGCGGATCTTGTTTTTGCGCCTCAGCCGCTGTCAGCGCCGGGCCACCACAAACAAATTGAGGTTGCCTTCTTTGCCGTCCGCGCGGAAGGTGGTGGAGAGGTGCAGCTGGCAGGCAGCCAAAAGCTGTTCGACCTCAGCCAGATCCAGATGATGGACGTAGCGCAGCGCGTGCGTTCCTTGCTCCCAGGGCAGCACTGCGTCGCCCGGCTCCACATCCTGGCCATTCAGCCCGACCGTGCTCCAATCCACGGTGCGTGCCGCCAGCCGCTCGCTGCTCAGGAACTGCCAGGTAGAAAGTGCCAGCAGGCCTCTGGGAGCGAGCAGCCCAGCCAGCTGCGCTGTGACCTGCTGGCGTAGCGCTTCGCCGGGCAGGTGATGGAGCACAGCCAGTGCCACCACGACGTCGTAGCCCCCTGGGTCGAGCCTGCTGTCCCAGCCCGGAGAGGCCAGATCGGCCTGCACAAACTGGCAACGCAAGCCTGGCAGCGCGCCGGTCTGGGCCGCTGCCAGGTCGAGCAGCTGTCTGTCGGCGTCGAGTCCGGTGTAGTTGCCTCTGATTTCCCGGGCAACCAGGGCACGTGCAAAACGCCCGTTGCCACAGCCGACATCCAAGAGACGAATCGGTTGCGACAGCTGTTCGTGCAGCAGCTGTGCCAACGCCAGCATACCGACAGGGAGCCCCTGGCGGGTGCGGTCGAACTCTGCAGCGACCGTTCGATAGAATTCTTGATTCATCTTCAAAAGCTGTTTTTGTACCGAGAGTCGCACGAACATCACTCCTTCCCTCTGTGGTATACTGGGGCTCGAGGTCGCTCTCTCCTGCCGTTCTCTGGGCATCCCCCTCCCGACGAAGAGAAGCTGCGGCGGAGCACTCTGAACGCTAGACAGCTATTGTGGGGCTGAAGGGGTGAAATCATGAAACGTATCCTCAGCCGGACAGAAATTCCTGCTGATGTGCTGGAAAAAGTCGAGGCCTGGCAGGCCAAACGGCGTGACTTTGACCCTGCGCGCGAGGCAGCTACGCTCTATGCCATCTTCCAGGAGGTGCAGGCCATTCCTGAGGAAAAGTGGCACTCTCCCAATAGCCTGCAAACCATCTTGCTGCGCCATCCCCGGCAAGGAAAAGGGCTGTATTCCAAAGCCAGCCTGATCGCCGGCTATCGCCATCTGGTGGCAGAGGGGGATCTGGCGGTAGACCCGTTGGTCGAGCAGCGCATTCGGATGAAGCCGATGCGCACCCAGAGTGGGGTCGCCCCGGTCACTGTGCTGACTGCGCCCGCTGGATGCCCGGGCAAATGTATTTTTTGCCCCGACGACTGGCGTATGCCCAAAAGCTATCTCTACGATGAGCCGGGCTGCCAGCGCGCCGAGCGCGATGGGTTTGACCCCTTTCGACAGACATTGGGGCGGATCCAGTCCTTCGAGAGCATCGGCCATGACGCCAGCAAGGTGGAGCTGCTGATTCTGGGGGGAACTTGGAGTGCCTACAGCCGTGACTATCGAGAATGGTTTGTCCAGCGTTGTTTTGACGCCATGAATGCCGCCGGGGAGCCAGCGCAGGCGCACTCTTCTTCGCTGGCCGCCGCCCAGTCGGCCAATGTCACCGCCAGCCACCGCAACGTCGGCATGGTGGTGGAAACCCGGCCCGACTGGATTACCCCCGAAGAGATTGTCCATCTGCGCACACTGGGGGTGACCAAGGTGCAGATCGGAGTACAGAGCCTCGACGACGAAATCCTGGCCCTCAACCGGCGCGGCCACGACGTCTCCGCCGTGCGCCGTGCGTTGGGGCTGCTGCGCACAGCCGGTTTCAAGCTGCACCTGCACTGGATGCCCAACCTTTACGGGGCCACGCCGGCCAAAGATCGTGTCGATTTTGCCCGTTTTTTTGCGGACCTCGCCATTCGCCCCGACGAGCTCAAAATCTATCCTTGCTCGCTGATCGCTGACACCGAGCTGTACGAACACTATCTGGCCGGCCGGTATCTTCCCTACAGCGAAACGGAGCTGGTCGAGTTGCTGGCCGACGTCAAACCGACGATTCCTCCCTACACCCGGGTCAACCGGCTTTTTCGAGATATCCCTGCCCACCATATCCAGGCTGGTGTCAAGCTGAGCAATCTGCGCCAGGTTGTCCACGAAGAGCTGGCGCGTCGGGGCCAGCGCTGCGGCTGCATTCGCTGCCGCGAGATCCGTCGGCGTGCAGTGCGGCTCGACCAGCTCGAGCTGCAGGTGCACCGCTACGCCACAGATCTGACCGACGAATACTTTCTGCAGTTCGTCACCCACAGCCACCATGCCGAGCCCGGGCTGGTCGCTGGGTTTTTGCGCCTGAGTCTGCCGCAACACGAACAGGCGGGCAGCCGTGCTTTTTTGCCTGAGATTGCCGGCCATGCGCTGGTTCGGGAAGTACACGTTTACGGCCCGGCGTTGGGCATCGGCGCCGAGAGCGGTGGCCAGGCACAACATGCCGGCCTGGGCACCCAGCTGCTCGAAGCCGCCCGTCACATCAGCCGCACGGCAGGCTTTCAGCGAATCAGCGTGATCGCCGCGACCGGCACCCAGGCGTACTATGCCAGCCGCGGCTTTGTGCGTGGGGAGCTGTACATGAGCGCCGACCTGTAACAGCCTCTGACAGCTGAAAGCTGTAGGAAGCTGCCGCAGCGCTGCAGTGCGCTCATTGTGCAGACGGCAGCCAGCTCTGGTCGCGCAAGAAACTGGTCAGGCCCGGGATCTCAAAACGCCGCCCGCGGTAGGCCTGGTACCCCCAGTAGAGCATCAGCCAGATCCCTGCCAGAAAGTAGAGTGGTGTCAGACAGAAGAGTGCAAAGGCACCCACCAGCCACCCCAAAAGCGGAATGATCTGCAAAATTCCGACCGCCACGCTGGCAGACAGAAAAATCAGCCAGAAAAGCACCACCAGCGCCAGACTCTGGACCGCATGGTACCTCTGAAACGGCCGTTTCCGGCTGCTTTCACTCAACAACACGATCAACGGCATGACAACTGGCAACAGCAGTTGGGTCACATAACTCAGCAGCGCGATCAACCGATCGTCGCTGTTGGCCGTCCCCTCTGCTGTTGCATTCTCGGAAACGGTTCCCGGGCGGAAGGCCTCGCCTGGATCGCCTGTCATCTTGTTCGCTCCTTCCCGCCGCAGCGGGATCTGTAACAACTCTGCCATTTGAACCCTGGCTTGTGTCGAGCCAATCACGCAACAGTACGCACGGAGCGCGCAGAAGTTGCAATGCTGGCGGCAGCAGCTCTTCCAGTGGTATACTTGGCCCAATGAAAGTACCTGCTCGCATTGTTTTTATGGGCACGCCCGAGTTTGCAGTTCCGAGTTTGCAGGCCTTGCTCGACAGCAGCAGCAGGGGCTGGCAGGTGGTCGCGGTCGCCACCCAGCCGGACCGCCCTGCTGGCCGCGGCCAGCAGCTGGTGAGCAGCCCGGTCAAACAGCTGGCCCTGCAGCAGGCGCTGCCTGTGCTGCAGCCAGCTACACTGCGCAAAGACCCCGCCCTCCTGGAGACCCTGCGTCAGCTGGCCCCCACTGTGCTGGTGGTGGCAGCCTACGGGTTGATCCTTCCGGCCAGCGTGCTGGCTCTCCCCACCTTCGGTGCGATCAACGTCCATGCCAGCTTGCTGCCCGCTTATCGCGGCGCCTCCCCGATTGTGGCAGCACTGCTCGACGGCCAGAGCGAGACCGGGGTCACGATCATGCTGATGGACGAGGGGTTGGATACCGGCCCCGCGCTGCGGCAGGCCAGCCTGCCGATCCAGCCCAGCGATACAACTGCTGCGCTCAGCGCTCGGCTGGCAGAGCTGGGGGCAGCCATGCTGGTCGAGACGCTGGCCGGCTGGCTGGCTGGCGACGTGGCGCCGATCCCCCAACAGCAGCTGTCTGGCACCCCCTCGACCTGCCGGCAGATCGACAAGGAAGATGGGCAGATCGACTGGACGCTCTCGGCGGAACAGATCGAGCGCAGGGTGCGTGCCTACACGCCCTGGCCGACTGCCTTCACCTGGTGGAAAGGGAGCCCATTCAAAATTTTACAAGCTGCGGTTGTGTCCGGCCAGGCCGCTCCTGGCTGTGTGGTGCGCAGCGCAGGGGGGCCGGCGGTCGGCACAGGGGCTGGCCTGCTGTTGCTGGAGAGGGTTCAGCCGGCCGGCAAACGACCTCTCGTTGCCACCAGCTTTCTCAACGGTGCGCCCGAATTTATCGGGGCCTGCCTGCCCCAGCGCTAGACAGGCGGGGGCGCGACGGGACAAAAGCCCTGCTCTCGATTGGGTATTCTGCACAACCCATTGGAGGGCTGGGGCGTCCCACACAGGTCTTTGGGCTGCAAATGATGGGTGGGGTCAAGAGCACAAAGTGACAAAAATCAGACAGAGCGGTCTACCTACGTACCTGTGCGGGGGATAGACGAAGAAGCTCTGGAAAAAACTGTAAAAGCTGTTGACAATTTTTCCTGATTCGTGCTATAGTGTGTGCGGATGTTGAAATCAACGTGATGATGGAGACGAGTAAGCGTCTACGCAGTCACAGCGAGTCTGGGAGGGTGGAAGCCAGAGGATCTGTGTAGCGCCCAAAATCCCTCCGGAGCAGCGATCCGAACGAGCGATCTGGTAGGCGTCGCCGGTGTTGTGAGCCGTTATCTTCACAGTAGGCCAGGTGCTTGCCGGGCCTTGCGACAAGGTGCCTGGCCGCTGTGCTGGGAACCGGGGTGGTACCGCGGACTTCCCAGCCCGTCCCCATTAGGGGATGGGCCTTTTTTTGTTGGCCGGGCGAACGGCGCCTACATTCAAGACGGGGTACAAAGATGACGAAAAAACCACAGTTTGATGAAGTCAAACCCAACGTCCGCTACCCGGAGCTGGAGGAAAAGATCCTGCAGCTCTGGCGGCAACGCGAGGTCTTTCAGCGCAGCATGCGCGAGCGCGAAGGCGGGCCCGAGTATGTCTTTTATGAAGGGCCCCCGACAGCCAACGGACGCCCCGGCATCCACCATGTGCTGGCGCGCGCCTTCAAGGATATCTTCCCCCGCTACAAGACGATGCAGGGCTACTATGTCCAGCGGCGCGGCGGCTGGGACACCCACGGATTGCCCGTCGAAATTGAGGTCGAGAAAAAGCTCGGGCTGACCGGCAAACAGCAGATCGAAGCCTATGGGATCGCCCGTTTCAATGCTCTCTGCCGAGAGTCGACCATGGAATATATCGCTGAATGGGAAGAGCTGACCGAACGCATGGCGTTCTGGGTCGATCTCAAGAGCGCCTATGTGACCTTCCACAACGAGTATATCGAATCGCTCTGGTGGATCCTCAAGCAATTTTGGGAAAAGGACTTGCTCTTTCAGGGCTACAAGATTGTTCCCTACTGCCCGCGCTGTGGCACCCCGTTGAGCAGCCATGAGCTGTCGCTGGGCTACAAGGATGGCACGGTCGACCCCAGTCTCTTCGTCAAATTTCGCGTTCGGCGTGACAGCGGCCGTTCCTTTATGCCCAACGGCCGGACGCCCGAGGAGGTCGAGTACCTGCTGGCCTGGACGACGACACCCTGGACCCTGCCCGGGAATGTCGCGCTGGCTGTCGGCGCCGAAATCGACTACGTGCGCGTGCGCGACGCCAGCGGCGATCTTCTCATCCTGGCCGCCGATCTGGCCGAACGGGTGTTGCGCCCTGGGTTCGATGTGCTCGACCGGATGAAAGGGCAGGAACTGGTCGGTTTGCACTACGAGCCACTCTACACCTTTTACCCGATCGACCAGGACTATGCCTATGTTGTTGCGGGCGACTTTGTCAGCACCGAAGATGGTTCAGGCATCGTCCACATCGCCCCGGCCTTTGGCGCAGACGACCTGGAGATCGGCAAAAAATATGGGCTGCCTGTGCTGCTCACGATCGACGGGAGCGGCGCTTTCCGCCCTGAAGTGACCCCCTGGGCCGGTCTCTTTGTCAAAGATGCCGACCCCGCAATCCAGGAGGAGCTGGCCAGCCGCAGCCTGCTCTATCGGGCAGGCACCTACGAGCACTCCTATCCCTTCTGCTGGCGCTGCGATTCGCCGCTGCTCTACACCGCCCGCGAGACCTGGTACATCCGCACCAGCGCCTACCGGGATCGTCTGGTAGCGACCAACCAGCAGATCAACTGGTACCCCGAGCATATCAAGAACGGGCGGTTCGGCAACTGGCTGGAAAACAATGTCGACTGGGCGCTGGGCCGCGAACGGTACTGGGCCACACCGATCCCGATCTGGCAGAGCGACGCGCCTGGCAGCAGCTACATGGAGTGCATCGGCTCGATCGCCGAGCTGGAGCAGCGGGTCGGGCATCCCCTGGCCAGCCTCGACCTGCACCGCCCTTATGTCGACGAAGTGACCTGGCCGGCGCCCGACGGGGGCACCATGCGTCGGATCAAAGAAGTGGCCGATGTCTGGTTTGACTCTGGGGCGATGCCGGTGGCGCAGTGGCATGCTCCCTTCGAGAACCAGGCGGTCTGGGCACGCCAGGCGCAGGCCGACTACATCTGTGAGGCGATCGACCAGACGCGCGGCTGGTTCTACACGCTGCATGCCCTGAGCACCCTGCTCTTTGACCGTCCAGCCTTCAAAAATGTGCTTTCACCCGGCCATATCCTGGCGGAAGATGGCAGCAAGATGAGCAAAAGCAAGGGCAATGTGGTCAGCCCTTGGGAAGTCTTCAACACACATGGCGCCGATGCCACGCGCTGGTACATGTACACCGCCAGCCCGCCCGGCAACAGCCGACGTTTTTCGGTCAGTCTGGTCGGTGAGACAGTGCGCCGTTTCCTCAACACGCTGTGGAACACCTATTCCTTTTTTGTGACCTATGCCAACCTGAGCGAATGGCGCCTCGCTGTCGGCCAGGCGACCGACAGCACACCTGCTTTCCACCTGCTCGACCGCTGGGTCTACTCCGAGCTGAACCGGCTGGTACGCGAGGTCACCGAGGCCATGGAGTGCTACGATGTGCTCGGCGCCACCCGCCCGATCGCAGATTTTGTCGAAAGTTTGAGCAACTGGTATGTGCGGCTGAGCCGACGGCGTTTCTGGGACGGAGACTCGGCGGCGCTGCAGGCGCTCTACGATGTGCTGGTGACCCTCGCCCACCTGCTCGCCCCTGCCACCCCATTTCTGGCAGAGGCAATCTACCAGAATCTGGTGGTGGGGGTGTCCACAGCTGCGCTCCCAGACAGCGTCCATCTGGCCCGCTGGCCACAGGTCACCCCAGAGGCAGTGGACGAGCAGCTGAGTGCCGATATGGCGCTTGTGCAGCGAGTGGCCAGCCTCGGCCATGCCGCCCGCCAGAACGCCAATCTGAAGGTGCGCCAGCCGCTGGCCCAGGTGGTCGTGCGCACACGCACAGTGGAAGAGGAGGCAGCCCTGCGCCGCATGCAGCAGCTGCTGCTCGATGAGTTGAACGTCAAGTCGTTGAATTTCACCCATGCCAGCGGCGACCTGATCGACGTGGTGGTCTTCCCGTATCCGAAACAGCTTGGGCAGAAGTACGGCAAGGGCTACCCCAAGATCCGCCAGGCACTCAGCAGCCTGGAGCAGGCCGAGCTGGCAGCCCGTTTCCAGGCCGGTGAAACGGTCGAAATCAGCGCTGAAGGGGAGACATATGCGGTGGCACCGGAAGATGTCGAGGTGCGTGTGACCCCGCGGGCCGGCTTCAGCGTCGCCCAGGAAGCTGGCTACCTGGTCGCCGTCACCACCGAGCTCGACCAGGCGCTGCTGCAAGAGGGCTCGGCGCGCGAGTTGGTTCGCCACATTCAACAGCTGCGCAAAGACGCCGGTCTGGAAATCAGCGACCGTATCGTCGTCTATGTGGCAACAACCGCTCTGCTGCACGACATTCTCGCCCATTTCGGCTCCTATGTGCGCGAGGAGACACTCTGCGTCGAGTTGGTACAGCTCCATCTGGAGGCCGGCGACAAGCTGCCGGAGGGGCTGCCTCAGACCCAGTTTGAGCTGGAGGAGACGACGATTCGCGTGGCAATCGGCAAAAAGTAGACAGCCCATGGCAGAAGCAGCGCCTGCGACCAACGCCAATCCGCTGAGCGAACGCGAAATGGAAGTGGCCAGCCTGCTGGTGACCGGCGCCAGCAACATCGAGATCGCGCGCGCCCTGGTCATCAGCCCGCACACGGTCAAGGTGCATCTGCGCAACATCTTTGAAAAGCTACAGGTCAGCAGCCGCACCGAAGCGTCGATGCTGCTGGTCCAGCGGGGCTGGCTTGTGGTTCCCGGGGTGATGGTCGTCCCCCCAGCCGCCAGCGCTGTCGAGCCGGCTGCTCTGCTGCCTGAGCCAGCTCCCCTTGCAGACCTGCCCCCCCAGGTCGCCCGCTGGCAGCGTGTCTATCTGGCTGGCGCGCTGGGGCTCTGTCTTTTGCTCTTTTTGGCCCCTTATGTCGCAGCCTGGATGCGCGCGCCGGCCGATCTGTTGACCCACGCCGGCCAGGTTGCTCTGGCCCCCAGCCTGAAGCTTGACTCGCGCTGGCTGGTGCGCACACCGCTGCGCCAGCCGACCAGCCGCCATGCCATGGCGATCTATCGAGACCGCCCCTATGTGCTGGGCGGCGAAACCACTGGCGGGGTGATCCTCGACACCGTTGTCTTTTTGGACCCACAGCAAAACACCTGGGTGGCCGCCCCGGCGCTGCCAGAAGCGCTCGCCAATCTGGCTGCGGCACCCTTTGCCGGTCGTCTGTTTGTGGCCGGCGGCAGTCGACCACAGCCCTCCAGCAGCCCGCCGATCTCAGACCAGCTGCTGGCCTACACACAAGAGAGCGGGGCCTGGGAGGTGGTCGGTCGTCTCCCATACCCGGTCTGCGGCGCTGGGCTGGTCGCAGGCCCCGACGGGCTCTACCTGGTCGGGGGCTGGGACGGCAACAGTTTGCGCAGCGAGGTCTGGAAACTGCTCCTCCCCGACCTCCCTGGCCAGACGCCGACCTGGGAACTGGTCGGCCAGCTGGCTCGCGGGCGAGCCTTTCTGGGCGCTGCTCTGGCAGGCCAAGACCTCTACGTGGCGGGCGGCTACGACGGCGAACAGGAGCTGAAGCTCTTTGAAAAGCTCAACCTGAAGACCGGCAGACGGGTGGAGCTGACACCGATGGCCAGCGCGCGCGCCGGGCTGGCCCTGCTCTTTGACGGTGCAGCCCTCTATGCTTTGGGGGGCGGGTGGAAGACCCGGCTGGCCAATTTAGAGCGCTACGACCTTGCCACCGGTTCCTGGAGCAATTTTGCCTCCCCGGTCGAACGTGAATGGCACCATCTGGCCGCAGTCGCTCTCGATGGCCAGCTGCTGGTCACCGGCGGCTGGGCAGGGAGCTATCTGGACAACCAGCTGCAGTACCAGAGTTCGTTCCGCGCCTTGCTGCCTGTCATCAGCAACGACTGACAGAACTCCAGCCCGCCACAGCGCTGCTCTTTGGGCGGAAGCCAGCAGCCTCTCTCCCGCCCAAAGAGCACAGATTTGCAGATTTGTGGATGGCAAGGTATAGTGCAAGATACGAAGCACACTTGAGATGGAGAAATCGATGTCTGTCCCCTATCTACCTTCTTCGATGGATGCCCTGGTCTGGACTGCGCCCTGCCAGATGGAGATGCAGCGCGTGCCGCTGCCTGCACTGGGGGCTGGAGAGCTGCTGCTGGAGGTTGCAGCTGTCGGGATCTGTGGCTCGGAATTGAGCGGCTACCTGGGGCACAACAGCCTGCGTGTCCCCCCTTTGATCATGGGGCACGAATTCAGCGCACGGGTTGTGCAGGATACAGGGGGCGTGCTGGCCGACGGCAGCACGCCGCAACCCGGCAAGCTGGTGACTGTCAACCCCCTTATCAGCTGCGGCAGCTGCGACCTTTGCACGGCTGGCCTGCCCAATCTGTGTCGGCACCGCCAGCTGGTCGGGGCCCATCGGGCGGGCAGTTTCGCTACCTACTGCGCAGTACCAGCGGCGCAGTGCTGGCCTCTGGGCGAGGGGTTGAACGACCTGGCCGGCACCCTGGTCGAGCCGCTGGCCTGCGCCGTGCGGGCGGTTCATCATGCCTTGCTGGACGCCGATGGCCCTCTGCTGATCCTGGGGGCGGGCACGATCGGGCTGCTCTGTCTGGCTGTAGCGCGCGCGCAGGGGGTGAAGGAACTGGTGGTGACCGACCGGCTGCCAGAACGGCTGCGGCTGGCAGCTGCCTGGGGCGCGACAGCCACAGTCGTCAGCGACGCAGCAGATCTGGCGCTGCGAGCGGCGTTGCCCTCCGGTGCCCGCAGCGTGATCGATGCTGTCGGGTCACACACCACCCGCGCCCGGGCACTCCAACTGGTGCGCCCGGGCGGGCGTCTGGTCTACATCGGACTGCACGATGAAGCCTCCCCGCTGGCCTCCAACTACCTTGTCCGCCAGGAAGTGACCCTGCAAGGCAGCTTTGCTTACACACCAGCCGATTTTGCCCTGGCGCTGCGGCTGCTCGCCGAAGGCAGCGTCGTCCCCACCCCAGAGTGGGTGGAGCAACGCCCGCTGGCAGCCGGCGCCGTGGCCTTTGCAGGTCTGCTGGATGGGTCGATCACGATCCCCAAAATTGTGCTGCGTCCGCAAACCCTTCTGTAAAGCTTTTTGCAAGGAGCTGCGATGAATTCAGTCTGGCTTCTCGAATTGGCTGACGTTGGCTGCCGGGTTGAATGGCGTGACAGCCAGCTCTTCTGGCAGATCCTTCATCCTGCTGCGCCGGGCGGACAGACCGTTCCGGCGTTGGTGAGCGATCTCACCGCAGATCGCCACCCGCTCCTGTGGACCCGCCTGGTCGGGGTCGAACAGACCGACGGCAGCACCCCCCAACTGGCGATCTCTCTGGAAGAGAGCAGCGGACGGCTGCGGCTGGTGCGCCATTTTGAACTCTTTGCAGGACACGCCTTTGTGCGCACCTGGGGAACGGTCGTGGCGACTGGGGCAGGGAGCCCTCCGACGGTGGACGGGGCCACGATCGTACAGCTGATTGCTGCCGCCAGCCACCCTTTTACCCTGCTGCATGTCGAGCAATTCAGCTGGCCCTACCCCAAAGACTTTTTCACCCCGCGCCAGATCCCGCTGGTGCCCAACCTGACCCCCTACGAGCTGCGCATGGGCTCATTTCCGGCACATTACAGCGCGCCTACCAGCTGTGCCTGGGTTGCGCTGCGCGAGGGAAGAGCCGACCCAGACCCCGAAACCCCGGGGCAGGGTGCCGGGCTGGTTGTTGGGATCGAGTTCAACGGCAAAAGCAGGCTGCGCGCCTGGGCCACGCTCGGCACCGTGCTGGCAGAAAGCCGGATCGACGACCTGGCGCACCCTGTGCGGGAGAACGAACCCTTCGAGCTGCCCGCCTGTTTTGTGGGCTGCTACAGCGGAGATTGGGATGAAGCCGGGTTTGTCACCCAACGCTTCGCCGAAGCCTATGTGCACCCGCCAATGCCCGACGATCGCTACCCCTGGGTGCAATACGACTCCTGGAAATACGGCCAGACGATCGATGAGGCCCAGCAACTGGCTGTGCTCGAACGCTGTGCCAGCCTCGGCATCGAAGTCATGGTCCTGGACCTGGGCTGGGCACGCGCAATCGGCGACTGGCGCCCCGACCCCGCCAAATTTCCGCGCGGGCTGCGCCCCCTGGCGGATCGCGCCCACGAACTGGGGATCCGGTTCGGCGTGCACGTGGCGGTCGCACAGATGGCGCTGGATGCCCCGGCTGCGCTCGAGCACCCCGAATGGCTGGTCTATACCGGCGACGACTACTTCGGGGCTGGTGCCATCTGTCTGGGCCATGCCCCTTGCCGCCAGTGGCTGATCGACTCACTGGTCCGGCTGGTGCGCGAAGAACAGATCGACTACATCCTCCAGGACGGCGAGGATGTGGTCAAACGCTGCACGCGCGCCGACCACACCCATGCCCCAGGGGACAGCAACTATGCCTGTTCCACCGAAGGGCTGGATCGTCTGATCCTGGCTGTCCGCCAGGCCCACCCGCAGCTGGTCTGGGAAAACTGCGAGGATGGCGGCTGTATGATGACGTACCGGATGGCCCGCCTCTGCCACACTTCGATCACGGTCGACAACATTGCCAGCTACGCCACTCGCCAGGGGATCTACGGCGCCTCCTACCCCTTCTCGGCCCGCTACAGTGTGCGCTACATGGAGGACGATCCCACCCCCTATACGCTGCGCAGTGCGCTCTTCGGCGGCCCCCTGATCCTGATGCAGCGCATCGGCGACTGGAACGAGCAGCAGATGGCCGACACCCGCGCTGCGCTGGCTCAGTACAAGCACCTGCGCCCGTTGATTCGTCAGGCCAAAATCGTGCACCTTCTTCCCCCACGCACCAACGTCGAGCACTTTGGACGTGGCTGGGATGCCATTCAGGCGGTCAGCCTGGACCAGAGCCGCAGCGTGGTGATGGTCTACCGGGCATTGGGGGGGCCCGAGAAGCGGGTGATCCGGCCGCGCGGGCTCCGGCCAGCCGCCACCTACAACGTGCGCTACACCGATGCAGGGTTCAGCGTTCTTCAGACCAGTGACCAGCTGCTGCAGACAGGGCTGTCCGTTGCCCTCGCCGAGCTCGGCTCTGAAGTGATCGAACTGGAGCTCGCATGATGGACGAGATCGTGCTGGCTGCCAGCGGGGCAGCGACCGTTGTGCAGGCTGGCAGTGCCCAGTGGCGGATCGGCGACAGCCAGATCCGCAAGACGCTCCGCTGGGAGGCGGGCGCAGGCTGCTGGCTGGCAGCGCTGGAGGATCGGATCACTGGCCAGGTCTGGTGCCCGGACTTACACGCCGATGGCTGGGCGGGAGGCGAGTTTTTTCTGCTCTGGGAGAACATCGCCCTCTCTGCCCGTCAGGCCACCGCACTCTACGGGGTACGGGCCTGGGCCGAGGCAGGGGCTGTCCTGCTGCAGATCGTTTTGGGGCTGACCGATGGTCTGGATGCCAGCCTCTGCTACCGCCTGGTCGACGGGACGGCTGCGATCGAACAATGGGTCGACGTGCTGCCGCGCCGGGCTGGCACGCTGAGCCGGGTGGCGCCGCTGACAGTCAGCGCTGCCTCCCTGGCGACCCCCACGCTGCACTGGCTGCGCGGGCTGCAAAACCATGGCGCCGGCATGCCAGACAACGGGCCCTACCCGGCCTTTCAGCTGCGCCATGAACCGCTCGGCCGGGTGCAGCTCCACTCAGGGCTGCGTTCTACCTGGCACGAAATCGCCTGGTTTGCCCTAGACAGCGGGAGAGCGGCTGCCGGGCTGTTTGCGGGGCTGCTCTACTCGGGCCGCTGGTCGGCAACTGCGCAGCCACACCCCAGCGGTGCCATGCTCCAACTCTACAGCGAAGGCTACCTCCTCTCCCTGGCAGCCGGCGCACGTTGGCGCAGCCCGGCTGCCCTGGTCGGCGTCTATTACGGCGATCTGGATGCTGCGGCCCACCGCCAACATACCTACCTGCGCAGCGCAGTGATGCCAGCCACGCCCCCCGATTTTCCATGGGTGCAGTACAACACCTGGTTTGCCCACCTGATCGACATCGATGAGACGATCCTGCGTCAGGAGGCGGCGCTGGCTGCCAGCGCCGGCGCCGAGGTCTTTGTGATCGACGCTGGCTGGTGGGAGCCAAGCCGACGCACCCGCGACAACTTCAGCACCGGGCTGGGTGCCTGGGTGCCCAGCCGAGAAAAATTTCCCAGCGGTATCCCCGCCTTCGGCGACTACGTCCGCTCGCTGGGAATGCACTTCGGCATCTGGGTGGAGCCCGAACGAGTCGACCTGCGCCACCCCGCCACCTGGCAGCTGAGCTGGCTGGTACGCCACCACGACGCGATCGTCTCCCCCTCCTGGCCGCCCGATACGGTCAGCGGCTGGCTCTGTTTTGGCCACCCAGAAGTCCAGGGCTGGGCGCTGGAGTGGATCAGCCGTCTGGTCACCGAAACAGGGGCAGAGTGGCTCAAATGGGATTCCAATTGGTGGGGGGTCTGTACCTGTACCCAGCATGGCCACAGCGCCAGCGACGGCGAATTTTATCAGATTCAAGGGGTACACGCCGTGCTGGCCGAGCTGCGTCGCCGCTTCCCCCACCTGATCATCGAAAACTGTGCCGGGGGAGGAACACGCACCGACCTCGCCATGCTGGCCAACACGCACATCACCTGGCTGCACGACGCCTCGACGCCGAGCCGGCGCGTGCGCTACCACCTGGCAGGCGCTACCTATTTCTTGCCCCCCGAACTCTGCAACACCTGGGTGGTCGACGCCGACGACGAGTCCTTGGTGGATCCGGCTACGCCGCGCGCTGCGCTGGACACGATTTTGCGCAGCCGTATGTTCGGTGCCTTCGGGGTTTCGGCACGGCTGACCGAGTGGTCTGCATCGGCACTGGCAGCGCTGCAGGAGGCCGTGGCCGTCTATAAAACAGTGCGCCCGCTGCTCAAACAGGGCCATTTTTACCACCTGCTGCCGCAGCCCACGCTGCTCTGTCCAGAGCTGGCACTGCACGGCCAGTGGGAAGCCTATGCCGTGGTAGCGCCTGCCACCCAGAGCGGCGCGCTCTGGGTCTTTCGCCCACAAGAGGGGCTTCCAGCCCGCGCACTGCGGCTGCGCGGGCTGGAAGCCGACCTGACCTACACCCTGACCGACACCGACACAGGCCAGCAGCAGAGTGTCGAAGGAGCCAGACTGCTGACGAGTGGGCTTTGGTTGGATCTGGGAGAACGCACCTCGGCGCTGTACACCTGGTCTGCCCAGGCCAGGCAGTAAACACCCGCCGCCCCAGGAATCCACGGCAATGCACCCACCTGTCCATTTCGACCCTCACTGGCACTACCGAGGCCTGCGTGCCCTTGTGCTTGAAAACAGCCACCTGCGGCTGGTGCTGCTGCCCGAACTGGGCGGCAAACTCTGGTCGCTCTTCTACAAAAGTGTCGACTGCGAAATTTTTTGGCAAAACCCGCGTGTCGAACTTCGGCCAGCCCACTACGGGGCCGCCTACGACGACTGGTTCTGCGGAGGATGGGACGAGCTCTTTCCCAACGATGCCCCCGCCATGCTGGCGGGGGAAACCTACCCAGACCACGGCGAATGGTGGGCAATGCCGTTTGGCTGGGAGGTGGCCGAACAGACCCCCAACCGGGTGACCGTGCGGCTCTGGCGTGCCGGGGTGGCGACCAACACAACCGTCGAACGCTGGATCACGCTGGAGGGGGATCGTCCCTACTACACGACCCACTACCGGCTCTACAACGGCGGGCCCCAGCCGCTCGATTTTTTGTGGAAGCTGCATCCTGCACTCCGGGTTTCGTCCAGCGCCCGCATCGACCTGCCCGCAGGCACGGTCTACCCGCAGCCCCCCTTCAACGCCCGGCTGGACAACACCCCTTTTCTCTGGCCGCAGGCGCGCGGCGCCCAGGGAGAAATGGTCGACATGCGGGCAGTGCCACCTGCTTCGGCGGCGACCTGCGATTTTTACTACGCCACAGAACTCAGTGCCGGTTGGTGTGCGCTGACCCATTGCAACGCCGGCTATGGCTTTGGCCTGGCCTTTGACCCGGCACTCTTTCGCACTGTCTGGGTTTTCGGCGCCTATGGCGGCTGGCGCGGCCTCTACACCACCCTGCTCGAACCCTGCACCGGCTATCCCTATCGTCTCGAAGATGCGGTGGCCCAGGGTACAGCCAGCCGCCTGGAGCCGGGTGCAGCCTTGGAGACGACGGTGACGACAGTCTTGTACACAGGTCGCGACCAGGTGTCGCAGATTACATACGATGGGCAGGTACACCGATGAGAAGCATGCAAGGGAAGGTTGCCGTGGTGACGGGCGGGGCACGCGGCATTGGGCGGGCAGTGGCCGAGCTCCTGGCTGGAGACGGCGCAGCCGTGGTGGTGGCGGACCTGGCGGGCAGTGCCGGCAGCGAAACCGCCGCTGCGTTGCGTTCCCAGGGGGGCGAAGCCTGTTTTGTGGCGGCAGACGTGACGGCGGACGGCGCACAAATGGTCGCAGCCGCGGTCGAACGCTACGGCCGCCTCGACATCCTGGTCAACAACGCCGGAATCTTCTACAATGCCGACGCCTTGACGACCCCCTTTGCAGAATGGCAGCGTGCGTTCGACGTCCTCTTCTACGGGGCCTTGCATTGTGCCCGTGCCGCCGGGCAGGTGATGGTGGCACAAGGGGAGGGAGGGCGGATCGTCAACATCTCCTCGGTCAACGCCTTTCTGGGGATGGCGCAGGCCAGCCACTACAACACTGCCAAAGGGGCTGTCGACCAACTGACACGCTGCCTGGCAGTCGAATGGGCGCCGCACGGCATCCTGGTCAACAGCGTGGCGCCCGGCTTTGTCGACACGCCGATGTCGATCGTGGAAGGCGTCAACGAACTGGAGAGCCCCGACTTCCAGGAGATCTACGTGCGCCGCCGCCGCATCCCACTGGCGCGCGCTGCACAGCCAGCCGAAATCGCAGCGGCGGTCCACTTCCTGGCTTCCGACCGCTGCACCTACATCACCGGCCATACCCTGGTCGTAGATGGCGGGCTGTCGATCACCTTTTGAACGCGCCTGCCAGCGGAGCGGCCCCCGCCCCGGCATAGAGCTGATGTATAATCCAACGCATGGATCTAACGCATGGATCTATTGTCGGCCCAAGCCGCCAGTTCATAAGGAGCACAGATCATGATCGAAGCACTCTTGGACCATGCCACCCTGGTCGAACACGACCGCAGGCATCTTCACCCGCTGCACCACCCTGCCCAACTGGTCAATCCGCTGGTGGTCGAACGAGCCGAAGGGGTCTGGATCTACACCACAGACGGACGCCGTGTGCTGGATGGCATGGCTGGGCTGTGGAATGTCAACATCGGGTACGGAAACCAGGAACTCCCAGAGGTTGCGGCCGCGCAGATGCGCAAGCTGGCCTTCACCTCCAATTTTGCGGGCATGACGACACCGCCGGCTGCCGAGTTGGCCTATCGAATGGCTGGGATGGCGCATCCGTCCCTCAACACGACCTTTTTCACGTCGGGCGGTTCGGAGGCCAACGATTCGGCCTTCAAGACGGTGCGCTATTACTGGCACCGGCAGGGCCAGCCGGAAAAATTCAAAATTATCTCGCGGCAGGCTGGCTATCACGGGATCACGGTGGCCGCAACCGCAGCCACCGGGATCCCGCGCTACCACCCGATGTTTGGCCCGCTGGCCGCCGGTTTTTCGCACATCCCAGCCCCCAATCCCTATCGCTACACCGGCGATCTGCAGCCGGGTGAGACAGTCGGCCAGGCCGCCGCACGTGCACTCGAGGAAGAGATCCTGCGCCAGGGCCCAGAGACGGTCGCAGCCTTCATCGTCGAGCCGATCCAGGGTGTCGGTGGTGTGATTGTGCCACCCGACGACTATTTTCCGCGTGTGCGGGCCCTCTGCGACCGCTACGCCGTGCTGCTGATCGTCGACGAGGTGATCTGTGGGTTTGGCAGGACCGGGCTTTGGTTTGGCGAGCACCACTGGCATCTGCGGCCTGACATCCTGACCTTTGCCAAAGGAATTACCAGCGGGTATTTGCCGCTGGGAGGGATGCAGATCTCGGACGCCATTCGGGAGACGATCGACAGTGCACAGCCGCAGGAGATCTGGATGCATGGGTTTACCTATTCAGGCCATGCCGCTGCCTGCGCAGTCGGGCTCAAAAACCTCGAGATCCTCGAACGCGAGAATCTGCTGGCCAACAGCCAGCAGATGGGGGAACGGCTCAAGACAGGCTTGCACAAGCTGTTGGAATTCCCGATTATAGGCGAGGTGCGGGGGCGCGGCTTGCTGTGTGGGGTCGAAATCGTCAAAGACAAAGAGAGCCGAGAAGCCGACATTCCCAAGGCGCTGGCCATCTACAATGCCTGTCTGGCGCGCGGGCTGCGGCTGCGCAACGTCGGTGCAACCCTTGCCTGCTCGCCGCCGTTGGTGATCAACGCAGAGGAAGTGGACCAGATCGTCGACATTCTGGGCAGTGTGATCGACAGCGTCTGTTGACCTTTGGCCTCTATACAGTCTGGCCGCCGACCGCACACAGTCAGACTGAGCCACCCCGCTGCCCTGTCGACGGCTACACGTCGAGCAGCGCATCAAAAGCAAGGAGAGAGCTGCGTGAACAAGGTAACAATCAGCAAAGGCAAATGGGCTGGCCTCCACCGCTGTGCTGGCGCCGACGGCATCATCGCAGCGGCCGCGATGGACCAGCGGGGCTCGCTGCAGAAAGCGATCAGCAAAGCGCGTGAGGGCGCTCCTGTCTCCACAGAGGAGATGGTCCAGTTCAAAACTGCGGTCAGCCAGGTGCTGACCCGACATGCCAGTGCGATCTTGCTCGACCCCGAATATGGATTGCCGGCGGCGGCGGTGCGGGCTGCCGGCACCGGTGTTTTGCTGGCCTATGAAAAGACCGGCTACGACACGAACGACGACAGCCGCATGCCGGATCTCACAGCCGGCTGGAGTGTCCGCCGGCTGGTGGCAGCGGGTGCTACGGCGATCAAAGTGCTGGTCTACTACAACCCCAACCATCCTGCACAGATCAACGGGGCCAAACAAGCGTTTGTCGAGCGCGTCGGCAGCGAATGCCGGGCAGAGGATGTGCCCTTCTTCCTGGAACCCCTGGGCTACGACGACACGCTGGGCGACCCCAAAGGGGTCGCGTTTGCCCAGGCCAGACCGGCGTTGGTCAAGGCCTACATGGCTGAATTTTCCAAGCCAGAGTATGGGGTCGACGTGCTCAAGGTCGAGGTGCCGGTGACCATGAGTTATGTGGCGGGCACGGCTGCCTTCAAAGGCACTGCCGCCTACAGCCGGGCCGAGGCGCTGGCCATCTTTCAAGAAACCGCCAGTGCCGCCCAAAAACCGTTCCTCTATCTGAGCGCAGGCGTCAGCGACGAAGTCTTTCGGGAAACTCTGGAACTGGCCGCCGAAGCTGGCACGCCTTTTTCGGGTGTGCTCTGCGGCCGGGCCACCTGGCAGGATGGAATTCCGATCTTTGCCCGTCAGGGGTTCGATGCTCTGGTCGACTGGCTGGAAGATCGCGGGGTGCAAAACATCACCGCGCTCAACCGGGTAATCGCCCATGGGGCACAGCCTTGGTGGACGATCTACGGCGGCCGGGATGCGATCGATGTGACGGATGCTTGATGAGCCAAACCCAGTGGCGGCTGCAGAGACGTCACAATCTATTCAACACCGTAGGTGGCATGCAATCCGCTGCCTGCGGCAATTTTCTCTGCAGCCTGACCGCTGCAGATCAGAGATACAGGAGAGATTCATGAACAAGTTCATTCACGCTCGCTGGCAGCGGCTGGCTGGCCTGGTGCTGGCGCTGGGCCTGCTCACCTTCGCAACCGCTGCCTGCAGCGGGCTCAGTGCCCCTGCGGCAGAGAACACAGCAGAAAGCGCAGCAGCCAGCGAGACAGCTCCTCCTCCAGAGGAGGGTGCGACCGAAGCCGCCCCCGAGGAAGCTGCAGCGACCGACGCTGCCCCCGGGGAGGCTGCCAACGCAGCAGCCACGGTGGACCCGGCTGTCGCTGGCCGTGAGGGGATGTACAGCGCGGCCCCAGAACTGACGATCGACCCGTCGACCTACTACTATGCGACGATCAAAACCGAACGAGGCGAGATCAAGGTACAGCTCTTTGCTGACCGGGCACCGGTCACGGTCAACAATTTCGTCTTTCTGGCCCGCGAGGGGTTCTACGACAACACCACCTTCCACCGGGTGCTCGCCGATTTCATGGCGCAGGCGGGCGACCCGACCGGGACCGGGATGGGAGGTCCTGGCTACAGTTTTGCCGACGAAATCTGGCCAGGGGGCAGCTTTGACCGTCGTGGGCTGCTGGCCATGGCCAATGCCGGGCCCAACACCAACGGCAGCCAGTTCTTCATCACCTTTGCCCCCACACCTTGGCTGGACGGCAACCATACCATCTTTGGCGAAGTGCTGGAAGGGGACGCAGTGCTCAGCCAGATCACCCTGCGCGACCCTGCCGCCGACGGGGCCACCCTGGGCGACCGCATCGAGACAATCGTCATCGAGGAGGGAGAGGCCAGCCTGCTGCCCACCCCCACCCCGCTGCCGCCCACACCGACCCCCTTCCCACCGACCCAGCTCAGCGGTGACCGTCCGCTGGCAGAGGTGCCGGGCACCGAAAAGGCCAACTATTTCAACGCCGAGCCTGCGCTGGTGATCGACACCGCCAAGAGCTACACGGCGGTGATCCGCACCTCCAAGGGCGAACTGGTGGCCGAGCTCTACGACGACGACGCGCCGGTGGCTGTCAACAACTTTGTGGTGCTGGCCAATCTAGGTTTCTTCGACAACACACCGGTCAACGACGTCAACCCAGAACAGCTGGTCGTGATCGGCTCCCCCGACAACGACCCCAACAACGACGTTGGCTACGGGTTCAAACCAGAGGTCAGCCTGCCGCTGGTGCCAGCCGCAGGTTCGATCGCCTACCGTGCCCTGACGCAGGACGCCGACGGCAGCATCGTTGCCAGCGGCAGCCAGCTCTTCCTGGCGCTGGCTGCGCCGCCGGCCGATTCCAACGACACCTACAGTTTCTTTGGGTTGATTGTCGAAGGGAATGCACTGTTGGCCGAGCTGACGCTGGAAGATACGATCGACTCGATCACGATTGTGGAAAAATAACTCGTTGTATTCGGGGCACGCTCTGCCGGACTGTGCAGGCCACAATTCGGTGGGGGGTGCTTCCTCAACGCGCCCGCTTCTTGGGATGTAGGAACCGAGTTTGCACAACAACTCGGTTCCTGCCCTTCTCACCGCCTGACACCCCGACCCCAATGCCGCAGACGCTGCTGCCATCTCTGCTGCCATCTCTGCCACCAGGCTTTCCAGAAGAGGGCTTCCAGGGTCTGCCAGCGTTGCCAGAGCAGCGTCCCTGTCTGGTCGGTTTCGCCCTGCCCACCGCCAAAGCGGAAACGGACGTAGGCAGCGGTGACTTCTTGGACAAGGGGCTCGGCTGCCGGCCAAAGACCCGCAAGGGCACGGGCATGCTCGTTGGGCGTGGCCGTCGGCTGCATCGGCAGCCCAAGACGCTTTGACCAGCGCTCCAGCCGTTCGTAGAGCACCAAAGGCAGCTCTGCGGTAAACACCGTCGGGCCGCTGCTGCGGACCCGCCAGATCAAGAGGAGGCCTACTGGCACAGCGATGGCCAGCGCCAGCAGCGTCAGCAGCCAGCTGACCTGGGGGCTCGTTGCGGTGGGCTGGACGCCATCCAGCAGCTCCTCCCCGGTAAACGTCGGGGGGAGCTGTGGCTCGGTCGGCGCAGGGGTCGGCACGCTCCTGTCAGCGGCGACCGTCGGTGTCGGCAGTTGCCCGCCGACGTCGGGCTGCGCCACACCGCTCGGTCGCTCCAACGAGCTCTCCCCAGCAGTCGGTTCGAACTCGATCCAGCCATATTCGGGGAAAAAGACCTCCACCCAGGTGTGGGCGTCTCGTTCGGTCACCAGGTACAGCCCCTGCTCAGGGTCGAAGGTTCCTTCTGCATAGCCGCTGACCGCGCGCGCCGGTACCCCGACCACGCGCAGCATCGTCGCCATGGCCGTGGCATAGTAATCGCAGTAGCCCTGCCGCAGATCGAAGAGAAAGTATTCGAGCGGGTCACGCCCGGCAGGTGGGGCGGGGATGGCGTCGTTGTAGGGGAGCGTCCGCAGATAGCCTTCGATCGCCTTGGCCTGGGCGTAGGGAGTGGTTGCACTGGCGGTCAACTGCCGTGCCAGCTCGGCAACGGCAGGCGAGAAATCGTCGGGAAGCTGCAGAAAAGAGGTGCTGATTGCGGGCGGGTACATCTGGCCAGCCGCCTGCAGATCCAGCATGGTGGGCTGGGCAGCAGCGCTGACCACCGTGTATCGGTCGCCGTTGTCCAGCTCACGGCGGGAGCGAACGATGGTGAATTCGACCGGCCCGTCCGTTGACCCGGCGGCCGGGATGACGCTGGCGCCAGCCTGCACCCGCACCGTGGCTTCCAGATCCAAGGTCGACTGAGCCACTTCTGGCATCCCCAAAAGCACCCTGCCAGCCGGGGCAAGCAGGGTGATCGTCTGGCTGATCGCAGTGCGGGCCCGCCAGCTGGCGATCGGGAGAATCTCGCCCGCTGCAAAAGAACGGCTTTCACTGGCGGTGTTGACCCACCGCCCGGTGCGGTAGGTGTCAAAGGCGACGGCGCGCCAGTAGCGCGCCTGCCCAGTCTGGGCCTGAAAGAGCGGGGTGTCGGTGACGGTGCGCTCGCCCCCCAGAGTCAGCGAGCTGCCAAACGTGGGCGCTCGGTCTGTTGGCTGGCGGTTGAGCCCCTGGTAAAGCCGCTGCACAGCCTCAGTGGTGGTTGCCCAGGTCGAGTTGACCGGCTGCAGGAGGGAACGTACCTGGGCGCTGCGGCCTAGCCCGGGCAACAGCCAGGCAGCAAGCACCAACAAGACGCTGAGCAGCAGGCCGTTGCGCAAAAAGTCCCAGACAATCTCGGGCTGAAAATAGATACGTTGCTCGCGCCAGCGCAGCTGCTCCTCGGCCAGATGGGTGCGCACAAGCAGCACCAGCGCCACCAGCACGAACACCACCAAAAAACCAAGGGTCGGACGGGGTGCATAGTAGGTGTTGATCAGCAACACCCCCCCGGCTGGCACCACAGCGCGCCAGGTATAGCCGTAGCGAAAGATCGACCAGACCCCCAGATAGGCCAGCCACCAGACCAGAAAAGCGATCTCAAAGATGAAGACATAGTTGTCGGCGCTGGCCGACCGGTTGAGCGCAGCCTCGATCCAGTCCAGCAGGCGCAACAACACAAAGTAGACACGGGCCTGCAGCTCGCTGATGGGGCTGTTGTCCAAAAAAGGCTTGACCTGCGCCGCAGGCACAGCCCAGGCCAGCAAATAAAGAATCCAGGCCAGCCCGACAAACAGGCTGTGGGAAAGGGCAAAAAAACCATCAAATCGGCTGAACGACATCAACAGGCCGAGCAGATAGGCGCCTGCTGCCACCGGGATGAGCAGCGCCAGCGAGGCGACATGGCCAGCGGCGTCGAGTGCGGCCGCCAGGATCAGATACAGCAGCGCTGTCAGGAGGGCGGTCAGCCAGTGGCCATCCTGAAAGTAGACGTTGTACCGCCTTGAAGGGGAGAACGTGCCCTGAATCTGTGTCATGCGCACACGGGTCAGATCAACCGCCACAACAAGGTGCTGCCGACAAGCAGCGAGCCCAGCAACACAAAAATCCCCAACAGCAGCCGGGTCTGGCTGACCGCTTCGACCTGGAGGTGGAGCAGCTGCGGCGGGCTGACGGGGGTCACCAGCCAGGTGCGGGCCGAAGGTGCATCCGGCACAGCCAATGAGACCACCACCTGGCTGTTTTGGGCCAGGCTGCGCCAGGCCTGCGCAGTGGCCTGCTGATTGGCAGCGCGCAGACGCCACTCCTGGGCTTCTTGCAGCGTCGCCGTCGTCTGGGTCGCCGCCTGCACCAGCTCCTTCGCCTGACGATCCAGCTCGGCTGCGATCCGCTCCCACTGCTCCCCCACTGCCCGCAGATCCAGCGGCTGTTCGACTTCGATCTGCTGCCGGAAGCCCTCCACCCGGGTGCGCATTTGTGGGCCCAGCTGGCCAAGCAGCTGGCGCAGCAGGGCCCAGTCGGCGCCAGCGGGCAAACGGTTGGCCAGCGCCGAACCGCTCTGCCCAGCCGGGATGAAGAGCGACAGCCCGCCCTGCCCCTCCCCAGAGGGGAGTGCATGCAGCCTGGGCGAGCGATCGCCTTGTGCCAGCGTCTCCCAACTGGCGACGACCGCCGCCAACGCGGCCTGGGCCGCAGCAGCCTGCTCCGCTTGCAGCACAACTTCCGCCAGCACCGCCACTCCGTTCGCCGACAACGTCGCCGAAATGGTCCAACGGGCAAACAGGTTGCGATACTCGGCGGGCGGCAGCAAAGCCGGATCCGCCATGCGTTCGCCTGCCAGCTCCAATGCGGCTGTCCGATCCCCTGCTTCGACCAGCTGAATGGCCAGCTGTTGGAGCAACGCCTGGCGTTCCTGGGCAAACAGCTGGCTCTCTCCCCTCTCGGCAGTGTCGAGCTGGTCGAGCAGTGCCAGGGCCCCCGAGAGATCCCCGGCGCGACGCAGGCCGGTCAGCAGCAGACGCAGCCCCTCGGCCTGCCACTGCTGCAGCTCGGCACGGCGCAGATCTTCGGCCCCAATCCCCTGCAGCGCACGTTCGATCTCGGCCACCAGCATGCGGGCGTCGTTGGGGTCGTTGCTCTGGGCAGCACGTTCACGGTAGAGGGCAGCCAGCCCGGCGTGCAGGATCGCATATTCGTTGACCGGCCTGCCCCGCTCCTGGGCCTGTCGGATCCCTTCACCGTAGACCGCAGCCGCCTGGGCCACAAAACGGTCCTGCACCTCCGGCACGCCCAGTGCAGCAGCGGCAGTGGCCAGCCGACGATACCGGGCCGCCAGCGAGGCAGGAACCTCGGCCGTCCCCTCGAAGGCGCTGGCGTGAAGCGAGTCCAGGGAGCGCTGGGCAGAGGGGAGCACCCCCAAAAAGAGGAGGCGGGCGGGCAGTTCCCCCTCAAACAGCCACTCCAGCCGCAGATCTTCGCTCAACGGCGTATACTGCCAGGAAGCAGGCTCAACCTGCAGCCAGCTGTCGACCGATGTCCCCGGCACCACCTCGACCCGTGTGCTGCGTTGGCCAGGCCACTGACGCAACAAAGACGTTGGGTATTCGACACGCAGCAAGATCGCCTCTGCCAGGGAAAAGGTGGCATCCAGGCTCAACACGACCGCACCGCCCGCTGGGAGGTCGACAGCCGCCGACAGCCCCTCTGCGGTCTGCTCCAGCGCAAGCGGCACGCCCGCCTGCGCCACAGCCGCTCTGCCGCCAGCATCCACCAGGCGTACCTGAAACCGCAGCGCCTGCGCAGTTTCATTGTGCACTGTGTAGGTAGCCGCCAGCTGCAGCAGGGGATCGTCCTGACCGACGACAGCCACCGTAGCCCGATGGGTGTGCAGGGTCACAGAGGCAGGGGCAGCAGGCACGAGCACTGGCAGCAGAATCGCCCCGGCTGGGGTATCTGCCTGGGGGGCTGGCGCAGCGGCCACCGTCAGGGCCCCCCCCAGCAGCCAGAGCAGCATCCCCCCCGACAACACCCACCCTGCCTTGGACGCCAAGCAAACCCACACCCCCAGAAAAAGTTGCGTTTCCCCCCTGCTTCTGGTATCTTGCAGCTGACGGGCTGTACTCATTTTGTGTTGGCTTCAAAGACGTTCATATTGAGACGTTCAGATTGAGACGTTCAGATCGAGACGTTATGGTCCGCTTACTGCTGCAATGGGACATCAAGATGGGGCGCGAACAAGATTTTTCCGAGTTCGTCGTGCGGGAATTTGCCCCACGCCTCATGCAGCTCGGCATCGAGCCGAGCGAAGTTCTGTATACCATGTACGGCAAAGGACCGCAAATGCTGACCCTCGGCGCAGTAGAGAGCAAAGCCAAACTTGAGACCATTCTACACAGCCCTGGCTGGAAAGCCTTGCACGAGAAACTGCTGAACTACGTCACCAACTATCGACAAAAGATTGTGGCCGACAACGGCCGAAACTTCCAGCTCTAACCCCTCTCCCTGCTGATCCTTTTTTGCACAAAAAATACAACATTTATCCGATCCCAGCTACCTTGGCTGCGTGTATGCTGGGAAGAGCGGAAGATGCGTTGCACACAGCAGTTGTGCAGGCTGTTTTTGTGTCAAACAACCCGAAAGGATCGAGCGATGGCGCTGTACACCCGCAAATTGAAACAGCACGAACGCAGGGCGATTGAAACGCACCTGAGCCAGCCGGAAGAGGATCTGCCGTTCAGCCGGCTCCAGATCATCGTGCTCTCGGCGGCTGGCAAACGGGTCCCTGAAATCAGCCAGGAGATCCAGCTGCACCCGATCAATGTGCGCAAATGGATCCATCGTTTCAACCGCTATGGGGTGGATGGTTTGCGCAGCGGCAAATCCCCGGGGCGCCCGCCGGTCTTCACAGACGCTCAACGGGATCAGATCATCTCCTTGGCGCACACCAGCCCGCGTGCGTTGGGGCTGCATTTTACCCGCTGGTCGCTGCAACGGCTTCGCGCCTACTTGATCCACCACTCGATCGTCGAGAACATCAGCATCGAAACCATCCGCCAGCTGATACACTCCAACTACCGGTACGACCTGGCCAAAGAATTGGGCCAGGATTGACCGTCGGCGGCGCTGCGGGCCGCCCCAAGTTTTCTGGGTGCATCTTGGGTCTTTGGTGTGGCTCCGCCCCAGAGGGGCTCTCTGGGGCGGAGAACGGGAGCGCCCTTGCTCAGCGCAGCAGCTTCTGCGCGGCCTGCAGGCTCTGGGGAACGCCGACGGTCAGCGGGTCTTCGCCCCCTTCGTATTCGAGCGAGAGCCAGCCGGTGTAGCCGGCGGCGTCGAGCAGCCCGACGATCGCCGGCAGGTCAACCGCTCCCTGGCCGACGACTGCTCCGGTGAAGGGGAGACCGTCCAGGGCCTTGTAAATATGTTCGGTCTCGTCCGGTCGAGCTGGGCGGAAATCTTTGAGGTGGACCAGGGCTGCGAGGGGTGCCAGGTCGCGCGCTGCCTCGGTTGGGTTCTGGTTGACCAGCAGGAAATTGCCGGTGTCGATGTTGGCCCGTAGGGACGTGGAGCCTACGGCGTCGATCACCTGGCGCACCTGGTCGCTGCGCCCTGCCATCAGCCCATGGTTCTCCAGAGCCAGCGTCACATGGTAGCGGGCGGCATATTCCGCCCCTTGCGCCAGCCCCTCCACGATCCAGGCAAGCCCATCTTCAAACGCGTAGCCAGGTTTGGCATTGCCGCTGAAGACGCGCAGTGTGCGCACACCCAGCCGGTCGGCCACCTCCACCCCCGTTTTCAAAGACTCCAGCTGCTTTTCCCACGCTCCCCGTTCCGGCTGGAAAAAGTCATTGCCGATCGAATAGACCGCCAGTTCCAGACCTGCAGCCCCGATCTGACGGCTGACCTTGGCGATCTCGGTGGCTGGGTCGGTCCAGAAATAGTCGAGCAGTTCGACCCCGCGCGCCCCATTTTCTTGTTGGCGGGCCGCAAATTCAATAAACCCTGGCAGGTCGATGCGCTTCTGGCGCACCGCCGACACGACACTCCACATGCTGATACTGAGTTTCATGCTTTGTCTCCTCTTGGCTGGCTGGCTGTCGAACGGTAGGCAGACTCAATGGCCCGCATGACGGCAATGCCGTCGGCAGCCCCGACGGCTGGCTGCCGACCGCTGCGGACAGAGGTCAAAAAATGTTCAGCCTGCAGCACAAAGCGGTCGGGCCCCTCAAAGGGAAGCACCGTCCACGCTTCCTGCCCGGCCAGTCGATAGCGGGCGCCGTCGGGCGCAGCATAGTCGATCACCGCTTCGCCTTCGCTGCCCCAGACGCGGATTTCTGCCTCCGAGACCGGTGTGACCCAGCTGCAGTTCAACGAGCCGATCACCCCGCTGGCACTGACCACCTGGAGCGAGGCGCTGTCTTCGACGGCCACGGGCAGGGTGGTCGACACCGCAGCGTCCACCCGCACAATCTCCCCCGCCAGCACACGGAAGAGATCGAGGCTGTGCACCAGGGTATCGATCAACACACCGCCCCCCGCCAGTTCAGCATTTGTGAACCAAGAAGTCGCCGCGCGGTCGAAGCGAAAACCGAACCGGTTGTAGATCTGGATGACCTTGCCCAGCTTGCCCTCTGCGATCAAGGCCTGGACCTGACGGAGCGGTTCATGAAAGCGATGGCAGAAAGCAAATTGGAGCAGGGCGCCAGACTCGGCAAAGGCGGAGACGATCGCCTCCGCCTCGGCGACGGTGCGCGCAGGCGGTTTTTCGCACAGGCAGGCGATCCCCCGCTGCGCTGCCGCCCTGGCCAGCGGCAGGTGTTCCCGCGGGGGGGTGCAGATGCTGACCGCATCTGGCCGAAGGAGATCCAGCAGTTCAATGGGATCGGTGAAGAGCGGCAGAGCCCCGTACGGCGCCGCTGTCGCCTCTGCCGCTGTCCGATCGATGTCGGCGACACCAGCCACCGTACAGAGCTCTGGCCAGGCCGCATAGGCCCGCAGGTGGGTGGCACCGATCCCGCCGGCACCGATGACGGCAACCCGTACTCGTTGCATAACAGACCCTTTCTATCCTTTGATGCCAGTCAGCGCGATGCCTTCGATAAAGGTACGCTGGGTGAGAAAAAACAAAATGACCGTCGGGATCATGGTCAGCGTTGCGGCCGCCATCATCAGCTGCCACTGGGCCCCGTACATATTTTGAAACATCTTCAATCCCAACGAAATTGTCCACTGGTTCTGTTCGGTCAGGTAGATCAGCGGGCCCAAAAAATCGCGGTAGGTGGCCACGAAGGTGAAAAGCGCCACGGTGGCCAGCGCCGGCTTGAGCAGCGGCAGCATGATCCGGCGAAAAATTCCCAGCTCGCTGGCCCCGTCGATGCGGGCGGCGTCGGTCAGTTCGTTGGGGATCGTCATAAAAAATTGGCGCAACAGAAAGACGTAGAGCGCGTTGCCGAAAAAAGCGGGCACGACCAGCGGCCAGATCGTGCCGATCCACCCGATCTGACGGAAGACGATGTACAGCGGGATCATGGTGACCTGGGCAGGGAGCATGATCGTGCTCAGGTAGACAATAAACACTCCGTTGCGCCCGGGCCAGCGTACCCGGGCAAACCCATAGGCGATCAGCGAGCAGGAGGTGACTGTGCCGACGATGGCCAGCACGCAGATCAGCAGGGTGTTGACCATATACTGCCAAAAGGGAATATATTCGGTCGAGGCAGCAAAGTTCTGCCACTGCGGGTCAGCCGGAAAGAGGCTGGGGGGCACCAAAAAAATTTCAGCGTCCGTTTTCAACGCGGTGCTGACCATCCAGTAGAGCGGGAAGACGAACGCCAGCGCGACCAACGTGCAGATCAGATAGGCCAGGGCCTGGCCCAGCCGTTCCTGGTTGCGGCGGCTGCGCAGCCCGCCCGGCCCGCCTGCAGAAGCCGTGGAAAAAGTGTCGCTCGCATGCATGGTTTATTCCTCAGAACGGTAGTAGACCCAGCCGGAGAAACGAAAGAGCAGCCCGGTAGCCAGCAGAACGACAGCAAAGAGCACCCAGGCTTGCGCGCTGGCATAGCCCATCTTGAACTGTTGAAACGCCGACTGGTAGAGATACATGGCATAAAAGAGCATCGAGTTGAGGGGTCCGCCGGCAGCCCCGTCGCGGGTCGCCGTCAGCACCCATGCTTCGGTGAAGTACTGGAAATAGCCGATCACGTTGATGATCAGCGTGTAAAAAATGACCGGGCTGATCATGGGCAGGGTGACATGCCAGGTCTTGCGCAGCGCGTTGGCGCCGTCCAGTTCGGCGGCCTCCAACAGCGAGGTCGGCACATCGCGCAGCCCGGCCAGGTAGATCAGGATCGTGTTGCCGCCAAACCACATCCCCATAAAAATCAACGAAGGCTTGGTGAAGGCAGGGTCGGTCAGCCAGCCAATTTTGGAGAAGCCAAAGAGGCTGACGATCTCGTTGAGCACGCCGTACTGGCCGTTGAACAGCCAGAGCCAGACGATGGTCGAGGCAACCACAGGCGTGATCGAAGGCAGATAAAAAATGGTACGGTAGATCGACAGGCCGCGGATGCGGGTAGCCAGGAGCAACGCCATCAAAAAGTCGAAGAGCAGATGGACCGGAAGGCCGATCAGCACCATGTAGAGGGTATTGCGCAGGGCGATCCCGTAGACCCGGTCGCTCACCAGATCCTGGTAGTTCTGCAGCCCGATCCAGTAGGGGGGTTGAAAGATGTTGTAGTCGGTAAAGCTATAGTAAAACGACTGGAAAATCGGCCAGGCAGCAAAGAGCAAAAAACCGGCGATCGCCGGTGAAATGAAAGCCAGCCCGGTCAACAAAGAACGCGTTTTGCCGGCGTCCCAGCGTGCGGTGTGCGATTTGGTTGCTACTGCCATCGTCCATCCTCTGTAGGGCTGGGACAGGCCTGCAAGCAAGCCTGTCCCAGGTTGAGAGCCCAGGGGCTCAGCCGCGCTGCAGCACTTTGTCCAGTTCCGCCTGCACCTCAGAGGCGACCTGGTCGAGCGCTTCCTGCGCGCTCATCTGGCCGTTGAAGACCGCACTCTCTGCCTCGGCCAGCCGCGAGTAGAGCAGGCTGTTGACCGGCATCTTGTCCGGGCCAAAGGCGTGCGGGCCGTTGAGCAGGTTGACCGCCAGCTGGAAGCGGGGGTCGCTGACAAAGCGCTCCTCCGAAGCAGGTGCCAGCTTGGGCGGCACGTTCTGGATGTTGTAGCAGAATTCGCCCATGTTCTCGGCTTCGCTCAACCAGCGGATGAATTCCCACGACGCGTCGGGGGCCTGGACCCCAGCTGGGATCGTGAAGACGCTGCCATCAAAGGTGGTGGTGTTGTCGTTGCCGCCGTCCGGGTAGGGGGCGGGCATGAATTCCATCACCAGGTCGGGGGCGAATTTTTTCTGGAACTGGATGAACCACTCGCCAACCTGCGTCATGGCCTCTTTGCCGACAAAGAAGGAGTTTTGTGTGCTCATGTAGTCGCCGAACCCGCTCTGGAAGGCTGCCACCTTCTCCGGGCTCAGCCGCTGACGGAAGGAGGCTTCCCATTCCAACGCGGCAACCACCTTGGGGTCGTTGGCGGTGATCTTCTGGTTGGCCGCATCGTAGAAGCTGCCACCAAAGACGCGGCCCCACCAGGTCAGGCCGGCAGGCAACAGGCCGACACGCTCGATGTTGCCGTCGGCATCCATTTTTTCGAGGCTCTGCGCAAGGGCGTCGAGCTCGGCGCTGCTCTTCGGCGGGTTGGCCGGGTCCGCACCCACTTCTGCCAAGAGCGCCGGCTGGTAGGCCACCACCTGCGAGTTGGAGGTCACCATCAGCCCCCAGAGCTCTTCGTTGTGCCACCAGGCATCCCAAAACTGCGGGAAGTATTCGGAGCCGTCGATGGCAGCAGCTTCGGCGTACTGGGTGACCGGCTGCAGCCCACCGCGCGCTGCCATTGACACCAGCTCGCGCAGCCAGACCGCCGAGACAACGTCGGGCGGGTTGCCGCCGGCGATCGCAGTCAACACCTTTTCGTACTGGCCAAAGACCGTCGTCATGTTGACGAAGATCTGATCCGTGTGCTCGGCGTTGAATTTGTCGACCAGCTTCTGCAGTTCGTCAAATTCAAAGCCGCTCCAGCCTGTCCAGTAGTTGAGGAAGGCCTGGCCGCTTTCTGCCGCCGGCTGGCCAGCCGGCGCTGGTGCGACCGGGACAGCGCAGGCCGCCAGGGCCATGGCAGCGCCGCCCATGCCGACCATCTGCAGAAAGCCGCGCCGACTCAACTGTCGTGTAGGTTGCTCTGACATAAAAGTGGTCTCCTGTAAAGAACATTTGAACGCGATAACCGAACGATCTGCACAATACGACTCACAACGATACCAGGAAGCGCTGTGCCAAGACGTTGAACCGCTGGGGGAGCCTCCCCTAGCTTTCCAAAGCCACCAGCCCTGCGCCCACCAGGCCGCTGTCAGCGCCCAGTTGGGTGAACACCAGCGGAATCTGGCGGTGCGAGGGCAGCGTGTGCTGCTCAAATACCTGCGCCACCCTGGCCAGATACCGCTGTCCGAGCAGCACTGCACTGCCGCCGATGAGGATCGCCTCCGGTGCCAGCAGATGGGCGACGCTCGCCAGCCCCAGCCCCAGCCACGCAGCTGCCTCGTCGACCGCCGCCACCGGCTGGCCTGCGACGTACGCCGCGGCCAGCTCCTGGACCGAAGCGTAGCCCCCCCGCTCTACCATCAC
>CAIOHJ010000375.1 GCA_903858085.1 uncultured Chloroflexota bacterium
ATGTTCCCAGCATACCCCTCTTCGATAAAACGCTCCGCCATCCGCTCGGTCAGCGGGTAGACCGTCGAGCTCCCAGCCACGATGATGTCGCCGCTCACAGCCAGCGGGTTCACCTCGGGCAGCACCCCACCCGCAGCCGCAGCCTCCGCAGCAGGTTCCGCAGCAGCCTCAGCGGCAGGTTCCTCCACAGCGGCAGGCTCTGCAACAGGTTCCGCAGCGGCAGGTTCCGCAGCAGGCACACTCTCTGGGCTTGCACAGGCGCCCAACATCAGTGCCATCATCAAAAAGCAGGTTACCATCCAGTTCCGCATAAATTTTTTCCTTATCTGTTGTCAATACCAGTCACTACGATTCAACTTGCTGCATCACAGTACTTCTCTGCCACTCCCAGAAAGACAACGGGGCTGTTTTTTCTGGTTGGACCTCTGCGAGGAGGTCTTTCTTTTTCAGAGTAGCCCATTTTGTTTAACAACAGAGGAGGTGTTTCTTTAACAAAACATCAACGATCCAGCAAAGGGATATGAACAAGGGGCAATGTAAAGAAAAATGTACTTCCAATCTGTTCGGTGCTTTCGACCCAGATCTGTCCGTTGTGGGCGTGCACGGTATGTTTGGCAATGGCCAGGCCCAGACCGGTGCCGCCGCCGCTGCGAGCACGATCCGCCTTGTAGAAACGCTCAAAAATTCGTGGGATCTCTTCCGCAGGAATGCCGATCCCACTGTCGGTCACTGAAATCACAACGACGTCAGAACCATCACGCTTCAGGCTCTCTGCGGAGAGGCGAGCCCGCACAGTGATGGTTCCCCCCACCGGCGTAAATTTGATGGCGTTGTGGATCAGGTTGAGCAGGACCGTGCGTATCCGGTCGGTATCCACCAGAACCTCGGGCAGTTTGCTCTCCAAAAAGAGTTGGAGTGTGAGCTGGGCCCGCTCGGCCTGTGGCCGCAGCCGCTCCATGATGGGTTCGACCAGGGCGGCAATCTTCGTCGGAAAGAGACGCAGCGGAACCTGCCCCGATTCGATGCGGGAGAGTTCCAGCAGTTCCTGCACCATCTGCGTCATCTCGTCGACCTCGATCTCCATCCGCTCCAAAAAATGGGTGGCGGCGGGGGGATCTTCGAGGGCGCCATCGCGCAATGTATCGACCAACGCCTTGAGCGAGGCCAGAGGCGTGCGCAGCTCGTGCGAAAGATTGCTGACAAAATCACGCCGGATCGTCTCCAGGCGGTGCAGATGGCTGAGATCTTGAAGCAGCACCAAAAATCCATTGGCGTCGCCGCGCAGAAAGGGGGTGACGATGACCCGGATGTAGACGTCGCTGGTCAATTCGAGCGTGGCCGAGTGCTCCAGGTTGTGTTCGACACAGGCCAGCCACACATCAGCGACCCGATAGTCCTTGACCACCTGCACAAACGATTTGTCGAGCGACTCCTCTGCTTTGACATTCAAAATTTGTGCGGCAGCAGGGTTGAGAATGCTGACGTAACCGTGCTTGTTGAGCATGATCACGCCGTCGTTCATGACCTGCAAAACAGTGTCGAGCCGATCACGCTCGCGGCTGCGCTTGCGGCTCTGGCGCTGCAGCCGTTCTGCCATCCGATTGAGCGCATCGCTGAGTGCGCCGATGTCTCCATCCCCATGCGCAGGCACCCGGGCATTCAGATCGCCGGCGGCAATCTGCTCGACAGCAGAGGTCAGCCGGCGCATCCGCCAGCTGCTGAGGTCGAATGCCCCGATCCAGAGCAAGGCAGCGCCGCCTGCCACTCCCAGGCTTCCCAACAGCTGTGCTGCCAGGCCGTCCCTTTCCAGGTCAACATACCAGAACACGCCACCGGCCACCAGCCACATGCTCAAAAAAAACACCAGCATGGAGCGCCAATGGTCGCGTGTCGTAGCGCGCAGACTTCGCCAAGAGAGCGGCCTTCCCCCTGGCAACAGCGCATCGGGCTGGCTGTGCGTCCGTATCGATGGGTCAGCCGAAAGGGGCCTGGCAGGAGAAATTTTTTCCAGCTGAGAGGAATATTCAACGGTTGTTGGCTGCATCGCTCCATCATCCACAAGGAGATTCACATGAATTGCCCTCGTTTGTTGCAAAAAAGGATCGCACGATCAGATTAACAGCAGTTCAACTCTACGTAAACATTCACTCTGCCATTCCCATCGTCTCTGCGGACTGGCTACACATCTCCCTCGAAGCGATAGCCGACCCCGCGCACCGTCACGATCCGCTGGGGGTCCGACGGATTGGCTTCGATCTTTTCGCGCAGCCAGCGCACGTGGACATCGACGGTTCGGCTGCCGCCATCAAATTCCCAGCCCCAGACACGCTCCAGGATCAGATCGCGACTCAACACGATCCCACGGTTGCGCGCCAGAAAGACCAGCAAGTCGAATTCTTTGGGTTTGAGATGGTGGACAACCCCTTGGGACGAGACCTCGCGACGGCTCAGATCGATGACCAGCGTGTCAAAGACCATCCGCTCGGCGGCCAGGTTGGGTGTCGCCGCGAACTCTTCACGGTCGATCCGTACCCGCCGCAGGAGCGCTTTGACGCGCGCGACCAGCTCACGCATGCTGAACGGCTTGGTCAGGTAGTCGTCCGCCCCAACTTCCAGCCCGACAATTTTGTCGATCTCTTCGCTGCGGGCGGTCAACATCAGGATTGGGACGTTCATTTCTCTGCGCAAAATCCGGCAGACCTCGAAGCCGTCGATGCCCGGCAGCATGACGTCCAGCACCACCAGATCGGGCTGCTGCTGGCGAGCCACTTCGAGTGCTCTGCGCCCATCCCCCGCCGTGAAGAGCGTGTAGCCTTGTTTGCGCAGCGAATAGGCCAGCGTCTCGACCAGCGACGGCTCATCTTCCACAACCACAATTTTGGCCTCGTTCATGACAGAATCTCTCCTTGACCGCACCCGCGCGCAGTTGGCTTTTACAGTGAACGCAGGCGGGCAGAACGCTGCACAGAAAAGAGCCCCCGCAGCAGCACAGCCCCCAGCACGACGATCCCCCCCACCCCAGCCAGCGGACCTGGCAGTTCCCCCACCACCCAAAAGACGAGCAGTGGATTCAAAATCGGCTCCAAACAGGAGATCAGGATCGTCTCAATCGCCGACAACGAACGAATGGCCACGGTGTAAAACAGAAAGGGGATGCCCAGTTGAAAGACACCCAGAAAGCCGAGGATCGCCCAGTCGCCGGGCACCCCTTCGGCGGTGAGCAAAAAAGGCACCCCGACGCCAGCCGCCAGCAGGTTGCCCAGCAGCACCGTCTCCAGGCTGGATCGGTTTTTTTGCGCGCGCATGAAAAGCGTCATCCAGGCCAGTGCAACTCCCCCCAGCACAGAGAGGAGATTGCCAAGCATCCCTGCTGGCGTCAGCGCCTCCCCAAAAAACAGAGCCATTCCAGCCAGAATCGCGCCGGAGGCAGCGTAATCCAGCCTTCCTGGCCGTTCCCCCAAAAACCAGTAGCTGAAAAGCGCAACCCAGATCGGCGCAGTATACTGCAAAAGGATCGCATTTGCCGCCGAGGTGAGCTGGGTCGCCTGCACAAAAAAGACCACCATCAGACAGTATGAGACCGCCCCCCCGATCTGAGCAGCAGACCAGTCCCAGACAGGACGGCGCAGGTACAGCCAGAGCACCAGCGCCGCCACCGCGCTGCGTCCACCCACGAGCGCCAACGCCGGAAGCGTCGACTGCTTGATCAAGACCCCCGAAGTGCTCCACAAAACCACACAGATCACCAAAAACAACACAGCACGCCGGTGCGTGGCTGCTTCATCTTCCCCAGAAGCTGCCGCCCCCTGGAGCGCTCTGCGCATCGAAAATCGCTCGAAAAGACCTTTCATGGCAGAGCCGGCAGGGTACCGTACAACTGGCTGTATTTGCGCTGCAGATAGGCAAGGTAGGGCTGAATTGTCAGTTCGCTCCCTGTCACGCGCAACAGCAGTTCGTCGGGCGTGTAGCGGGCACCATGCCGGTAGAGATTCTCACGCAGCCAGCCGTGCAGTGTGCCAAAAGAGCCCTGTGCAATCTCGGCTTCGATCTGCGGCTGGGCCGCCACGGCCGCAGCATAAAACTGCGACGCCATGATGTTGCCCAGCGTGTAGCCTTGAAAACTGCCGCCGATCGGCCCCGAAAACCAGTGCACATCCTGCATGACCCCGTCCCGATCGTCCGACGCATGCACCCCCAAATTTTCCTGGTAGCGGGCGTGCCAGGCCTCGGGCAATTCCTCGACCGACAGCTTGCCCTCCAACAGATCCAGCTCCAACCCAAAGCGAACGATCACATGCAGGTTGTAGGTCACTTCGTCGGCATCTACACGAATCAAGGAAGGTTGAACCCGGTTGATGGCACGATAGAAACTGTCCAAATCGACATCGGCCAGCTGCTCAGGAAAAACAGCCTGCAGCGCAGGATAGGAATGCTCCCAGAACGGGCGGCTGCGGCCAACCAGGTTCTCCCACAACCGGGACTGGCTCTCGTGCACCCCCGCCGACGTGCCCGTGTCGAGCACAGACGACGCATACGCTTCGTCGATCCCCATCTCGTAGAGCGCATGGCCGGTCTCATGCATCGTGCTGAACAAAGCGTTGACCAGGTCGTTTTCATAAAAACGGGTGGTGATCCGGGCATCCCCAGGGCCAAATTTGGTCATGAAAGGGTGATGTGTCTCGTCCTGGCGCCCACGCGTGAAGTCGTACCCGAAGGCAGTCGCGACCTGCTCGCCAAAAGCTTGTTGCTGGGCCTTGGGATAGTGGCGCTGCAAAAAATGGCTGTCGACCGCAGGCTTTTGTGCAAGAGCAGCCACCCAGACCGCCAATGCCCGGCGCAATGCTTCAAACAGCGGCTGGATCTTCGCCACCGTCATGCCCTGGTCGACCTCGTCGATCAACGGGTCAGCAGGGTGGGCGTGCCCCGGAAAAAATTCCGCCAGCTGGCGGCTCATGGCCAGCGTTTTGTGCAGATACGGACGCACAGCTGCAAAATCGTTGCGCGGCCGCGCCTCTGCCCACACACTGTACGAATTGGAAAGATGTTCGACAAATTCTGCCGCAAACGCAGCAGGAATCCGGGTAGAATGTTCGTAGCTGCGCCGCAGCTGACGCAACATCGCCGCTTCCACGCTCTCCGCTTCCCGGCCGACCCCCGCAGCGTCCAGCTCGTCGAGCAGACGCCCGATCGCAGGATCCGTGCGCCGTTCATGCGCCAACCGCCCGATCAGTGCACTCTGACGCGCCCGTACAGCCCCCCCTCCCGACGGCATATAGGTGGACTGGTCCCAGTTCAACAGGGCAGAGACGCCATCCAGGTCGTAGATCTCCTGCCAGCGCGCCATCAACTCGTCCCACTTTGCTTGATCTTGGCTCTTCATTTCTGCTCCTTGCAGGGGTTCCCTGCCTTTGTCCATGCCAGCCCTTGCTGCACCCCTTGGTGTTGCTAGCTTCGATTATAACGCACCCTGCGCCGGAATATGTGTCAGGCCGGCAACCTGTTGACACACACACCTGCCCCGCTCCAGCAGCGCCAGTTCGGAGCAGACGGTTATGCACAATCTGAAGCCCCTTGCTTTGGCAAATCCTGGCAACCTGGATATACTGAAGAGCATAATCAAAATCAATTTGATTCAAGCAACCCAAAAAAATGTGGAATCGAGGCGCCTTTCGTGTTGCGCCGGTAGTGTTCGGGAGAAAATCGAGATGAGTGAACAACAATTGGTTCCGGCCCACGAGGTGAATGCATCGCCCTTGGAAGAACAACCGATGGCTGAGCAGGCCGTCCTTTCGGAAGAAAACGCCACCGCACAACAGCTTGCAGCGCCCCAAACACACCCTGCCGCCGACGAAGCAGGCCCCGTTGTCAAACTGTTGAGCGTGGGCCAGGAGCTGCATGGAACCGTCAAACGCATCACCGAGTTTGGCGCTTTTGTCGACATCGGCGTCGGGCGTGATGGGCTGATTCACATTTCTGAACTCTCGACAACCCGGGTGGCCAAAGTGACCGATGTGCTCCAAGAGGGCCAGCCGATCACCCTTTGGATCAAAAAACTCGACCGCGACCGCAACCGAATCAGCCTGACCATGATCGAGCCAGGCAAGCGCACGATCCGAGACCTGCAAGTTGGCGAAATCGTGCAGGGCACGGTGACCCGCCTTTTGCCCTACGGCGCCTTCATCGACATCGGCGTCGGCCGCGATGCCCTGCTGCATGTCCGTGAAATGTCGAACAGCTTCGTCGCCAAACCGGAAGATGTGGTCAAGATCGGCGACAGCGTCGAAGTGCGCATCCTGGAAGTCGCACGCCGACGCAACCGGATCGATCTGAGCATGAAAGGGCTGCGCCCCGAGCCAGAAGTGCAGCTGCCAGAAGCTGTTGCCCACGAAGAAGTTGTTGACACCCACGAGCCAGAAGAAACAGCCGAAGAGCGCTTTGACGAGATCGAAGCCCTGACAACCATGCAAATGGCGTTCCGCAAGGCGCAAGAACGGAGCGGCGTGAACCTTCCCCTGGGCAAAAACAAAAAACAAAGACGGACCCAGGCTGCACACAAACGAGCAGCACAGGACGACATCATCGAACGAACATTGGGTGGCCAGACCAACCGCAAATAGCCCCGTCCTTGTTCGACAAGATCCGGGGGAAAAAGCCAGCGTTCGCCGGGAAAGTGACCCGATCCCCGGCAGAAAAAATGGCAGTGGAAGGGGTGACAGCGTTGGCTGTCACCCTCTTTGTATTCGAGCCATCCACCTGCTCGGCAGATCCCGCTCCCGCAGAGAGGAGACACAGATGCAGATCAACGGAAAAACAGCACTGATTACCGGCGGCGCCACCCGGATCGGCAAGGCCATCACCCTGATGCTGGCCCAGGCAGGCGCCAATGTCGTGGTCAACTACCACGCTTCCGCAGCCTCCGCCCACACGACCGTGCAAGAGGCCACCGGATACGGCGTCGCAGCCATGGCCTGGCCCTGCGACGTCTCTGACCCCACTGCAGTCCAGGCCATGGCCGACGCTGCCATCGAACGCTTTGGCGGCGTCGATATCGTGGTGAACAACGCCAGCTATTTTGGCCAGATCGCCGTTCCTACCACCGACCTGACGATGTGGCAGCGGGTCACCCGCATCTCGATCGATGGGACCTTTTATGTGTCGAACGCCCTGATCCCCTCGATGCAGGCGCGCGGCGGCGGTGCCATCGTCAATCTCCTCGATCTGTCTGCCTGGCAACCCTGGCCCCGCTATACCGCCCATGCGGTCGGCAAAGCAGCCATGCTGACGCTGACTCGCCAGCTGGCCCTGGAACTGGCCCCGACGATCCGCGTCAACGCGCTGGCAGCCGGGCCCGTACTTCCCCCCGACCAAAGCTCGGCCGAAGAACAACAACGGGTGGCCAACCAAACGCTGTTGAAACGCTGGGGAGTCCCTGACGATGCCACCAACGCTGTGCGCTACCTGATCGAAGCAGAATTTGTCACCGGCTCGGTGCTGGTGGTCGACGGCGGAGAACAGCTCACCTGACAGACGTCTGCTGGGCCAACATCGAACACATCCCCCCCTTTTCCCCTGGACAAGGAGTTTGTCATGCTTTACACCACACAGATGCTCGAAGCGCGCGAGAGCCTGGCCCCCTATGCCATGCCCAATCGCGCCAGCCGTGGCCGTCTCTACCCCGAACCCCCCCACCCGTACCGGCTGGCTTACCAGCGGGACCGCGACCGAATCGTGCACACCACCGCCTTCCGGCGCCTGGAGTACAAAACACAGGTTTTTGTCTACTCTGAAGGCGACCACTACCGCAACCGACTCACCCACAGCATCGAGGTCGCCCAGATCGGACGCACGCTGGCGCGAGCCCTGGGCTGCAACGAAGATCTGACCGAAGCCATCTGCCTGGCCCACGACCTGGGCCACCCCCCCTTCGGCCATGCCGGCGAAGAGACCCTCAACCAACTCCTGCACCCGCATGGCGGCTTCGACCACCAACGCCAGACCTACCGCATCTTGACCGAGCTGGAAGAGCGCTACCCGGAACACCCAGGCCTCAATCTGACCTATGAAGTGCGCGAAGGGGTCGTCAAACATGACACCGACTACGACTTTGTCGATGCCCGCAGCTACCACCCGGAAGAACGGGGAACCCTCGAATGCCAGCTGAGCAATCTGGCCGACGAAATCGCCTACAACACCAGCGACCTGGACGATGGGCTGCGCAGCGGAATTCTGGCCCCAGCCCAAGTCCAAAAGCTGGCGATCACCCAGCGTACCCTGGCCTCACTGGGGGAAGAGAGCACACTCGACCTGAGCGATGACCTGCAGCGCTATCGCTTCATCCGTCGGCTGGTCGGGATCGAGGTCAACGATGTGGTGCAGGCGACCGCCTGCCAGATCGAACAGGCAGACATTCACTCGCTTGCCAGCCTCCGACAACACCCTGTGAACGTGGCTGGCTACAGCACAGAGCTCGCTGTGGAGAACCAGGCACTGAAACAGTTTCTGTTGCAAAATTTCTATCGCCATTATCGCGTCATGCGCATGACAGTCAAGGCAGCCCGCACCTTGACCCACCTCTACGAGGCCTATCTCAGCGAGCCTCGCCAGCTCCCCCCTGAGACACAGCGGCGGGCACAGACCCCCACCCTCGGGCTGCCGCGCGCCATCTGCGACTACCTGGCTGGGATGACCGATCGCTATGCGATCCAAGAACACCGCCGCCTGTACGAAATGGCAGAAAAAGCCTGACCCGCAGCCCCCCCTATCTTTTTGGGTACCTGATGGCTGTAGGGCTGTAGGGCGAAGGGACACTTCGCCCTCTTTGGTGTGCCCTCAGGCGGGGTAGGGCGAAGGGACACTTCGCCCTCCTTGTCTATCCGGACGGTGGTCTTTGGGGTCGGGGGAGGGGCGAAAACGCGTTCCGTATTCTCGTAGACCGCCATCGGTGCACCTTGTTGCTGCACGACAGAGCGGATCGCCGCCCCTACATACGTTGGATGCCAGAGGGAGCGTGTGCTGGCGTGTCGAAGAGCCCTCCCCTTGCGGTCGGGGCTCTGAGCAAGCTTTTGACGTGAGCCAGCGTCTTCACCTGGAAGGTGTGCAAGATGGATCTCTTCGCGACCAGCCAGGCGGAGCGGTTCCATCTCCCTCTTCTGACCGATTTGTGCGCTTTTGACAACCGCAATTCAGCAGGCTTCTCTGGCTGAGCCGTTACCTTTTTTGTTTGAGTTCCATGTGCACGGTCAGCCGCTGAAAAATTCCACTGTCGGTGTAAAGCACATCGGTGATGGTGCAGTCCAGGATATACTGGCGGGATTCTAGTTGCAGGGCCAGCCCCCGCTGCGCCACCACCGGGCCCAGACGATCCTTCTCTCGTTCGAAGTGCTTGCGCAGATGTTCGTCCGCATACTCGCTCAACAACACACGGCTGACATTGAACAACGTTTTGTCGTCAGATTTGTCAAAGATGTAGATCTCGATGGCCACAACCTGGTCAGGGTCGTTGTTGAGGAGGCCATAGCGGTCGCCGACGCCGATCCCATACTCGCCGAGATAGTCGTCTTCCTGCTCGCCCGGGATGTTGCGGGTCCAGTCAAAATCTTGCCTCCCCACGATAAATTCGGCGTCGAACTGGTCGATACATCTCCCGGCAGGCTGCCAGCCCGGCGCGCTGCTGCGCCCCTCAGCCCCCACAGCCTTCAGGCCACCCGTCTCACGCACCGCTGTACTCTTGGAGAACGCAGACTCGTCTGACCAGAGAGAAGCCCGGGCAGCTTCGACCGCCACAGAGGGCCCCAGCGGCGACCGGGCCGGCCGGCGAGCCGCTTCAGCTGGCTGTTCAGGTTCAAAAGGCAGCACCTCGCTGGTCGCTGGCGGTCGCACCGGCGAGACCCGGGTTGCCGCCGCCTGGGCAGCGCTGGACTGCCACGACAGCTCTGGTTCCTCGCCGGAGAAAGAAACCGGGCTGGCTGACGGATGAAGCAGCGGGCCCACCACAGGGCCAGAAGGCAATTTGTCCTTGAAAACTCGCCAGAGAAGAGTGGCACCCGTGCCTACAGCCAGCAACCCCAACAACAACAGCACCGCCACCACCACCCAGGAAGTGCCGCCTGTATCAGAAGGCTCGGAATCCCCAGCAGACGCCCCAGTAGTCACTTCGGCCCCGGCCAGCCCGGTCACCCCCCAGGCGCTCCCCAAAGCCCGCAACCGCTCGCTGCGAGCAGGGCCGTCAGGCCCATTCTCTGCCTGTTGGATCGCCTCCGCAAAGAGCAACGGCAGTTCGTCGCCGAACCGCCCCAGCGTGGCGGGCGGGCTCCCCGCATAGACATCTGCCAGATCGCCGAGATATTCGATCTGAGCGTCCCGCCCCAAGGAACGGATATCTCCGCCCTGCCAGTTTACCGGCCAGAAGACCCACCCGACCAAAAGCCCAAGCACCAGGCCGGCAACAGCCCCGACCCCGACCCAGACCAATTCCTTGCCGGTGACCTGGAGCTCTTGGAAACGCTGAAGCGGTGACTGCGATGACATGACGATATTCCCTCCTGCGGCTCTTGCCTGCCCCTGCCGACTTTCCTACAACAGTTCGGTGCGCCCCTGGTCGCGCAACATCTCCACCACCTCTTTGACACGCTGCATGTTGTTCTTGTCGCCGATCAAAAGGGTGTCCCCCGTGTCGACGACCACAAGGTTGTCAATGTGGATCAGGGCCACCAACCGTTTGTCACTGTATACGATATTGTTGGTACTGTCCAGGAGCAAAACCTCGCCCCGGGCAATGCGATTGCCAGCCCCATCCTGCTCCAACACAGTCTCCAACGCATCCCAGCTGCCCACGTCGTTCCAGCCAGCCTGCAGGGGCACGACCGCCACCTGGCGTGCCCCCTCCATGACCGCATAGTCGATGCTGATGCTGGGCATCTCTTGCCAGACCTCGGCCAGCACCTGGCTGGCCTGCGCGCTGTCGAGGGCAGCGTCGATCCGTTCGAGACAGCCATAAAGCGCCGGGGCCTGCCGCGCCAGCTCCTCCAAGAGCCGATCGGCTCGGCTGACAAAGATGCCCCCGTTCCAGTAATAGCCGCCCTCGGACAAAAATTGCTCTGCCACCGCCCGGTTGGGCTTCTCCAAAAAACGCTCGACTCGATAGGCAGGGATTTCTGCCGCCGAAGCCAGCACTTCACGCCGTTTGATGTAGCCGTAGCCGCTGTGGGCAAAGGTCGGCTCGATGCCCAAGGTGACAATCCAGTTTTCTTGGGCGACTTCGACAGCACGACGGAGCGCAGCCTGAAATTGGTCCGGCTGCAAGATCACATGGTCCGCTGGCAGGATGGCCACCGTAGCATCGGGCTGCAGACGCCGCACATGCAGACAAGCCAGACCAACCGCCGGCGCGGTGTTGCGCCCGCTGGGCTCTACAAGCAGATGGCTGGCCGGCATCTGGGGAAGCTGCTGCGTGACCAGGTCAGCATAGCTGGGACCCGTCACGACAAAGAGCTGATCGCTGCCCGCCAGCCCCTCCAGCCGGCGAGCAGTGGCCTGAATCATCGTCCACCCGCTGCCCGTAATGTCGGTAAACTGCTTCGGATGGCTGGCGCGACTGCGCGGCCAGAGCCGCGTCCCCACCCCTCCTGCCAAAATCACTCCGTACATCGGCAACACTTCCCTTTGGGTTCGCTTTATCGTTTGACGTAGGACATCGGCGCACACTGGCGCACCAGCCCCTTCAACTCCAGCAGGGTCAGCAGAGCGCTCAGCTGGCCCGCAGGCAGCGCAGTGGCCCGCACCAGTTCGTCGATGTGGATCGGTTCCTGCGTCAGCTGTGCCAACAACGCTGCTTCAGACGGGTCCACAGCAACCTCTTGTCGCAGGCTCTGCTGTTCAGCCAGACGGCTCAGCTTGAGCTGCTCCAGCACATCAGTCACCGACAACAACGGGGTAGCCCCCTGCTGGATCAGCCCGTTGCAGCCAACGCTGCCAGGAGAGAGAATGTTGCCGGGCACAGCAAAGACCTCACGGCCCTGCTCGGCAGCAAACCGGGCCGTGATCAGGGCACCACTGCGCTGCCCAGCCTCCACCACAATCACACACCGGCTCAAACCACTGATGATGCGGTTGCGCGGTGGAAAATTGTTGGCGTCGGGGCGGGTGCCGATGCCATACTCGCTGACCACAGCTCCCTGTTCGGCAACTGCCTGGGCCAATCCTCGATTCTGCGGAGGGTAAATCTGGTCGACACCGCTGCCCAGAACAGCAATCGTTCGCCCGCTGGCCTCCAGGGCGGCGCGATGCGCCACTGTATCAACCCCCAGAGCCAGCCCACTGACCACGGTTGCCCCTGCTTTTGCCAGTTCACTGCCCAGGACGCGGGCCACCTCACGGCCATAGCTGCTCGCATGGCGCGTGCCCACTACCGCAACACTCCATTCGTCCTGGCCCAGAATCTGGCCCCGCACATACAGAACCGGAGGAGCACTCTCCACTTGCTTCAACAGCTCAGGATAGGCGGGGTCTTCCCAAGTCAAAACAGCCACACCCGCCTGCAAAACCCGTTGCAATTCCCGCTCTGGGTCCAGGGTGCGGCGCGCTTCCAGAAAAAGCTCGCAGGTTCGACGGTCGAAACGCGCAGCCTGCAGCTGCTGAATCGAAGCCCGCCAGGCCGACCGTATGTCCCCACAGACCTCGATCAGTGCAGACAGTCGGATCGGACCGACGCCGGGGACTCGATTGAACGCAATCCAATAGCCTCTGTTGTCCACAAGCCTGAGCCATTCGCTAGAACAGCAGCCTGCAGCTCGGTGTGGCCAGCGCCCAGACGTTCACTCCACAGACTCGGGCGCAGCCAACCCGTCCAGCAGCTGAACCCGCATCGTACGGGTCGCCAGATCGACGGCAAGTATTACTTCAGGGATGGCTGGCAGCAGCAGTTCCTGACGCTGGCTCTCCGCTGGGCGCACGACATAGACATCGTTCGCCCCCGTAGCCAGCACCTCCACCACCCGCCCCAACAGGTTTCCAGACGTATCTGTCACCTGCAGCCCCAGCAGATCATGGATCCAGTAGGAGCCCTCTTCCAACACAGCAGCCTCGGCTTCCTCGATAAAAAGCCACTGCCCGCGCAGCCGTTCCGCGGCTGAGCGATCTTCGATGCCCACAAAACGCAGCAAAAGAACGTTTTTGTGGCTGCGCACGCTGGCCAGCTCCATCTTGACCAGCTCCTCACCCATCCAAAACAGCTCGCCCGCCACGAACCGTTCTGGAAAATCCGTGTAAGGCTCCAGCTTGATTTCGCCGCGCAGCGCATGCACCCCCACGATCTGGCCGACCGCCATGTAGCCGTCTGGCACTCGCACCGCCTGGTTGCGGATACGATAAAGCTGGCTGGGCTTTCGGCCTGCCGCTGGGTCCGGATGAAGCGGATTGGGCATGGGGTCTTTAGACAGGCTCCCATCGGACAGGCCGACAACACACGACCCCACCTGGGGTTGCCAGGTGGATACTTCTGTCAGTCGATTTCAAGCAGCACAGGCTTTCGATGGTGGCGCGCTGCAACCTCCAGCAGCGAACGCATTGCGTTGGCAACCCGCCCGTTGCGCCCCACCACACGCCCTACATCAGGCTGGGCAACCCGCAGTTTGACGATTGTCTCCCGTCGGGTTTCTTTGATGGAGACGCGCACCTGTTCAGCTTCTTCAACCAGTGATTCGGCGAGAAAACGGACTAGATCTTCCATCGTTGTGACCGGTTCAGGCAGCCGCTGCGCTGCTGGCCAAAGAGCCCGCTGTAGGTCTGCCTTGGGCATCTACCAGGTTCAAACGCTGCAAAATGCGCACTACACCGTCGCTGGGCTGGGCACCAGTCCCCAACCAGTAGGTCGCCCGCTCCATCTTCAGCTCAACAGTCTCAGGCTGGGTGTGCGGGTTGTAGGTGCCGATGTTCTCAATAAAACGGCCATCGCGCGGCGAGCGCTTGTCAGCCACAACAATACGGTAAAAAGGCGCTTTTTTGGAGCCCATGCGGCGCAGACGAATACGAACCATTGGTAAAAAATCTCCTTGCGTGTCAATCAAACTACACTCGTAGCGGACAACCCAAATTCGCTCAACGCCCTCCCAAGAGGTCGCTGAGCGCAGACGGCAAAAAATTTCCACGCTGGCCAGAGCTGGGCGGCTGGCCTTTTCTGCGTTTGTTTTTTTTGCTTTTGCCCATGATCCCCAGCTGTTTCATCATTTTTTGCATCTCGCGGAACTGCTTGACCAGTTGGTTGACATCCTGCACGGTCGTTCCGCTCCCGGCAGCGATCCGTCTTCGACGGCTGGCGTTGAGCAGGTCTGGCTGACGCCGTTCCTGCAACGTCATGCTGTTGATGATGGCTTCGGTCTTTTTGAGGCTGCTCTGCGCCTCCGCAGGGTCAAGATCTTTGGCGATCCGATTCATGCCTGGAATCATGCCGAGCAGATCCGTAATCGGCCCCAGCCGCTTGACCTGCTTGAGCTGTTCCAAGAAATCTTCGAAGTCAAACTGCCCCTCCCCCAGCCGCTTTTCCATCGCAGCCGCATCGACTTCGCTGATCTGCTCCTGAGCCCGTTCGATCAGGGTCAGCACATCCCCCATTCCCAGAATTCGCCCGGCCAGACGCTCCGGCTCAAACGCTTCCAGATCGGGCAATTTTTCGCCGGTGCCCAGGAACTTGATCGGCACCCCAGTGACCTGACGCACGCTCAGCGCCGCCCCCCCGCGAGCATCTCCGTCGATCTTGGTCATGATCAGCCCGGTCAAGGGAACCCGGCTGTTGAACCCCTCCGCCACATTGACCGCTTCCTGCCCCGTCATCGCATCCACAACCAGCAAAATATCGGAGGGGCGCACCACCATGCGCACCTGCTCCAATTCCTGCATCAACCCGCTGTCGATCTGAAGACGGCCTGCGGTGTCGACAATGAGCACCGTGTAGGCTTTTTCGCGGGCCAGCTTGAGTGCATCTTTGGCAATTGTCGGGGCAGGGGTCTGGGTGCCAGCACTGTAAACCGGCACATCAATCTGCGCCCCCAGCACTTCCAGCTGTTTGATGGCAGCAGGACGATAGATGTCGGCCGCAGCCAACAGCGGGCGCTGCCCGTTCTTTTTCAACCGCAGCGCCAGTTTGGCCGCCATCGTCGTCTTTCCAGCACCCTGCAGCCCGACCAGCATCACCACGTGGGGAGGCTGCCCCGATGTGCTGAGGGGCGCCGGCTTCCCCAACAGTTCGATCAGCTCTTCGTGGACAATCTTGACAACCTGCTGCGCAGGCGTCAAGCTCTCCATCACCTCAACCCCGATCGAACGGGCCTTGGCACGGTCAATAAACTCTTTGACAACTTTATAGTTTACATCGGCTTCCAACAGCGCAAGGCGAACCTCCCGCATGGCAGCATTGACATCTGCTTCGGTGAGCTTGCCTTTGGTCGCGAGCTTGTCAAAGACGCTTTGTAGTTTGTCCGTTAAGCTTTCAAACACAATGACCCG
>CAIOHJ010000376.1 GCA_903858085.1 uncultured Chloroflexota bacterium
ACTCGATAATGGCAAATCGTTCCAGACTCATCGATCCGCTTTCCTTTCCGCATCCAGACAGATCCGCATCCAAACAAAAAACCGGCTCATCCGTCTGGATGGCCGGTTGGGTGTCGTCTCTGAACCCGGGCAAGCACAAATTACCAGACACATTTGTCCAGAACCGATTGTTTGCTCTGCTTTTTAGTGACAACGGCTGCAAGGCGGGTCGTCGCCTGGGCAGTTGTATGGCTCATTGCACAGGTACCTTATGCACAGACAGGCACGCAGACAGGCTCAAAACTAAAAAAAAGATACCAGAAGCTGGCACAGCTGTCAAATTGTACGGGTACCTGCCCGTTTTTTGACATCTCCTTTGCGCCTTGTTATAGTTTTCTCACAATTGCACAGTCTGCCCTTATTCTCTGCAGGAGAAAAGGCGACACCTTAGACCGGCTCGGTGGTTCCCTTTTGTCTGGAAAGGCAGGAGGGATTTTTTATCGCAAAATCGATTCAGCCCGGTGGGAGAAGGAGACAGAGATGATTGTCATGAAATTTGGCGGCACCTCGGTCGGCAGCGCCGACGCGTTTGTACAGGTGGCTGCCGTCGTCCAGGCGGCCGCTGAGCGGGCAGCAGCCCAGGGGACACCCGGTGTCGTGGTCGTCACCAGTGCCATGTCCGGTGTGACCAATCTGTTGATCCAGGCCGCCGAACGGGCGGCGCGCGGGGATGAGCGTTTTCATCGGGAGCAGCAGGCCACTCTGCTGCTCAAACACCAGGGGGTCGCCGGCCAGCTGGTGGCAGAGGGCAGCGAACGGGCGGCGCTCACCAACACCTTCGAGCAGCGTCTGGGTGAATTCGATCGACTGTGCAGCAGCATTGCCGTGTTGGGGGAGCTGACGTTGCGCGGGGTGGATGTGGTCAGCGGCCTGGGCGAGCGGCTGGCAGCTCCTTTGCTGGCCGCAGTGCTGCGTGCAGCGGGGCTGCGCGCCGAAGCCATCGAAGCCACGGAGCTGATCGTGACCGACGCGGTTTTCGGCAGCGCTGCCCCGCTCGACGACCTGACCGGCCAGAAGTGTCGGGCGCGGCTGCTGCCGCTGCTGCGGAACGGCGTCGTGCCGGTCGTGACCGGTTTTATCGGCGCCACTGTCGACGGCATTCCGACCACCCTCGGCCGTGGCGGTTCAGACTATTCGGCGGCGATCCTCGGCGCTGCCCTCGACGCCGATGAAATCCAGATCTGGACCGATGTCAACGGGGTGATGACTGCCGACCCCCGGATTGTTCCCAACGCGCGCAGCCTGCAGGAGCTGAGCTACGAGGAGGTCGCCGAGCTGGCGTACTACGGGGCCAAAGTGTTGCATCCCAAGACAGTCACCCCAGCCATTGCCAAAAATATCCCTGTGCGTGTCCTCAACACCTTTGAAGCGACCCACCCGGGCACGCTGATTGTCGAAAAAGCGCGTGCCGAGAGCCACGGCACTGTCAAGGCCGTCACTGCGATCCGCTCCATGCACCTGATCACGGTCGCTGGCCGTGGCATGATGGGGGTGCCGGGCATCGCAGCCCGCACCTTTGGTGCAGTGGCCCGTGTCGGCGCCAACGTGCTGATGATCAGCCAGAGCAGCAGCGAGCAGAGCATCTGCTTTGTCGTGCCCGACAGCTCGGCGGCGGCGGTGGTCAATGCCTTGCAGACCGAGTTCCGTCGTGAGCTGGAACATCAGCAGATCGACGCGATCCAGCCAAGGGGCTCCATCAACATCCTGGCGGTGGTGGGCAGCGGGATGCGCGGCACCCCTGGGCTGGCGGCACGTGTCTTTGCAGCAGTCGCACAGGCAGGAATCAACGTGATCGCGATCGCACAAGGCTCGAGTGAAGTCAATATCAGCCTGGTGGTGGTCGACGAAGATGTGGTTCCTGCCTTGCGTGCCATTCATGATATTTTTGAGCTGCACTTGCCCACCAGCCAGCGCACCCACCGGGCCCTGCCACAGTGAGCTGGGTCTTTCCTGTCCTGCTCTGGGTTGTCAGAAAAACGCCCAGCGATGTTAAAATTCAGCGTTGTTTCTGGAACACAAAGAGGAAGGGAATCCCGTACTCGGTGATTCTCGGTGATTCTCGGTGATTCTCGGTGATTCTCGGTGATTCAAAGGTCGTGGCGCACTCTTGTGTAGAAATTTTGTGTAACTGTCAGCAGGGGCCCTGAAAAACCTTATGCACCATGCAGCGATAATTTTGTTTGGCGTTGGTGGGGTGGGGCGTGCGTTGATCCGGCAGATTGTACAGAACCGGGCCTACCACGCGGCAGAGTATGGTCTGGAGATTTCGATCCTGGCGGTCTGCGACCGTGAGGGAGCAGTGGTCGC
>CAIOHJ010000377.1 GCA_903858085.1 uncultured Chloroflexota bacterium
GGAGATGGGTGTAGCCGGCTCAACCCGCACTGCCAGACTCTTGCCGTGGGCGGCCAGCCGTTCGGCCACCCGGTCGATCAGGCGGGCGTAGTCCGCACGTGCGCTGGGCACGGCGTCGACCCCGCGGTAGTCGATCAACAGCCCTGGGTACCCATTGGCCACCACCAGCTGTTCCAGGGTGGCCAGCTGTGTCTCCTGCAGAGCCACATCGACCAGCAAGTTGTTGATCAAGTCGGTGCGCACCGTCTGTGCTTCGACATTGGTGATGATCGGCACCGTGTTCCCGGTATTGGGGGGGGCCTGGCCGTCGAGACCGCCATCCCCGCGCAGGTTGAGGACGCCGCGCGCCTCGTTGGTCACGACTGCACCTTCTGGCAGCTGGCCCTCCAGGCCGAGGTTCAGGGTGACTGCAGGCACACCGGGCAGTGTCTGAACCACCATAAACACCTTCGGCACATAGTCGAGACGGGCTTCAAGCACGTCGGCGTCGGGCAGGACGCGGGCCGGCAGATTCTGCCAGAGCTCGCCGGTCCATTCGTAGACTGCCAGCGTCTCGTACGGCAGGCTGTCGTTGGGGATCGGGATCGTGACGATCGCCTGCAGAGGATCACGGCCGCGTGTTTCGATCTGGTAGACCGGGCTTTTGGAGATCAGGGTGTCGGGCAATGCTTGCGCGGCTGTGTACAGATCTTCGCCAGCCCGTCCCTCCACAAAATCGGCGCGTGGCACGCTGCCAAGCCTGGCCTGGAAATTGGCGAGCACGCCTTCTGCGGGGAAATTGACGATGGTGCCGTCGGGGTCCAAAATGGCCCCGCCGGTGTTGGCGCTGATTCGTTCGAGCGTGAACGACTGCAATCGATCCAAAAGACTGATGGGGGGCAACAGCAGGATCGCCACAAGCAATCCGGGGATCAGGACAAAGGTCATCAGCCAGGCTGCTGGGCCTTCAAGCAGCCGACCTGTACCGCTCGATGAAGACGAGCGCCGTTCAAGTCGGGTATTCTGCATAGGATATTCGCTCCTTGACAATCAAAGTACCGGTTCTCTTTCCCATCAAGCAAATCGAAGCAGTGAGATCTGGGAAACGGTCAGTTTCAAATCTTAGCATACCGAGAAAGAGGTATCCAAATTGCTGCAGAACAGGATGAGTTACAGCGAGCTTGGCAACCGCAAGTTTTTTCCCGGCGTAGTCTGAACGAACGGAAGTCATGGTGCAATCGAAGGTCGCCTCGCTGGAGCCTGCTGGGCACAGATGCGCACAAAGGCTTGTTCGCCCTGAAATCTCTGGGCGAATCCGCGGGGAGGGTGTATACTTGTACCCATGGGCTATGAATTCTCCGGACATTCTTCTTCGTCGTATCAGCGTCCTGCGCGCTGGTTGGAACGGTTGCTGCTGCTCGGCTTTCTGGTTTCGTTCTCGATCGGGCTGGCTGCCTTGGTGCTGTTTTGGATCGTGCGCGACAGCGCGCCGCCTGATCTGAACGCCGATCCGCTGCGTGCGGTTCGCACCGAGGAGATTGTGCCGCAGGTCGCCCTGCGCGAACTGGGGGGAGACTCGGTTGCGGGGCTGGCTTTCCAGTCTCTCCAGGCAGGGCATCTGGAGACAGCACGGGCGTTCCTGCTCTTTGCTGGCGACGCAATGAAGCCAGTAGAATGGGCCGCCTGGCTCGCCAGCCTGGGCCAGGCCTATCTGGCCGTCGACGAGCCAGCTGCGGCCGGGCAGATCTATACGCAGGTGTTTGCGGCCGCTCTTCTCCACGATACCATCCCGCTTCTGGAGCGGGTGAGCCTGTTGACCCAGAGCACCGCAGGGCTCCAGGAGGCCGGCTACCCTGCTGCGGCGATCGAAGCAGCCACCCAGGCCACCCGCCTGGCCGTTCAGGCGCCGGAATTGCTGCCGGCTCAGCGCAGCGCGCTCTTTGCCGGTCTGCGCACACAGCTAGAAGCAGGGTCGGACCGCAGCGAAGCCGGCACAGCGCTGGCAGCGCTGCTCGACGATTATGTGCGCAACCCCTATCTCAACGGGGCCGGCACCTTGATCACACCGACCTTGGCGGCCCTTCCCCAACCGATCGCCTACACTGCTGCTACGCAGGAAAAAATTGTGCTGCGCCAACAGGCGGCAGACATCCTGGCCGACCGCATCGTCCTGACCGGGGGGGTCGACATCGAGCCCGAGCGTGCGGCGCTGGCCGAAGCGCTGCGCGCAGAAGATCAGGCCCGTTCCCAGTTCTACACTGCCCCTGGGGAGATGACCCGCGGCCAGCAGCTTTGGCTGTTGTTAGAGCGCCGTAGCTGGCTGATCACCAAAATTCGGGTTGCTGTGGGCGGCTACGGTCTTGCCCTTGTTCCGGATTGGGAAGCTGAGCTGGAGCGGCTGTTGGGCGAGCTGAACGGGGTCCATCATTTTTTGCGAACTGTGCTGACAGCCTACGCCGACGAGCAACCGACCGCCCAGGCCGGGGCGCTGCTGCAGATTGAAATCCACCACTGGCTGGCGTTGCAGGCGCTGCGCGGGCTCTATCCCGGCGCACCTCTCGACGAAATTGGAGAGATGCTGCGCAGCCAGCAAAACGATCTGCGGCGCCTGGGGCAGCCGCTCGCCCTCCCTCTCCTCTACGAAAGCGGAGCCACTCCGCCAGGCTTCCGGATCCAACCCCTTCCCTGAGTGGCTCTGACGGCCAGAGCGGGCTGCAACAAGGCTCAGCGCCGCTCACTCCCAGAGCCGGGCTGTTTGACAGCCTGTCCGCCCCGGCGTATACTACAATTCTTACAAGATGAATTCTGACCGGTTCAGCCAGCAGACAGTCGAGGAGGGTACGAAACGTATCATGGACTCAGCAGTGAGCAGAATTCTCAAGGCCAAGCAGTATGCGGCAGAACGTGACCATCGTGTCAAGGTGCACAGCTTCGAGGTGGAGCTGCACGGCGACAACCACAACCATCTTGTCCGTTACGACCGGGGCGTCTGGTCCTGTGACTGCGAAGAGTTTCAGCTGCGCGGCGTCTGCGCGCACGTCATGGCGATGGAAGAAATTCTGGGCGAAGCCGTCGACCCTGCGATGTTGACGACCCCGCGCTAAATTTGGGAACCGTTCGCCTGCAACAAAACGAGGAACGTCTGAACGGGCGTTCCTCGTTTTGTTGCAGGTCAGATTTGTTGCAGGTCAGATTTGTTGCAGGTCAGATTTGGTGCAGGTCAGATTTGGTGCAGGTCAGATTTGGTGCAGGTCAGATTTGGTGCAGGTCAGATTTGGTGCAGGTCAGATTTGGTGCAGGGGGATCCTCGCTTTCAGGATGGTTTGGTGCAGCGTGACGCCTGTGCTATTCTGACCGGCGGCTCTACAATGTTTGCAAGAAAGAAGCCGGGGTTGAAACGTTCTTTACAGCTGACAACCGGTCTGTTGGTCAGCGCAATTTTTATCTACTGGGCGCTGCCGGGCCTCCATCTGCCCACGGTGTTTGTCACATTGCAGACGGCCAACTACTGGTGGGTTTTGCCCGGAGTGGCTGTCTATCTCATAGGGCTGTGGGTGCGGACCTGGCGCTGGCAGTACACGTTGCGTCCGGTCCAACGTGTGCCCGTCGGCACCTTGTTTCCGATGGTCTGTATCGGCTATTTTGGCAACAATGTTTTTCCCTTGCGGGCGGGTGAGCTGCTCCGTTCGTATGTTCTGAAACGACGCACCCAGATCGCCATCTCGACCAGTCTGGCGACCGTCGTGGTCGAACGGGTCACCGATGGGCTGGTCATGCTGCTTTTTGTGTTTCTGGCGCTCCCCTTTGCACCGATGCCTCCTTTTTTTCGCAATGCTGTGGTTTCGATGACGGTGCTTTTTTTGGCCGCAACGGTGCTGTTTATCTGGATGGCCAGCCAGCCCCAGCGCTTCGAACGGTTCTATCAGATCTGCGCCAACCTGTTGCTGCGCGGCCGCCTCCGTCAGGCCGCCGACAATTTTTACCGCCGCTTCATGCTGGGGCTGCGCAGCTTGAGCCACCCTTCCGATGTGGTCATGATCTTCTTGACCAGCGTGCTGATCTGGCTGTTGGAGACAGTCAAATACTGGTTCGTCATGCACGCCTTTGAGTTTACAACCCCTTTTCTGGTGTTGATGCTGATGAATGGGCTGGTCAATCTGGCGACCACCCTGCCCGCCGCCCCTGGCTATATCGGAACGTTTGACACGCCCGGCATCAAAACTTTGGCGGCGTTCGGGGTTGACCCGTCGCTGGCGGCCAGCTATACCTTCACGTTGCACGCGGCGTTGTGGATTCCGGTCACCCTGCTGGGGGGCTACTATTTCTGGCGCGAGCACCTGCGGGTCAGCGACATCGACCAGGCCCGCCATCAGGTCGAACCACCGCCCGGCGTGTGAACCGCCTGGCGTTCTCCGGCCGTGCCGGGCTATCCGAAGTTGTTCTGGGAGCAAGAGGAGATCGAAAGATGCGTAACATTGTGGTAGCGGGCACCGGCTATGTCGGGTTGTCGACCGGCACCTGTTTTGCCGACATGGGCAACCATGTCACCTGCCTCGACATCAACGAGGAAAAAATTGCGATGTTGCAGCGTGGCGAGGCGCCGATCTACGAGCCAGGGTTGAGCGAGATGATTTTGCGCAATCTGAAGGCTGGGCGTCTGCACTTTACGACCCGCTATGAAGAGGCTTTGCACGAGGCTGAGTTTCTTTTTATCTGTGTCGGCACCCCGAGCGGCGTAGATGGCGAAGCCGACCTGCGCTATGTGCGCATGGCTGCTGAGTCGGTGGCGCGTGCCATGCGCCACCCCCTGATCGTGATCAACAAGAGCACGGTTCCTGTCGGCACCGGGGACTGGGTGGCGGACATCATTCGCCGCAGCCAGCCCGCGCCGATCGACTTCGCCGTGGTCAGCTGCCCGGAATTCACACGCGAGGGGTCGGCGCTCTACGACTTTATGAACCCGGATCGGGTGGTGATCGGTAGCCGCACCCCAGCCGCCGCCGAAAAAGTGGCCCAGCTCCACCTGCCGCTGCGGGCGCGCATCCTGATGACCGACCTGCGCACCGCCGAAATGATCAAATATGCCAGCAACGCCTTCCTGGCCACCAAGATCAGTTTTATCAACGAGATCGCCGTGATCTGCGAAAAGCTGGGGGCAGATGTCCAGGAGGTGGCCGAGGGGATGGGCTTTGACCGCCGCATCGGCGCCCAGTTCCTCAACCCTGGCCTCGGCTACGGCGGCAGCTGTTTTCCCAAAGATGTCAAGGCACTCGAACACATGGCGCTTGTGCACGGCTCCCACCCTGCTCTGCTGCGCGCAGTGATCGACATCAACCGGGACATGCGGCGCTGGGCCGTCTACAATTTGCGCGAACTGGTCGGCGGCAAGCTGGACGGCAGACGCATCGGGCTGATGGGACTGGCATTCAAACCCAACACCGACGACATCCGCGAGGCCCCGGCGCTGGAGATCGCACATCTGCTGCGCAATGAAGGCGCTGTGGTCTCGGGCTATGACCCGGTCGCCATGCACAACGTGGCGCGTCTCGACAAGCAGCTGCGGCTGGCTACCGACGCCTACGACCTGGCCGACGGCGCCGACGCCCTGTTGGTCTGCACCGAGTGGAACGAATTCAAACAGCTGGATCTGGTGCGCCTGCATACGGCGATGGCTCGCCCGGTCATCGTGGACGGACGCAACATCTACGAGCCGGAACGCATGCAGGGGCTTGGCTTTGTCTATCGCGGGGTCGGCCGGACCCAGCCCGTGGCGCATGGAGACTGAACCCGCCATGCACCCCCTGGAGATCGTCTCACAGACCTTGCCCAACGGGCTGCAGGTGCTTCTGCGCCCCAGCTACCGAGCGCCGGTCGCCAGCTTCTGGATTTTTTATCGGGTCGGCAGCCGCAACGAGTCCCCGGGGCACACGGGCATCAGCCACTGGGTCGAACATATGCTCTTCAAGGGCACCCCACGCTACCCACGCGGCCAGTTCGACAAAGCGGTCGCACGCGCCGGCGGGGTCTTCAACGGAATGACCGGCCCTGACTGGACGGTCTACTTTGAAACCCTGCCCGCCGACCGGATCGAGCTCGCCCTGCGTGTCGAAAGCGACCGCATGGCCAATGCAGTCTTCGACCCGGCAGAAACCGAGCTCGAGCGGACTGTGATTCTGAGCGAGCGCGAAGGCAGCGAGAACGACCCTTTCTACCGGCTGCACGAAGAGGTGCAGGCCGCTGCCTTTTTGGCACACAGCTACCGCAATCCGATCATCGGCTGGTCTTCCGATCTGCACACGCTGACGCGGGAAGCGCTTTACGCGCACTACCGCACCTACTACACCCCCAATCAGGCTGTCGTGGTCGTGACCGGTGACTTCGAGCCAGATGCCATGCTGGAGGGGGTGGCGGAACACTTCGGGGTGCTGGCCGCCGGGCCAGAAGCCCCCTCCCCGGCGTTCGTAGAGCCCCCCGCGCGCGCAGAGCGCCGCGTGGTGTTGCGCGGGGAAGAGCCTACCGCCTATTTTCTGCAAGGGTTTCAGGCTCCCCCGGCGCTGCACCCGGACTTTTTTCCCTTTGTCGTGTTGGAATCGGTGCTCGGCGGCGCCAAGGGGATGGGGCTCTTCGGCGGCAGCGCCAACAACCGCAGCAACCGGCTCTACCGGGCGCTGGTCGAGCAGCAGCTGGCGGTCGATACCAGTTCCAGCTTTGGCCCCACCCTCGACCCTGGACTCTTCACAATCAGTGCCACGCTGGCCCCAGCTGTCGACCCCCAGGCTGTCGAGGCGGCCATCTGGGCCGAGCTTGTGACTCTCCAGCGCACAGGGGTCACAGATGCCGAGTTGCAAAAAGCGATCAAGCAGACGCGCGCCCAATTTGCCTACAGCAGCGAAAGTGTCACCTACGAGGCGTACTGGCTCGGCTTCAGCCAGGTGGTGGCCAGCCAGCAGTGGCTGGCTGGCTGGAACGAGCAACTGCTGGCCGTTCGCTCTGAAGATGTGCAGCGGGTGGCAGAGTGCTATCTGCAGCCAGAACGACAGACCGTCGGGTACTATGTGCCCCTGACCGAAGAGGCCCACCCCACATGAACCACCGTCTCGTCGCCCAGCCCGGCCCTGACACTGTCCTCCAGACGCAGCTGCCCAATGGCCTGCAGCTGCTCGTGCGTGAAAATCACTCGTCGCCAGTCGCCGTGTTGCACGGGGCCTTGCGGGTTGGCTCTGTCTACAACAGCCCGGCACAGGCTGGTCTGGCCTCCTTTGTTGCAGGGATGCTGACCCGTGGCAGCGAGCAGTACGACTACGACCGCTTCAACGCCGCTGTCGAAACCATCGGTGCCTCGCTGACAGTCACAGCCGACACCCACAGCACCGATTTTTCGATCACCTGCCTGGCCGAGGATTTCATCGGGTTGCTGGCGTTGTTGGCCGACAGCCTGCGCCACCCTACCTTCCCAGACGAC
>CAIOHJ010000378.1 GCA_903858085.1 uncultured Chloroflexota bacterium
AGTCTGTGGCCTGGGAGAAACGATCGGACGAGCCGCTAGCCTGGTTCAACCGCTTTGAACGTTACCGGCTGTTGGGCCCTCAGCGTTCGCTCGAGGCAGCCAGCCAGCGCTGTGCCGAGGTCGAAGGGCAGCGCTGCCCTACCTCCAGCCGCACCTGGTGTGATGCCAGCCGACGCTGGCAGGAACGAGCCCAGGCATGGGACGCCACCCAGCCTTCCCCTTTGCCAGGGGAGGAGGAAGCCCACCGTTCAGATGCCCGCCAGGAACGCCTGGGGATGATCTCCAAGATTGTCAAAGACCTTTACGTGACCCTCAACCTCGCCGATCTGCCCAATCTGGAACCAGACGAGGCCAGGCAGTTTCTGCCCACGCTGCGCAAGGTCAAGCGCCAGACCGGACTGGGGTTTCATCGGCTTACCGACGCCAGTACCGAAGATCTCGATGCCTATCTTCGCCGCGAACGCAGCTGCGGACAGCCCGTATCGTTGCTGCATCCGCCCCGATGGGGCGGTGTGTGCGTGTCCCGTGCCGTAGGGACGATTGACCTTAGGGCTTGCCCATCCTTCTGGCGGTAGAGCCGAAACATCTCGTGATGGGAAAGCGACCTGTCATTGGTAACCAACAAGGAGCGACCCTCGCAACGCTCGGCCAGAGCCTCCTGGTTGCGGCGCCAGTGGAGGGTAATCTGGCCGGTGGGCGTTGTGTAGACGGTGACCGCCATGAACCCGGCCGCCTTGGATTCCCGTAGTCTGGCGTTCACCTTGCGCTCTACGGCCTTGAGCGAACATAGACGTGGCTGGCCAATCTTGCTTCTGATCTGCTCAAGCGCGGCAACGGCATCCAGACCCAGTTGGCTTGCGCTGAAAATGATGGAAAGGTCGACGCCCGTTTTCTGCAGAGCAGCCCCGACACGATCGAGCCAGATCGCCCCCAGGTGCGGATACAGCGCATCAAGGGCGCGCATTGCCCTGCAGCCGCAAACGACGATAGCGATAGAGCAGCATGACAGCAAACCAGAGGATGCAGACCAACACGGTGATCCCAGCAAAGCGGATCATTTCAGGTGTGAATGGAATGATCCAGATTGTCGTCACCAGTTCAACACTGATTAAGGCAAGCAATATGAGGATGATGATGTCGCGGTTGACACGGCTGGCTATCCAGGCGCCGAATGGTGCACCCAAGATGACAATCGGAATGCAGACGAGCCAGTAGTTCCAAACGACGCCAATGTCCTGCAGGACAACGCCGTGCAGAAAGAACCCCACGACTGAATTGATCCCCATGATGATCACGGTGCTGGGTGTACTGATCTTCTCGTGGATCCCGAAGGTGAGTGTCAGCACCATGAAGGTCAGCGTGTCAATCCCCGAGCCAGTATTCGCAGCGAAAATACCGCCGAAGATCCCGATCAGGATGCACAGCATGCGCCGCTTTGTGGTCTGGACAGGAAATACACTTTCAGGGTTCCAGTTCAATATCCAGCGGGAAATGATGAGCGCAACCCCAAACGCAACGGTGACAAAGGTGAAGAGAATTTTGGGGTAGGGAGCTGTCATGGGAAGGAAGAATGTCCCGACTGTCATGCCCAGCACACCCCCCAACGACACCCAGGCGATCACACCGGGCAGAATCTTGACCCGTCGCGTCAGGATCACCAGGCTTGCCGTGGTCATGCCGACCGATTGGATCATGAGGCCAAATGTGCGCGCGTCTGGAGCTGGGATCTGGAATGCTTTGGTAAAGACTGGAAAGGCGACTGCTGCGCCCCCTTCTGCCGTCGCCCCTGCCACCATCGATCCCAGAACCATGGTCAGGGACATAGGCCAATACTCGGTAAAAAGGGACCAGCGGTCAGCGATCATCATATAACTTGTCCAGCTGGTGTAAATCACCAACAACACAGCGGGATAAAGCCACTGTCGCCAGTTGTCGCGTCGGATCAGAGAAAACATCAATACACTCTTCAATCTGCGAATCGGTTCAGGTTGATTGCTTTCTGCCAGCTGGCGTCCAGCTGGCGTCCGATTGGGATGGGATGTAGAAACCAGGATTTTCGGGTACCGCCGCTGCCAAGAGGGCGCATTTGCAAAATCTTGGTTCCTCTCGCCCCTCCCTTCAGAAAACCGGCTTCAGGTTGCGGAAGCCCAGTCGACTCAACAGATAAAACCACGGCTTCATGGCATAGAGCACGGCATGCTGCAGGACTCGGTCGAGTGGCAGCAGTGGAAGCTGATCAACTGCCTCCATCGCTTTCGCAAAATTGGCGCCGTTGCCGTGCAAGCGGTATTGATAGGACGCGTACGGGCCAAACAGGCAGAAATAGAGCAATCTGGGCCGGTTCCAGAAACGCCACAGCTGGGGCTGGCAGCCGATGTATCTCGCCAGCAGGTTGGTGTAGGCGTGGTAGTCGACCAATGCTTGGAGTCGCGGCGCATGATGGGGCCGCATCCGATTGTAGAGCTGGGCATCGGCCTGCACAACTGCGCTCATCTCTGCTGTGGCAGGCAGCTGGACTTTGCCGGCGAGGATGCCTGCAAACCAACGTGCTTGTAATTCCGCGACAGGAGGCAGTGCACCGACATTCGGACGGGCAAAGCCGATAAAGGCTAAATTCGGTGCGCCAGGCAGAAAAACATTCTTGTAGAGATCGCGCGCGTCCAGCTGCGGGTTGTCGACATAAAATGGAAGTCGGGTGTGAAAGCCGGTACACAGAATGACTGCGTCGATTTCCAACTGGCTGCCGTCATCGAATTCGACACCCTTCCCGCCCTGGAAGGTACGAATCCCAGGCAGCAGAGTCACTTTTTGTTCGACGATCCTGCGCAGAAATTCGAGCCGTTTGGTGAAAGGCTGCGTGTTGTGCAGTGTCCCCGAATACCATTCGACGAGAAACTTCAGCTGGAAGGTCTTTTGCTGGATTGCTTCTTCCGACTGGGGAAGCTCGCGGCAGAATTCTTTACACGCTCGGCTGAGCTCGACTCCGGAAGCAGGACCATGTCGCGGGGGCGGGTTCCAAAGCACGTACCAGGCTTTCCAGTTGAACAGATCGCGCAGCAGGTGCTCGACTTTGCGCGGGGCAAACAAGTAGATCAGGAGCAAGACCGGCAGACCCAACAGCGAGTAGATAGTCTTGAAGCGCGAAAAGCGATTCGGCAGCCTGAGATCCACGTTGACGTCATGCAGATACTGGCGAGGTAACCAGACCTTGGCGCGCGTCGAATCGAAATCGGCCGGCAAGCCTTCCGGGCTGATGCTGCGGGTGACGGCCATGCCGCGACGCAGCGACAGGTACAGCTCGCTTGTGAGCGGGAGCAGGTCTTTCACCATGTCCGCTGCGCTTTCACCCCCTCCCACCACCACGACGCGTTTTCCCTTCAATTCAGTCAGGCTCTTGAGCAGCGAAGAGTGAACGATCGCACCAGAAAAAATCTGGCTATTGGCCAGATCAGGAATCAGGGGCGTATGATGCAGGCCAGAGCAGACCGCCACTGCGTCGTAGCCCAGGGTGCGGAGCGTGTCGCCTTGCTGAAAGGTCACCTCCCAGCCGGACGCGCTCTTTTGCAGCTGGGTGACGGTCGTGTTGTATTGGATGCGCTCCAGAAACCCATAGGCCTGGGCGTATTTTTTCAAGTACTCGAGATAGACCGTGTGGTGCGGGAAATCGTCCGTCTCTGCGTCGATCGGAAAATCAGAAAACTGCAGAAAGGTCTTCGATGTGCTGGCGACTGTGCTGTCGGCGACGCTGGACTTCGTCTTGTCGAAATACCACAGTCCCCCCAGCCCATCGCGTTTCTCCAGGATGTCAAATGAGATCCCTTCCTCTGACAGGTGTTTGGCCGTAGTCAGACCTGCTGCCCCGGCCCCAATAATGCAGACGCGCATCTTGAATATGACCTCCAATCTCTAGCTTTGCTTGGGTGAAATAGGGGGGAGATACCCTATCTGCTGAAAATAGCTGAGATACCGCCCCATCAACGCGCCATCGAGCGGGGGACAGACGATGCCACTGCCGGACAGACACTCTTCAATCTGCTCGGTCACAAACGGTGGGCGCTGGACTTGCAGATTGTTGGGTGTTGTCAGCAAGAGGTGCAACACTGCAAACGAACTTCTGGGAGGCAGGGAAGCGGCTCTGCGCTTCACGGCGCGCAGCCATTCTCCGTAGGATATCTTCTCCAGCCGATAGCCGCTGCGGCACAACAAGTCATACAGCTCAGCCCAGTGCATAGGCCGTCGATTGACGAGATGAAATGCCTTGCCCCACGAATTCTGTTGCGACGCCAGGTGCACCACGGAACTGCTGACATAGTCGACTGGAACCAGCGGAATCTCTACGTCCAACTCTGGGTACAGCCCGAGTTCGACCGAACCTTTGATCAGTGCATTCAGCAGATCGAAGGAGCCATCCTGGCCAACTTTGCTCACGCCGGTCTGGCTATGGCCACCTACCCGGACAGGGCGATAGATCGCAACCGGCAGGCCGCGCTCCTGCGCAGCCTGCATTAAGTGGTCCGCTACCCACTTCGACAGGGTGTAGCCGCTGCGCAAGGTGTGTGAATATCCAGGGACAGCGTCTTCCCCAATCGGAGTCGTCGGGGGATGTGCTGCACTGAAAAAGATCGCCATGCTTGAAATAAAGTGGAGCGGCTTGGTCTGCCTCAGAGCAGCTAGACGAACTAACTCGTGTGTGCCGTTGACGTTCGTCGGTTTCAGCCTGGCGTAGTCATGCACGTTGTTGACCCAGCTGCCGTTGTGATAGAGCACCTGAACCCTACCTGCCAGCTCGGCAAAATCGCTCTCGCTCAGTCCAAGGCGCGGCTGTGCCAGGTCTCCCAACACGGGAACCAGCCGAGCCAGGAACTCATCCTGCCAGACCTGATAGCCCCGCAGTTGTTGGACAAGGCGATCAGTGGCCTCCTGCGGCGTCGCTTGCCGACTGAGGTAATAGACGGTTGCGCCGGTGCGCGCCATCAACTCCTGTACCAGATAAGCGCCCAGGAAACCTGTCGCACCGGTCAGAAAAACGGCAGTCGGGTCGTCCCACTGCTCTGCCAGGGGCGCACTCGGCTGGATCGCTGGGTCCAACTGCAGATCGTCGCACAGCTGTGCAGGGATATCTATGGCGTTGTCAATCGGTCGACGTGGCATGATTTACAAACTCGAGTTCTAGATGCTTGAGCGGATGGATCAGCCTGGTATGGTAGGAGCCATCCTGCTGGTTGTAGACACATGCTGGACAGGCAAGCTGAAAGCCCCCACTCCGGCCGACGAAGCGCTCGAATGCGCTCTACAGCTCTTCGCTGCTACCTCGAACGTCACCACGCCGGCGATAGACTTTTTTCAGCATCAAACAACGTCGCAGGCACAGCGTTTTTTGCCACAACAGCATGATAGCCGCGCAGTGTGACCTGAACGTAAGTTGCTTGTGAGTTGCGGCTCGACGTACGTGAGATGAGAGGGGCCTGGGCGTGGGCGCAGTCATGTGCCATCAGGACGTGCACTGGGTGGCGTAGAGGTCGATGCGAAGAGTTCCGGTGAACTTGCGAGATCCTGCAGGGCGAAGTAAACGGGGATCACGTTGCCTCTCGCATGCAGTCGGCGCATCTGTTCCTGACAGACCAGCGTCTTTCCTCTCCTCCGCAGGCCGAAGAGCGCAACATGCCGCGGCGGGCCTCCATGCGACTCGCCAACGATTCTGTTGTACCAGCGCCTTTCTGCGTGCTCTGCGAACGCTGGTGTTGACCCGCATGTCGCTCGCTTTTCGCAAAACTTTGAACCACACCCTATATTTGTTCGATGCTTGACAAGGACGCAACGCATGATCTATAATGTGACCGGTCACATTGATTTCGTAGGGTGAAAGTGACGTCGCAGTCCTTGGTGGGTGTCGGACGTTTGTACCCGGGAGGAGAGAGCACCTGTCGAAAGCTCTTTCATGGCAGTGTGCACGGCACTGCAGGTGTGACTGTGTAAGAGCTGTCTGGCGCAAGTCGGTAGTTCGTCGTGTCCCTTCCTGGTTTTCATGACAAAAAGGTAGCTTTGACGGCATGGATCGTACGCGTGTCACAATCCGAGATGTCGCTGCCCAGGCAGTTGTCTCGCGGCAGACGATCTCGCGCGTGATCAATGGCAGCGATCTGGTAAACCCCGAGACGGCCGCACGCGTCCACGCTGTGATCGCCGAGCTGGGATATCGGCCCAATGCGATTGCCCGGTCCATGTCGCGCGGCCGTACCCAGATCCTCGCCTGTATCTCCCCCAATCTGACCGACCATACGTTTGCCAGTATCATTCAAGGGGCAGAAGGCGCTGTTCGAGCACAAGGCTATTTTCTGATGTCGACCTCCGCACCGGATGTCCCCACCTTTATCGCGCTTGTGCATGAGTTGACAGGGGGCGCATACGTAGATGGCCTGGTCATCGTCAATCCGTTTGCCGATGATCGCTATTGCTACTTTCCGTCTGGTACACCGACGGTTCTGGTCGGCGCTCGGCCGCGCGAAGGTGTCGCCGATTCCGTCGCGCTCGACGACGTCGCGGCAGGACGCATGGCCACAGAACATCTGTTTTCCTTCGGTCACCGGCGCATTGCCATGATCACAGGTCCGGCAGCTGAAGATTGTACGCAGGACAGATCGTCTGGCTACCGAGCGGGATTGTGCGCACATGGTATTGTGGACGAACCTTCCCTTGTGATTGAGGGGGATTGGTCTCCGCTGTCCGGATATCGAGCCCTGTATGAGTTGTTGGCGCTTGATATCCCCTTCAGCGCAGTCTTTGCACAAAATGATCAGATGGCGATCGGCGCGCTGCGTGCTGCACGCGAGCTGGGCGTGCGGGTACCCGGTGATCTGTCTGTGGTGGGTGTTGATGATATTCCATTGGCGGCGCACGTGGATCCGCCTTTGACGACAGTTCATCAAGATTTCACCGCTCTGGGTGCCGAAGCGGCGCGGCTTCTCTTTCGTTCCATGTCGGGCAACGTCACAGTGGCCGAGCACATTCGGTGGGCGCCGAAGCTCATCGTCCGTGCCTCGACACAACGTCTGGAATGGCTGGGGTAGGGGTCTTTTTGGCAGGGCTGGCCGGGTACCTGTGCGCCAACGTGTGGCGTTCAGCGTCGCTGGCTGTTTTGCATAGAGTGTTGTGCAACTACATTTCAAAAGGAGTAAGTATGTCTAGCAAACGAGTGAGCATATTGCTCAGCCTGCTTGTGCTGTTCAGCCTGCTGATCAGCGCATGCGGTGGGGCAGCAGCTCCGGCGCCGGCTGCTGATGAAGCGGCGCCGACCGAGGCTGCTGCGGCCGAGGCTGCACCGGCAGAGGCAACCGAAGCGCCGGCCGAAGAGGCTCTGTCCGAGGCTCCTGCTGCCGCAGAAGGCGACGTTGCGCTCCGCTGGCGCACGCGCCCAGACAACCAGGAAGAAGCCGGTGTCTATCAGAGCATCAGCGACGAGATCGATGCCAGGCTGGAAGGGATCGGCCTGGC
>CAIOHJ010000379.1 GCA_903858085.1 uncultured Chloroflexota bacterium
GCGCTAGATCGATGCGCGTTTTTTTGTGTACGAAAAACCTACGATTCAACGACGATCCCGGTACAAGCTGCCGGGATCGTTTTGTTGGGCAGGGAAAACGCAGTGTATGCACTTGGCAAGCCTTCTGCGGTATGCTATTATCAACAGCGGTTCTGCTCTTGTCCGGTGGGATGTGCTGGATGGTCCGTGTTCAAAGACAGATATCGTCGGCTCTATTCAGCCATCTGTGAGGGGGTCTGTATGGAAAAAACCCAGATTTTTGTGGAGCGTTCCTCGTCTGGCTGGAAGTTGCTCATCTGGAGATTGTTTGTATGACACAAGATGCCAAAGTTGGATTTGGCGACACTCCTGTGCGAAGCAGCCCGTCGACCCCCCCCTTTGACCGCCGCCGTCCAGAGCCCAACGATCTTCAAACACCAGAGTACCCCTCCTCCCTCTCTTCCAATGTACAAATCGTTCAACCGAAACCCTACGGAGCTTCCAATCCCCGGCTGCAGGGTCTGGCAGATGCGCTGGATGGGGCGGTGGTGGGCGCTGCGGGTGCTGTGCGTCAGCTGCTGACCGACCAGGTGACGCCCCTGAGGCTGGCAGGGCATGTTGCGGTGTTGTCGATTGCGGCGGTTGTCTTGCTGCTGAGCCAGGTCTCCCTTCCAGACTGGCAGTTGCGTTTTGAGCCGACGCCAGGTGCGCAGCTGATGTCTGGGTTTGCCAGCGCAGCGCTGGCGGGGGCACCGCTGGCCAGCGACTTTGAGAACGACTCGTTGCGGCCGAATCTGGTTTTGAACTTTGCCGAACAGAGCTCGCAGGCTGCGCTTCCGCAGGGTGTGCTCCCGGAAGCTGCGGTGCCCGAAGTCCGCTACTATACGGTGAAGTCTGGCGACACTGTTCTGGGGATTGCTGAAAAGTTTGGGCTGGCCCCTGAGACCTTGATGTGGTCGAATTCGCTGATCGAACAGAACCCTGATCTGCTCAAGATCGGGGTTCAGCTGCGCATTCTGCCGCTCGACGGGGTGCTGCACGTGGTCAAGCGGGGGGATACGCTTTCCAGCATCGCCGACAAATATTCGACAGAGATGCAGGCGATTGTCCAGTATGCGGCGAATGGGATGGCGAGCGCCGAGGCGACCTTGCCGATCGGCAAAGAAATTGTGGTGCCGGGCGGCACCAAACCCTATGTAGCCCCGGTCGCTGGTGGAAGTTCAACGGCCTATTCGGTTTCCCGGCCGCCGGGAGCCCTGGCCGGTTCTGGCAACTTCAGCTGGCCGACTGCTGGCTATGTCAGCCAAGGCTATTGGAGGGGGCACCCGGGGATCGATGTTGCTGGATGGCTGGGGGCTCCGGTGACTGCTGCCGACGCTGGCTATGTCATCCTGGCGGGTGGCGGCTGGAACAGTGGATATGGCAACTACGCCATTGTCGACCACGGCAACGGGTTCACCACCCTCTACGCCCATTTAAGCACGATCTTTGTGCAGCCCGGTGCCACGGTCAGCCGGGGTCAGCAGCTGGGCACCATGGGCAACACGGGCAACAGCACTGGGCCTCACCTCCATTTCGAGATTCGCTACAACGGCGTGCCTTACAACCCGACCAGCTATCTGCGGTAAAGTCTGCTTTTGTTAAAGTCTGTTCTTGTTAAAGTCTGTTCTTGTTAAAGTCTGCTCTCCCGACCGGGCTCCAGGGCGAATGGTTGCCCTGAAAGCCGGTCGGAAGAGCAGCGGCAGAGATTATTCGTGGATTCCACCTTCAGTCAGCCCGCGCGGGTCGAGGATTCTGTCCAGCTCGTCGGGGCTCAGCTCGGTTTCTTCCAGCGCTACTTCTTTGAGTGACCGGCCCTCTGCGTAGGCGCGTTTGGCAATTTTGGCCCCTTTTTCGTAGCCGATGACTGGGTTCAGTGCGGTTACCAGAATCGGGTTGCGTCCGACCAGCCCGGCGATGTGTGCTTCGTTGACCGTAAAGCCGGCGATGGCGCTGTCTGCCAGCATGCGGCTGCCATTGGCCAGCAGGGCAATGCTTTGCAGCAGGTTGTAGGCGATCACCGGCAGCATGACGTTGAGCTGGAAGTTGCCCGACTGGCCGCCGATGGTGACTGTGAGGTGGTTGCCCATGACCTGTGCGCAGAGCATAGCGACTGCCTCTGGGATCACTGGGTTGACTTTGCCGGGCATAATGCTGGATCCTGGCTGCAGGGCAGGCAGGGCAATCTCCCCCAGACCTGCGATCGGGCCGCTGTTCATCCAGCGCAGGTCGTTGGCGATCTTCATGAGGCTGGTCGCCACGGTGTTGAGCTGGCCGCTCAGCTCCACGGCAGCATCCTGGGTGCTGAGCGACTCAAAGTAATTGCTGCTGGCGACCAGCGGCAGCCCTGTCCATTCGGCCAGCTGGTTGGCAATGGCCTTCCCAAAGGCTGGATGGGCGTTGATGCCGGTGCCGACGGCTGTCCCCCCCTGTGCCAGTTCGGCCAGACGGGGCAGCGAAGCAGCAAGCCGTTCGCTGCCATGCTGGATCTGGCTGGCCCAGCCCCCCAGGATCTGGCTGACGCGGACCGGCATGGCATCCATCAGATGGGTCCGTCCTGTGGTGACGACGTGGTCGGTGGCTGCGGCCTTGGCGGCCAAGCTTCGGTGCAGGTGGGCCAGCGCCGGCAGCAGTTCTTCGTGGACAGCCAGATAGGCACTCAGGTGGATGGCGGTTGGGATCACATCGTTGCTGCTCTGGCTCATGTTGACATGGTCGTTGGGGTGCACCTTGCTCCCCAGCCGTACAGCTGCCAGCGAGGCCAGCACTTCGTTGGTGTTCATGTTGGTGCTGGTCCCCGAGCCGGTCTGGAAGATGTCGAGGACAAATTGTTCGTCGTACCGGCCTTTGGCCACTTCGTCGGCGGCCGCCTGAATGGCCAGCGCCATGTCTGCTTCCAGCAAGCCCAGCCGCTGGTTGACAGCCGCTGCTGCGCCTTTGATCAGCGCGAGCGCGCGGATGAAGGTGCGTGGGAAGCGGAGGTTGCTGACTGGAAAATTTTCGACGGCGCGCTGTGTCTGGGCGCTGTAGAGGGCATTGGCAGGCACTTGGATCTCGCCCATGCTGTCGCGTTCGATGCGATAGGTTGGTTCTGCCATACAGGAACTCCTTGGTGGATGGTGCGGTTTGTGCGAAATAGCGGATCGGTGGCCAACAGCCGGCCCCTCTCTTTTTTCTCTGCAGCCGGCTGGAGAGGCTCTTTGTCTTTTGGGATTGTAGCATCTTTCTGCAGAGGGGGTGAAACGAAGCAGGGTGTACTGTACAGCCCATCGGGGCGACTGTTCCGGGGATTTGACAGGCTGCTGGTGCTTGCCTACAATCAAGAGAGCGAAAATTGGCTTCTGTAGGACAGTGGGGCAATGAGCGGACGAATTCTGGTCGTTGAGGATGACCGCCGCATTCGGGATCTGTTGCGGCGGGGGTTGCTCTTTGAGGGCTACACGATCGATACTGCCGAGGACGGCGAAACAGCGCTGCGGGTGGCACGTGA
>CAIOHJ010000380.1 GCA_903858085.1 uncultured Chloroflexota bacterium
TACTGTGGCCTTGGCCTGCCGTCCGGCGCAAACATCTCGTCGTAGGCATCGTCGAGCTGGTAGGCTTGAAAACGCCGATCTTGCGTGGCTGTCACCTGCCTCGCTTCCGCCATGGCTCCCCTCCTGTACATTCTGCTGCTGACTGCTGACCTGCATCACAGCCATTATACGTGTGTCAGCCCAATTCACACAATTCTGAAGAATAGATGTGACATAATGTGCATTTTGAACAGTATCTGATTGTGCACTCTGCATGATTTCTGTGAGGAGGGGGGGGGAGCTGTCGGTTCGTGTGCCAGCAGCTGGTTCCAGTCCCAGGCTCCTGGCTGAGCGCCGTCCAGACAGAGGCGCCCAGCCGCCAGGCCCCGAACATGGCCAGCAGATAGTCCAGGCTGTTGTGGGCGAAGAGACCGACCCGGTCGCTGGCGCTGACCCCCAGCCTGGCCAGCGCGCCGGCGGCCTGCTCCATCCCAGCTGCTGCCTGGGCATAGGTCAACGCTCGGCCGCGGTCGATCCAGCGCAGTGCAACTGCATCCGGGGTACGGTGGGCCCCTCGATCGAGCAGATCCTGAAAACGCATCGGTCATTTCTCCTGTGGCAGGCGCTATTCTTTTGTGTAGGGTGTCATCAAGGCGGTGGGCGACAGCGAACGGCCCAACAGGCCAGACATTGCCAGGATGGTGAGCAGATAAGGCAGGCTGAGCAGGAGCTGAGCAGGGAGGTCGAGCTGGAAAATCTGCAGAGAAAGCTGCAGCGCGTCGGCGATCCCGAAGATGATGGCTGCTGCGGCCGCCAGATAGGGGTTCCAGCGCCCGAAGATGACGATCGCCAGGGCAATGAACCCGCGACCGGCAATGAGGTTGTCGCGGAAAATTCCAAGTTGGGCCAGGACGAGATACGCTCCTGCCATGCCAGCGGTGGCCCCGGAGAAGAGCACACCGGCATAGCGCATCCGCACCACCGAGATCCCGGCGGTGTCGGCTGCGCGCGGATTTTCGCCGACTGCACGCAGGTTGAGGCCAAATCGGGTGCGATAGAGCAGGTAGCCAGCCGCCAGGACCAGGGCTGCGGTCAAGTAGAACATGACGGAGTGCTCGAACAAAATGGGCCCCAGGGCCGGCAGATCGCTGAGGCCGGGCAGGTAGACTGGGCCAAACATCGGAATTTTCTGTACCTGTGTCTGGCCGCCCATGGCGAGCCGATAGCCATAGCTGGCCAGGCCAAGGGCCAGGGTATTGAAGACAATGCCAACCACGACCTGGCTGGCCCGCACAGTGACGTACATCCAGGCCAGCAAAAGGGCGACCAGCACGCCTGTGGCCAGCGCACCGGCCAGCCCCAGCCAGGGGCTGCCTGTGTAGAAGGTCACCAGAAAGCTGGCCAGCGCGCCCAGCAGCATGGTTCCCTCAATGCCGATGTTGAGGACCCCAGAGCGTTCGCCAAAAATTTCGCCGAGTGAGGCCAACAGCACCGGTCCGGCCAGTCCCAGGGCAGCTGCCAGCCACGTGACCACGAAGGCGGCTGTAAAAATCTGTGACAGTTCCATCATTCAATCCTTCGGTCGACAGCGATATACGGCCAGCAGCCTGCGGCGCTCACTCTCTAGAAGCTGCTGCAGTCAGGCGTCCTGCACGGAAGGGCCAGGTGAACCGATAATAGCGCAGCAGATCGCCTGCCAGGATCAGCAAGACGATCAGGCTTTGGACGATGAAAATGACCGAACTGGGCAGCCCTGCACGGCGCTGGAGGACTTCCGACCCGACCCCCATGCCCGCATAGAGAATGGCCGCCACGACCGA
>CAIOHJ010000381.1 GCA_903858085.1 uncultured Chloroflexota bacterium
GCGATCGGGTATTCGCCGCGCACGTAGAGGAAGCCCTGGTCGGCGCCGACGGCATAGCCGGCGATGGCCATGCCCTCGAGCACCCGGTGGGGGTCCGACTCCATGAGGGTGCGGTCCATGTAGGCGCCCGGGTCCCCCTCGTCGCCGTTGGCGACGATATATTTCTTGTCGCCGTGCGCCTTGCGCACCATCTCCCACTTGAGGCCAGTGGGGTAGCCGGCGCCGCCCCGCCCGCGCAGCCCACTGTCGATGATCTCGCGGCAGACCGCTTCTGGGGTCATCTCGCGCAGCGCGTAGGCCATGGCGGCGTAGCCGCCGCGCGCCACAGACTCCTCGAGCCGTTCCGGGTCGATCAGCCCGCTGTTGGCGAGCACGACCTTCTGCTGCTTGGCAAAAAAGGGCAGGTCGCCGGGCAGCAGCTGGGCCGGGGCTGGCTGAGCCGGGGCTGGCTGGGCATGGTGGGCGACGATCTGCCGCCCCTGTTCGGGGGTGACCCGCTCGTAGATGAATTCGTCCCCTGCGGCGCTTTGGACGGTGACGAGTGGGCCGCGGCTGCAAGGGCCCATACAGCCCGTGGCGACAGCCTGCACCTCGGCCTCCAGATGGCCGGCTTTGAGTTCAGCCTGGATGGCGTCGTAGACTGCTGTGCCCCCCGAGGAAAGACATGGGGTGCTGGCACAACAGAGGACGCGACAACGAAAGGTGCGTTGGTGTTCCAGCTCGCGCTGGGCCATCGCTTCCAGGTCAGATCGGTTCATGGATGCCTCCATTGGTGGCAGAGGGGGCCTCGGCGGGCCGGGCAACTCCGTAGAGCCGTTGCCGTACACGATCGACTGTCCCCTGCGGCGTCTCGCGCGCCAGCACTTCGCCGTCGAGCACCAGGACGGGTGCCAGCCCGCACGAACCCAGACAGCGTGCGGTGCCCAGGCTGAGCTGGCCGTCGGCTGTGGTCTTGCCGGCAGACACCTGGAACTGCTTTTCGAGCGCGGCGACGATCTCTGCTGCGCGCTTGACGTAGCAGGCTGTGCCCAGACAGACGATGCAGTTGTGCTGGCCCTGCGGGGTCAGGGTGAAAAAGTGATAGAAGGTGGCGACACCGTAGACCCAGCTCAACGGGAGCTTGAGCTGATGGGCGACATAGATGAGCAGGTCGTCGCTCAAGAAACCGAAGGTCTCCTGGGCAGTGTGCAGCACCTCGATCAAAGCGTCCTGCTGAAAGCTGAACCGTTTGAGGGTGCGGTCGATCAGCCCAAAGCGCGGGTCCCCGCTGGGATGTTGGGCAGCTGCGGGCTGCCTGGTTTGAGAAGGTGGACTTGGATGGACAGACATAGGCGTTTTCGCACTCCGTTGCACGAGACAGCGCTGACATTCTCCCCGCAGCTGCAGGGACGACAACCAGACGCCTCTACTGTACGGTATCTTCGGCGCTGGGCGCCATAGGCGACGGGGGAGAAAAGACCCTGTGCCGACGCAGGGTTCTTTTCCTGGTCAACTGGCCAGGGAGTTCGGCGGTTGAGAGGGGAAGCAGGGGGCTGCAGCAGCCCAGAAACGTAGGCCCAGGCGGTCGACGGGGGCGGCACAGATGGCGGCGAGAGGGGATCGGGCCATAGGCCTACTGTGCAGAAAAGATGGCTCCTGTCGGTGAAGCTGTTCGTTTGCAGAGGCTTCTCTCTGTTGGGGGGGAGTCCCCTGCCGTCGGCGGAGACCGCACGGCAGGGGGCACGGTGTTCAGTCCTGTGTTCAGTCCTGTGCACGGACCAGAAGCAGCGGACGGTCTGCCTTTTGGAGAATCCCGGCCGCAACGCTGCCGTAGAAAACGCGGGCAAGCCCGGTGCGCCCGTGGCTGGCCATTGCGATCAGATCAGCGCCTTCGCGCTCGGCAGCCTCCAGAATAGCGCTGACGATCGGCCCGTTCTCAACCAGAACTTTGGTTTCGATGCCTTCCCCGCGCATCTCACCTTCTTTGCTGGCCAGATAGTTCTTGGCTTCCTCGACCGCCTGTTCGACTGCGTTTTGGTCGACATAAGGAACCATGTCGTAGGGGGTCACCATCGCCACCAGGGGCTCGACGACCTCTATCAACACCAACCGGGCCTGGTATTTGAGCGCCAGCGAAAGGGCGTGGGGCAGAATCATCTCGGCACGGGGAGATCCATCCAGTGGAACCAGGATTGTCTTGTACATACCAGCTCTCCTTTGAACCCGTCAGTGTGGCTGGGAAAAACAGCGTTTTCTGCGGCGTTTTGGGTCACAAAACCGTCTGTTTTCCTTACTTCTGATTGTACGCGCCGACCGCTGCGGGGGGATGCCCCAGCTGTCGGGTTTTTGGACTGGTCAAATGGCCAGTCTTGGCGGGTATGGTATACTGAAAGAGGGTCATGAGGGAGGGTGCTCCTGGAGATGGTGGTGCACGGCGTAGGCGGCTGCCTCGGTGCGCGACGAGAGGCCCAATTTGGAGAGAATCGAGCTGACGTAGTTGCGCACGGTCTTTTCACTCAGAAAGACCCGTTCGGAGATCTCGCGATTGGTCAATCCTTTTGTGAGGAGGGCCAGGATGTTGAGCTCCTGTTCGGTCAGAGAGACGAAGCACTGTTCTTCGGCGCGACGGGCAGACTCGCGCACATGGCGAAAGACCTTCTGGGTAATGGCGGGGTCGAGCAGCGACTCGCCCCGTCCGACAGTTTCCAGGGCACGCACCAGGTCGTCGCTGCCGATCTGTTTGAGGACGTAGCCGCTGGCGCCGGCGGAGATGGCGTCGAAGAGCACTTCTTCGTCGGCATGGGAGGTGAGCATGATGACTTTGGTCTGCGGCTGTCTCTCGACGATCTCACGGGTGGCTTCGACCCCGTTTTTTCCGGGCAGGCGAATGTCCATGACGACGATGTCGGGTTGGTGGTGCAGCGTCTGTTCGATGGCCTCCTGAGCATTGGCTGCTTCGGCGACCACCTCGAAATGAGGATAGTGGGAGAGGAGGGTGCGGAGCCCGATGCGGACGATTTCGTGGTCGTCGACGAGCAAGATCCGGATGTGCATGGCGGTCGCCTCCTTGGCTGTTGCAGGGGTAAATTCTGTCGTCATTGTAGCACAGGAGGGCAGCGTGGCGAGAACGGGGAGGGCAGAGCATGAGACGGGTTGACACCCGTTCGCTGCGCTGGCTGGGGGTGCTGGTGCCGCTTTTGGGCTGGGGGGGGTGGGAGCTGGTGCGTGCGTTCTGGTGGGGGCAGCCGCTGCTGGCGGCGGCTGACTGGGTCGAGCTGCTGCTCATCGGGGGGGGCGCCACCTGGTTTGCCAGCTGGGTGGCTGCCCACCTGGAACGCCATGAAGCCGAGATTCGGCGGCGCAGCGACCATCTGGAAGCGTTGCGCGACGCTGGCCTGGCGCTGACCACCGAGCTGGAACTGAGCAAGGTGCTGCAGCAGGTCGTCGACCAGGGCCGGATGCTGGTGGGCGCAACGTACAGTGCGCTGGTGGTGTCGGGGGGGGACGGCCGGGCGGTTGATCCGCTCTACACCTCGGGCGAGGTGTCGGAGGCGCACCGTCAGATGGTTGGCTGGCCAGGAGGGGAGCGTGCCGCCGACCCCTGCAGGGTGGAGGAGGCGGCCGGACCCCGTCCTCTGATTGGGGTGGGGCTGTGCGCCAAGGGCCGTCACTATGGCACGCTCTATCTGGCAGACAAGCAGGGTGCGGGCTCTTCCGGGGGATCGTCGGCCGCCGGGTTTGGTGTGGAGGAGGAAGAGTTGCTGCGGATGTTTGCCTTGCAGGCTGCGATCGCGGTCGAGAACGCCCAGCTGTACCGGGAAAACCAGCAGATTGCCGTCCTGCGGGAGCGGGAGCGGATCGGCATGGATCTGCACGACGGGGTGATTCAGTCGATCTATGCGATCGGCCTGTTGCTCGACGATGCGCGTCACCGGTTGGACACGGCGCCGGAGCAGGCGCGCGGCGGGATCGACACGGCGCTTCACGGGCTCAACGGGGTGATCGCCGACATTCGCAACTACATTCAGCATTTGCGCCCGCAGCGTTTCCAAGGCCGCGACATCCGCCAAGGGCTGGAGGCGTTGGCCCAGGAGCTGCGCGACAACACCGGGCTGGCTGTGGAGCTTTTGCTGGACGAGCAGGCCACTGCGGCCTGTTCGCCCCGCCAGGCGAACGAATTTTTGCACATTGCCCAGGAAGCGTTGGCCAATGTGTGCAGACATGCGGCGGCGCGCCGGGTCAGCCTGGGCTTTGCATTCCAGGAGGGGTTGCTGCAGCTGCGGGTTGTGGACGATGGGGTTGGGCTGGCGCAGGTGGACGAACGGGCCGGTCAGGGGTTGCGCAACATGCGGGTGCGCGCGCGCGGGCTGCACGGAGAGTTTCGGCTCTCTGCTGCTCCGGGGGGAGGGGTCTGTCTGTCGGTGACGGCACCGATCGAGGCTCACCTGGGTTGAGGAGGGCACCTGGGGGGGAAAGGAGAGGGGCATGCTGGCCAGCAGGGAGCAGAGACAGAAGGGAGCAGGCAAAGAATGGGACAAGGAGGAACGCCTTCGCTGCGGCGCTATCTCTATCTTTCGATCGGGGCGGCGTTGGCGACGATCGGGCTCAAGGGGGGCGCGTATTTTCTGACCGGGTCGGTGGGGTTGCTCTCCGATGCGTTGGAATCGCTGGTCAACCTGGCGGCGGCGCTGCTGGCGCTGCTGCTGGTCAGTTTGGCCGAACGCCCGCCTGATGCAGAACATGCCTACGGCCACAACAAGGCGGA
>CAIOHJ010000382.1 GCA_903858085.1 uncultured Chloroflexota bacterium
AAGCTCTTCTTGCGTGCTGTCTTTGCCCACAATAAACTGAATGTCGTCCAGCAACAACGCGTCGATCTCGCGATATTTGGCACGAAAGGGTTCGGTGGATCGGTTGCGGATCGCATTCACCAGGTCGTTGGTGAACTGTTCTGCCGAGCTGTAGAGTACCGTGTAGCCCTGTGCCGCCAGCTGGTTTCCGATCGCGCTGAGCAGATGGGTTTTGCCAAGCCCGACGCCCCCATAGATGTAGAGCGGGTTGAACCGCTGGCCAGGGTCACGGGCGATGGTCTCGGCCGCCGCAAAGGCAATGCGGTTGTGTTTGCCGACCACGAACGCGTCAAAGGTGTGCTTGGGGTTGATCGGTCCGAGGACCGGTAGAGCGGTCGGCTCGGCAGGGGTCGGCTCGGCAGGGGTCAGCTCGGCAGGGGCCAGGAAACGCTCGCGTGGATCGACATAAAGTGGTGCGGGCCCGTCCGGAGGCAAATCCCGAGCTGTCGGGGCAGGTGCCACCCGAAAAGTAATGTCGATCGAACTCCGTTGCAAGATGGTGGCAAGCTTTCGTTTGATCTGGGGGCGCAGGCGATCCTGTGCCCAGTCCAGGTAATATGCGTTTGGCAGCCCCACAATGAAATGGCCATCTTCGTACTGCAACACGTCACTGGCCTGGATCCAGGCATCCAACTGGTTGGAGGGGATTTCCAGGGCAAATTCGCTCAAAAGCTGATGCCAGGCGGTGTGCGGATCGACGGCAGGCAGAGGCTCGTCTGGTTGCACAGGTACCTTCTCCAACAGAGACGCTGCCAACAACGTCTCTGCGTTGGCTTCAGCGGTGTGTGGTTCGCCCCGTTTTTGCCCTCTCTGCCCGGTGGCTGTCGGCAAGCCTGGGTCGGATGGAAGCGACAGAGTGCTGCGCTCTCTGTCGGTCTCTGATTTGTCCATAAAAGATACCTGATAAAAAGTCTCTGTTCGGTTGGCTGCTGTCCTCTGCCTGAACCGGGCTGCACGTTCCACCCACCCGCTGTGCTGTGTTGGCTGTGATGTTGGCTGTGATGTTGTGTTCAATGGTCTGTGCCCTCCCAGCGAGCCTGTTTGGTACTTTCCATTTTTCGCCGCGTTCCGACAGACCCTGGCACGCCTTGCCTGGTCAGGGACAAAGAAAGCGCATGCAGCAGCAATACGCTTTGGCAAAAATCATCGGTTTTTGGCAAAAATTCCTACACCAAGGGCAAGCAGCCTGGTGCTCACCCTTCTGCCCGGATGCAGCAGCGTTGCATCCTGCGGTCATTCCAGCGCCCACAACGTTGTTCTGCCACAGTCGGCACTGTCTCACTGTGGGGGCTAACTTTGTTTTGGCATCTTTTTAGAGTCTAACAGAGCCAGGTAAAATTGCCAAGGCCCGATCGAGCCAGTTGGGTGTCTTTATGTTTTGTTTGGCAGGATTTTTGAGCCATGCACATCTGTTCTACGCAAAATATGGTACCCTGTGGGCGGTCGGACGCAACCTGTCTTGGTTGGGGGGGTGAAAAAAGCATAGAACTTTAAGGAAGGAATCTTCGTTGCAAATTGACTGTGCAATTTCTGTTATAGTTGTCAACAGATCAAGCCATTGCGGCCCAGGGATCTATGGACTTTTCCCCAGAGTTATCCACAGCTGTGGATAACTCTGGGGAAAAGTCGAGAACAAAAGGGGCGGGCTGGGTGCCGCCGGGTGGAAAGGAATTGAAGATGCCAGGTGAGGTTCGACCTCAGGAGATTACGATCGAGCGCCGTGAGGGAGTCATGCGGGTTGTCTGGCTGACAGGCCATACGAGCCTGTACGCTCTGGGCTGGCTGCGCGCCCACTGTCCGTGTGCGAGCTGTCGGGAAGAGCGGCGTTCGGCCGGCCTGGCGGAGCTCTCTCTTTCGACCGAGCTGGTCGACGCCGAGCTGGTCGGCAACTATGCGATTCGGTTTACCTGGGGTGACGGCCATGGTGCTGGGATTTTTCCGTTTGCAGCGCTGCGGGCCTGCTGTCCGTGCCCGACCTGCAACCCCGATGGGCTCCCTCCGCTGTGGGTCGAGTGAGTAGCGAGCGAGCGAAGAGAGGAAGAGACCATGAATTGGAATTTGGCTGAATTTAAGTTGTGGGGGATCGACGTCAAGATACACTGGTCTTTTGTGCTTGTTTTGGCATTCGGGGCCTTTGTCTACGGTGCGGGGCCGGCAGGGTGGGGGCTTGGCGGCCTGTACGGTGCGTTGACCATTCTGTTGTTGTTTGTCTGTGTGACGTTGCACGAATATGGCCACGCTTTGATGGCTCGGCGTTTTGGCATCGGCACGCGCAGCATTTTGTTGTTGCCGATCGGAGGGGTTGCCAATCTGGAACGAATTCCCGAGAAGCCTGCCCAGGAGCTGGCCATTGTGGCGGCGGGCCCGCTGGTCAATCTGTTGTTGGTGCTGCTGCTGCTGCCCGCTGCATGGCTGGCCAACGGCAGCAGCTGGCAGGGGCTCTTCACCCTGAACGCGATGGGGGCCAGCATTCAAAACCCAGGCCTTCAAAGTCTGCTGGTCTATCTGATCTCCACCAATCTGTTGCTGGCACTCTTCAACCTGCTTCCAGCCTTCCCCCTGGATGGGGGGCGGCTGCTGCGTGCCCTGTTGGCCTACACGATGCCTTATGTGCAAGCGACCCGCACAGCGGTTGCTGTAGGGCGGTTTCTGGCCATTCTGATGGCGGTTTTTGGCATTTTTTCAGGTGGAATCAGCCTGCTCTTGATCGCATTTTTTGTCTATGTCGGTGGCTCAGCCGAGCTGGAGTCGGTGAGCAGCCGGGCGGTTCTGCGCCAATTTCGTGCGGGCGCAGCATTGACGCACAGCTCGACGACATTGTACACGAGCGAGCGGCTGGATCGGGTGGTGCAGCTGTTGATGAACTCGTATCAGACCGATTACCTGGTGCGCGACCTGGCGGGCGTTTTTGTGGGTGTGTTGACCCGTCCGTTGCTGATCAATGCCCTGCGCGAGCAGGGGCCGGAGGGGCGCATCGTCGATGTGATGCTGCCTGCTGCGGCCATTCCCCGCTGCAGCCCTGACGCCGACCTGGCGATGGTCTGGGAGCTGATGAGCCAGTCCGGCAGCCGAGTTGTGGCGGTGACGGCACAGGGGGAGACGTTGGGGCTGATCACCAACGAGGACATCGCCGAGGTCTTTCAGGTGATGGGGGCGTTGATGGAGCGACAAGCCACCGATCGTGGGCGGCCCCATGTCGGTTGAGCCGCAGAAATTTGTCACCTCGACGGGCTTCCTCGCCTATGAGGTGTTGGAGGCGCGTGTGGAGCCGGCGACAGCCCCTTCGCTGGTGCTGTTGCACAATTTTATGAGTACAGGGCGGGCAGCGTGGGGGGCGTTGCTGGAGACTCTGAACCAGCGCTATCGCATTCTGTTGCCCGATCTGCCAGGCCATGGCCGTTCGTGTGGGTACCCGCCCGCTTTCCACCATCGGCAGATGGCCGCCCAGTTGGCCGATCTGCTGACTGGTACGGGCTTTGCGGGCGCCCACCTGGCCGGCTGCAGCATCGGCGGCATGTTGGCCCAGCTGTTGGTGGTCGCCGAGCAGCTGCGGCCGGCGACGCTGGTGTTGGTCAGCACAACCTACAGCCTCAACCCGGCGACGACTGGCCACCAGGCGGCTTTGGAACCCGCCAATTTTCGAGCAGGAGAACGCTGGCTCGAAGCGACGGCTCGTCTGCATGACGAGCACCAGTACAGCGGCTACTTCCAGGAGGTATTGCTGCCAGCGTTTCGCCAGATGAATCCCGACGCGGTGATCGACCTGCAGCTGGCGGACCTGGCTCGGGTCACGTCGCCAGTCTGTCTTCTCCACGGCAGCGAAGATGAGTTTTTCCCCCCTGCGATCCCGCTCCAAATGGCGGCAGCCTTTCCCAATGCGGAATTGCAGCTGATCGAGGGGCAGAGCCACAGCCTGATCTTTCGTCAGCCGTGGCGGGTTGCGGCGGGTATGGTACAATTTCTGGAGAGGTGGCCCACAAACGAGGCGGCAACGAGGCTGCCGGAACGACATAGAGGACAGGACAGTCCATGAAAGCAGTCAAACCGGTGATCCTGGCGCCGTCGATTTTGACGGCAGATTTTGGCCATCTGGCCGAGCAGGTGGCAGCGGCGGAGCAGGGGGGGGCAGGTTGGATCCATCTGGATGTGATGGATGGCACGTTTGTGCCCAATATCACCTTTGGCCCGTTGTTGGTTCAGGCGGTGCGCCGGGCGACCTTGCTGCCTTTGGATGTGCATCTGATGGTCGAGCAGCCCGAACGGTATCTGGGGGAGTTTGTCAGTGCGGGTGCAGACAGTTTGACGGTGCATGCCGAAGCCACGCGCCACCTGCACCGCACGCTGCAACAGATCACAGCGTTGAACTGTCGGGCTGGGGTGGCCATCAACCCGGCCACACCGGTCGAGGCGGTGCGCGAAGTGTTGCCGCTGGTCGATCAGGTGCTCGTCATGACTGTCAACCCTGGTTTTGGCTCCCAGCGCTTCATCGAGACCATGACCTCCAAAATTCGGCGAATGGGGCGGTGGATGGACGAACTCTGCCCGCTGGCCGATCTCGAGGTAGATGGTGGAATTCATCTTCACAACATCGCCGATGTGGTTGCGGC
>CAIOHJ010000383.1 GCA_903858085.1 uncultured Chloroflexota bacterium
GCTGTCCCTAACATATGTTGGATGCAGAGGGAGCGTGTGCTGGCGTGTCGAAGAACCCTCCCGTACAGTCACGGCTCTGAGCAGGGAGTTGAGCCATTCGGCGTAGGAGTCGTTCAGGGTCTCCTCTAAATTCATCCGCCCCGATGGGGCGGGTCCTGCCCTCTCTCAACACTCTTTCCGCAAAACTTTGAACCGCACCCGGGAGAGATCTACGCCTTGCATTTTCCATCGTTTTGCAGAGCGTCCCTCCCTTCACTGGCGCACGGTGAGCGGCAGGAACAGTTCCGACGTCATCGGCACTTCGGGTGTGGGGGGCGGGGGGGTGTCGCCCAGGGCTGTTTGGATCCAGTCAACATAGCGGGAGACGCGGGCATAGACCCCATACAGGCCTGGTTGGGCGCACCCGGATCCAAAACTGACCACACCGGCCAGACGCCAGCTGTTGCCGTCGGGGACGACCAGCGGCCCGCCGCTGTCTCCCTGGCAAGAATCTTTGCCCCCTTCTTCCAGCCCTGCACACAGCATGTTTTCGGTGATCCCGCCACCGTAGGCTGCGTTGCAGCTGTTGTTGTCGACCAGGGGGATCTGTACCTTTTGCAAGACCGTTGCGATCTCTCCGCCGTCGGTTGTGGCACCCCACCCGGAGACCAGCGCCAGCGTCCCGGCTGCGACCAGATCGTCGTTGGCTGGGCTGGTGACCAGCGGCACGGTGCTGACTGCGTTGCCGGGCACGACCGGGGCAGAGAGCTGCAGCAGGGCGATATCGTTGTCGGAGGTCACCGGGTTGTAATTCGGGTGGACTTGCAGCGTGCTGACCGACCGGCTCTGCTCGGTGCCGTCTGTGTCTTGCATCGTGTACTCACCTGCGACCACGGTGACCGCCGAAGCGGAGAGCAGCTGGCTGTTTTCGTCGTACATGCAGTGGGCTGCGGTCAGGACCCATTCGGTGTCGATCAGGGTGCCGCCGCAGAGGGAGTTGCCGGGCAGCACCATGACCTGCCAGGGGAGCTCGCCAGGGGCTGCGGTTTCGCCCCCCACAATCAGCGGGGTGGGGGGGCTGTGGGGGGGCTGGGCCGCAGCCTGTGAAGAGAAGTGGGTGAACAGAAGCAGTGAGCTCAGGGCGGCGGCAAGAAGGGCTGTCTTGCCCAGCCGGGCTGGCTGGCGGTCAGGGAAAGGGCGGTGACGCAGATGCATGGTGAAGATCCCTTGGGTATGTGGTCGGCCTGGTAGAGTGTGCAGTGTCTTTTTCTGGAATATCATACATCATTATACCCAATGAACCGCTGCGCACAGCCAAATTGAGCCATTTATGATCTTGTCTCACACGGCGTGTGAGATGGGGGAAGTGCTGAAGGGGCGGCTGTCGAGAAGCAGGTCGAGCGCAGGGGGTTGTCAAAACAACGGAGATGCGTATACTGCTTTTTAATATTCAATTTTCAAATTGACCCGAGGAACAAACGATGAACGCACAAAAACGTCCGTTGACGACAGAGTATGCGCTGCTTGGCCTGTTGCGTGAGAAGCCGCTGCACGGCTACGAACTGATACAGCAGATTCAGGCTGCCCAGGGAAAGGGTCTGGTCTGGAAGATCAAGCAGAGCATGCTCTATGCGGTGTTGGCCCGTCTGGAGGAAGAGGGGTTGGTGGCGAGCGTGTTGGAGTCGCAGGGAGCCCGTCCTCCGCGCAAGCTTTTTCATCTGACCGTCCCGGGGGGGGAGCGGTTTGCGCAGTGGCTGCGGACCCCGGTTCAACATGGGCGAGATTTTCGGTTGGAGCTGTTGACGAAGCTGTATTTTGCTGTGGGGGAGGGGGCTGTGGTCGAGCTGATTCGTCGGCAGATTGGGGCCAGCGAGGCGCAGATCCAGCGGCTTGCTGTGGGTGCGGGGGAGGCTGTGGAAGCTGGCTCTGTGGCGGCGTTGGTCGGTGACTATCGGGTGGGGCAGATGGAGGCGGCGTTGGCCTGGCTGCACCGCTGTGAGGTGCGGTTTGCTTCGGCTGCTGTGGCAGAAGCAGGGAGGGGAGGGTGAAGTGGCTCTGTGGTGGGGGGGTGGGGTGGCTGCTGGCTGGGCTGTTGGCGGGCTGCAGTCTGTCGGCAGTCCAGCCAGCAGCCGCCCCAGATCGTGAGCTGGTGGTCTTTGCGGCTGCCTCATTGGCGGATGCGTTTGAGCGGATGGGGGCTGCTTTTGCGGCGGGCGAGCCGGGGGTTCGGGTGACCTTGAGTGTTGCGGGTTCTCAGCAGCTGGCGCAGCAGCTGAACAGCGGGGCGCCGGCCGATGTATTTGCCTCGGCCAACCGGCTGCAGATGCAGGCTGTGGTGGATGGGGGGCGGATCGACGCTGGTGAGGTGCAGCTTTTTGCCAGCAATCGGCTGGTGGTGGTGCTGCCGGCGGACAACCCGGCGGGGCTTGACTCGCTGCAAGATCTGGCGTTGCCTGGGCTCAAGCTGGTCTTGGCGGATGCGGCGGTGCCGGTGGGTCAGTACAGCCTGGACTTTCTGGCCAAGGTGAGTGCATCGCCTGAATACACGGCGGTCTACAGCCCTACTGTGCTGGCGAACGTTGTATCGTACGAGGACAACGTGCGGGTGGTGTTGGCCAAGGTGCAACTGGGGGAGGCGGATGCTGGCATCGTCTATGCGTCGGACGTTGTTGGGGCTGTGCGGGACTCGGTGCGGCTGTTGGCGATCCCGGATCCGTGGAATGTGGTTGCGTCCTACCCGATTGCACCGGTGGGGGACAGTATGCAGCCCGACCTGGCTGCCCGTTTTGTGGCGTTTGTTCTGGGGCCAGAGGGGCAGGCGATCCTGGCGGATGCGGGGTTGCTGCCTGTGCGTCTGGCGGAGTAGGGGGGAGGGGTGCGGAGAGGGCGTAGGTGGGGGGAGCTGCTGGCGGGGATGCCGATGTTGGTGTTGTTGGTGTTGCCGCTATTGGCATTGGGGCTGAACCTGGACTATGCCGGGTTGTGGGTTCATCTGGCCAGCCCGGTGGTGATGCAGGCGTTGGCGCTCAGCCTGGGCACCGGTTCGACGGCGGCCTTGCTGGTTGTCCTGTTGGGGACGCCGCTCTCCTATCTGCTGGCCAGGCGTACTGGCCGTCTTCAGGTTTTTGTCGAAACGTTGGTAGAGCTGCCGATGGTGTTGCCGCCGGCGGTGGCGGGGGTGGCGTTGCTGTTGGTCTTTGGCCGGCGTGGCTTGTTGGGTCCTTTCTTGGAGGGGGCGGGGGTGCAGATTGTCTTTACGCCGGTGGCGGTGGTGTTGGCCCAGGTATTTGTGGCGGCGCCTTTTTACATCACGGCGGCGGTGGCTGGCTTTGCCGAGATCGACCCTGATCTGGAGCAGGCTGCCGCTTTGGAGGGTGCCAGCGACTGGGGGGTTTTTCGGCATGTGACGGTGGCGTTGGCCTGGCCGGCGCTGTTGGCGGGTGCGGTCATGGCCTGGGCGCGTTCGCTGGGAGAATTTGGTGCCACGATCATCTTTGCCGGCAACTTTCCTGGCCGCACGCAGACGATGCCGCTGGCCATCTATCTGGGCTTCGAGCGGGATCTGGACATTGCGGTGACGCTGGCTTTTTTGCTGGTTGCCGTCTCGTTTGCGGTGTTGGTGGCTGTCAAGGGGCTTTTGGGGCGTCGGGGATTGGGGCGGTGAGGGGTGGGGGGAGCTTTTCACTAAAATAGGTTGACGGCTGTTGCCGTAGTGGCAACAGCCATCCTCCAAGATGGAGGCACGTTGATTCGTGCTGATTCATCGTGGAGGGGCGATGCCATTTTGGAACAAAAAGGAAACGGAATTTGAGGAGATGGCCGAGAAGATTGAAGATCAGCCGGGCATTTCGGCGAGTGAGCTGGCCCGCCAGCTAGGGGTGCCGACTTCGACGGTGACGCGTCGGCTGCCCAGCCTGGACGAGGCGGGAATTTTGTTGTCGGAGGATGAAAAGGGGGGGTTGTGGCCGTTTAAGAAACGAAAATAAGGAAGGAGGCACGAATTTTGGCAACTGTTGCGGAATTGGCAGCGATCGTCTGCTAGGATGGTGGGGAGGCCGCGTCGATGCGGGGAAGGCAGGGGGCGGGTTAGCCGTCGGAAAAGGGAAGGGGAGAGAATGGAGCGTGCAGAGAACAAAGCGCAGCGTCTGCTGCAGATTGAGCGGCTGTTGTGGGCGCACCCGGAGGGGTTGACGCGTGCGGAGATTGCGCGGCGGCTGGACATTCACCGCAGCACGATCACCAAATATCTGGGACAGGATCAGCTGCCGTCGGGCGTCTACGAGGACGAGCTAGACGGTGGCAAGCTCAAGCTGGATCGTGCGGCGGATCTGACGCGAGCTGCGTTCAACCTGCATGAGATCATGGCGTTGCATCTGGCGACGCGGCTGTTGGCGACGCGGACGGACAAACTGAATCCGCACAGTGCCTCGGCATTGCGCAAGCTGGCGCGGGCATTGCAGCGACTCGACCACAACGTGAGCCAGCATCTGCTGCGGTCGGCGGATGTCATGGAGGATGCGCTGGTCTATCGGGACCCGGTCTATCTGCAGGTATTGGAGACATTGACCGAGGCGTGGTCGGCTGGGCGCAAGGTCAAAGTGACGCACCGGCATGAGAGCGGGCGCATCTACGAGTACATCTTTGCTCCGTACTTTCTCGAGCCCTATGCTGTTGGCCAGACCGTCCATGTGTTCGGATGGCGTGAGCCCCCGCACGCCATCCGAACATTCAAAGTGGAGCGATTGCGTTCGGCGCAGATTTTGCCGGAGCGCTACGAAATACCAGCTGATTTTGACCCGAATGCGCTGTTGCGCGACGCCTGGGGCATCTGGTACAGCGAGAGTGAGCCGGTGGAGGTGGTGTTGCGTTTTCATCCCAGCGTGGCTGCGCGGGTCAAAGAGACGCAGTGGCAGCGGGGGCAGCGGATCGAGGAAGTTGGGGACGGCTCGTTGGTCTGGCGGGGGCAGATTGCCGAGCCGCAGGAGATGTTGCCGTGGATTCGGGGGTGGGGGGCGGATGTGGAGGTGATGGCGCCGGACGAATTACGGGAGCGGCAAATTGCCGAGGCGGGCCGGCTTGCCGATTTGTATCAGGTGACGTCAAAGCCACCCAATCATATGCGGTTTTGGGCCAAGACAGGCAGCAATGGCAGCACGCATCCTCTGCTCTGTCATTTGATCGACGTGGGGCAGGTTGCGTTGGCGCTGTGGAAAAATGTGTTGACCGATTCATTTCGCAACCAGATTGCTGCGGCGCTGGAGATTGAACCTGCGGCAGCGGGCCGCCTCTTTGCATTTTGGGTTGCGTGTCATGACATCGGCAAGGCTTCGCCTAATTTTCAACGTAAGCACAGGCCAGCGCAGACCGAACTGGAGCAGGCTGGGTTTATGTTCCCGCCGCTGATGGGCAAAACGATTTGTTATCATGCAACGGTCTCTGCGCTTTTGCTGCAGGAGATGTTGGTGGAGGAGACCGAGCTCGATCTGGAGGTGGCTCGCCAGGTTGGCCAAGCGCTGGGGGGACATCATGGTTCGTGGCCGACAGCAGATACACGCCGATTGCACAAACGGCAGCTTGGCGATCAGAATTGGCAGGCAGCGCAGCGTGCCTTGCTTCGTAGCCTGGCGGATCTTTTTGCGCCGCCGAAAGTGGCCTGTTTGGGACGTGATGCGACCGAATGCGGCGCGGTGCTGGTACTGCTTTCAGGTCTGGCCTCTGTGGCTGACTGGATCGGTTCTATGCAGGACTATTTTACCTTTGGCACACCTTATGTGGCCGCAGAGGTCTATGCATCGCTGTCCGAGCGACGTGCACTGCGCGCATTGAAAGCGCTCGGTTGGTTAGAGTGGCAGCCGCCCCAGGAGCTGCTTTCCTTTGAGGATCTGCACGGTTTCACGCCGCATCCGGCGCAGCAGACGGTGATTGATTTGTTTCCGGGGGATGAAGAGCCGACTCTGGTGATTGCAGAGATGTTGACTGGATCTGGCAAGACGGAATTGGCGTCGTATCTGGCTGATCGCTGGGCTGTGCTGCGGGGGCAACGTGGTCTTTACGTGGCGATGCCAACCCAGGCTACCAGCAACCAGATGTATGACCGGGTGGGAAAATACCTGCGCAAGCGTTATCCGGCGCAGCAGATCAACTACCATCTTGTGCACAGTGGTGCACAGTGGCGCACCGATTTATCGGTTCCTGAACTGACCACAGAAGATGAGGATGAACAGGGGACTGTCAAGGCGCAAAGTTGGTTTCTGCCGCGCAAGCGGACGCTGTTGGCGCCATTTGCTGTGGGCACAGTCGATCAGGCGCTCATGAGCACATTACAAACACGCCATTTCTTTGTGCGTCTTTTTGGCTTAAGCGGAAAGACTGTCATTTTTGATGAAGTTCACGCCTATGACACCTACATGAATCGGCTGTTTACGCAGCTATTGGTTTGGTTGCGTGCGGTGGGTGCTTCGGCGATTGTGCTGTCGGCGACGCTGCCAGCCAGAACACGGCAGGAGCTGGTCACTGCCTGGCGAGGGAGCGATGATGGCATAAAAAAGCTGAATGAAGCCAGTTACCCGTCGGTGACTGTCGCCTCTCAGAACGAGCTGTACACCAAGTCGTTGGCTGGAAATGAGGAACGATGCATCGCCGTAGAGTGGATTGAACCTCTGGTCGAAACGTTGGTCGAAGAAGTGCGCGCTCGGCTGCAGAATGGGGGATGCGCTGCCGTCATCTGTAACCGTGTACAGCGTGCCCAGGAAGTCTACTGCGCACTGCGAAAGGCTGACCTGGTTGCTGACGAAGATCTGCTTCTTTTGCATGCACGCATGCCTGGCGTCTGGCGGGACAGCATTGAGAAAGCCGTGATCGACCGGTTTGGCAAAGAACCAGGGCAGCGGCCGCACAAATCGATTGTTGTCGCCACACAAGTCATTGAACAGAGCCTTGACCTTGACTTTGACCTCATGATCAGCGATCTGGTGCCTCTTGACCTGATTTTGCAGCGTGCAGGCCGTCTTCACCGCCATGCGCGGGCAGTTCGCCCTGCCGGTTTGGAGACGCCAACGCTGCTGATTCCCAAACCGGAAGTGATGGCCGACGGCGCGCCTGCATTGGGCGACGACGCATACATTTATGAGCCGTACATCCTGTTGCGTTCCTTGTGGACCCTGCAAACAATGGGCGGCCTCTTGCGGTTGCCAGCCCAGACGAAAGCCCTGATTGAGGCTGTCTATGGGGACGAAGAGAACTTGCCAGACGGCTTGCCAGCCAATGCCTCAGAGCTGCTGCGGGTCGCATTGGAGAAGAGGACAAAACACGAAGAAAAGGCACGTCTTGAGGCAGCGAATCGTCTGGTTCCTGCTCCAGACTACGAACACCTGCTTTGGCGGGAAAATGATCTTTTGGAAGAAGAGCGTCCGGAGATTCATGCGTCTCTGCAAGCCATGACGCGCCTGATGCGACCCACGATCAACCTGGTCTGTTTGCACAGCGAGCGTGAGACCAGCCGTTTTGCACTGGATCCAGGCGGTCTGCCCCAAATTGACCTGACGCAAAAGCCAACGCTTGAACTGACGCGTGAACTCGCCCAGCGCGTTGTCACGGTCTCAAACCCGGCTGTCTTGCGCTACTTTGCCGCGCAGGCAGTTCCACCAGGATGGCGTGATCATACGCTGCTGCATACGCATCGCATTGCAGTTTTTTACAATGGAGTCTGTCCGCTGGAAGGGACTCCTACTCTGTTGCGCCTCTCACAACGGCTCGGTTTGGAGATTCTCAAACTGGGTGAAGAACAGCTGCTCTTTTGATCTGCTGCCGTACACGCCACCTGGAAGCATAAAGAAAGGACACCAAATACGATGACACAACCCACCTTCAACCTGCTTGATGAACCATGGATCGGTGCTGTCGATGCGAATGGAATGCTGAAGGAGTACAGCCTGCGCGACTTGCTGGTGCGGGCACCTCATCTGCGCGCGCTCCATGACGATTCGCCGCTTGTCATCGCAGCCGTGCTGCGCATGCTTCTGGCGTTGTTGCATCGGGTCTATGACGGGCCGCGCAACAGCCGTGAATGGAAGGCGATCTGGGCGACAAAGGATGGTTTTGACATGGCACGGATCGAACGATATTTTGTGCAGTGGCACAGCCGTTTTGACCTGTTCGATCCAGAGCACCCATTTTATCAGACGATCCATGCTGCGGTGGATAAGCAGACCAAGTCGGTTGCCTCCTTGTTGCCTGAACTTTCTACGGGCAACAATGCAACGCTGTTTGACCATACGACCGACGTCAGTGATGTGGTGCTGTCTGCGGAGGAGGCAGCACGCGCTGTGGTTGCCGCCCAGACCTTTGGCCTTGCGGGGCTATGCAATCCGCAGCTACAGCTCAATTTTACAGACAGCACAGCCACGCGTGGCATGATCTTGATCGCAGAAGGCAATTCAATTTTTGAAACACTTGTGTTGAATCTGATCGAGTATCCGGCAGAGAAACCCATTCTGAGCAGTGCAACAGATCGGCCGGCTTGGGAGATGGAGGATGCCTATGCTCCTGACCGTGAACAGCCACTGGGCTATTTGGACTACCTGACGTGGCAAAATCGACGCCTGTTGTTGATCCCGGAAACGAATGACAGTGGAAGGGTTGTGCGTTCGATCGCGTTGACACCTGGGCTGAGGCTCGATGCCGCCTTTCTTGCCAGGGACCCGATGAAGCATTACCGGGTTGATGAGAAACGAGGCCACATCTCCAAACGCTTTAGTGAGGACCGTGCCTTGTGGCGTGACAGTGCGGCGCTGCTGCGCTTCAAATCGCCTGAACAGCAGCCGCCGGCAGTGTTGGATTGGCTGGCCCGGCTGGCTGAAGGGGGGCGTCCTGTGTTGGAAGACCATTACAGCCTGCGCTGCATGGCGTTAGGGATGGCCAGCGACCAGGCAAAGATAGATTTTTTTCGTAGCGAACATGTGCCGTTGCCGCCAGCCTATCTAAAGGAACCACAGCTTGTTGATCTGCTGACCAAGGTGTTGGAAGCCGCAGAGAACACAGCCCGTGAGTTGTGGAAAGCCAGCAGCACGATGGCTGCTGTGTTGCTGGTACCGGACGAAGAGGGTGGTCGGAGTGCCAATCCAGACGATGTTCAATCGCTGCGTGACACGATGGGCGCAGAGCGGCGTTACTGGGCTGGGTTGGAGCCCCTTTTTCGAGAAACCATGCAGGCATTGCCCGAACAGACCATCGAGGCCATGCGCCGTTGGTTTGGCTGGCTACGTGAGGCGGCCTGGGCCACCTTTGAGGAGGTCAGTGAGGGTCTGGGTGACACCCCGCGGGCGCTCAAAGCGGTGGTGCGTGGTCGTGAGCAACTGGCGCAGGGATTGGGCAAGGTATTGAACTTTGAGGCATAAGCAACGCAACAGCAAGGAGCTACCATGAGCAGTGAACAGCAGATACCGTTTATCACATGGCTGGAAAGCCTCAGTAACAGCAGCGATCAGGCACACAGTCGCGGCATATTGGCGATTCTGCGGCGCAGTTCTGCCTCAGCGCCGGGTGAAGATGCCAATGTGCTGCGCTACATCGTTCCCTGGTTGCCCCAAGAGGGCGGACAGCGTGCAGAACGGCCATACTTTACGATTGCGCCGCTCTTTGCGCTGCACCCGCTGCCGGGTGGTACAGGCGACATGGGCAGCCATTTCCGGCGTGTGCAGCAGGGCAAGCAGAGTGAAGAATCGATTGAACGGCGCTTTACTGCGCTGCTCAACGCCCACGAGGATGAAATTGCCTGGCATCTGCGCCAGGCTGTGAGCCTTTGCAGGGCCAATGATGTACCTGTCAACTGGCATGCGCTTTTTGGTGCCCTTCGCGGGTGGACTCATCCGAACCGTTGGGTGCAGCGTACCTGGGCGCAGTCATTTTGGAGGCGCATGCCGGATGTGCGCGAGGCACCCAGTGTAGAGACCGCGCTGCAGTTGTAAACGTGTTTTACGATGCCTGTCGAACGACAATTGATTGAGCCAATGCAACAACTGAGGAGAAAACAAAATGTTTGTTGAGTTACACATGATCCAGAATTTTGTACCGTCCAACCTCAACCGTGACGACACAGGCAGCCCCAAAGATTGTATCTTTGGCGGGCAGCGGCGGGCGCGGGTTTCGTCGCAGTGCTTGAAGCGTTCGATTCGCAAGAACGACCTGTTTGCCGAAACAACGAAGATTCCCACGAGCAAACGCACCCAGTATCTGGCGGTCGAAGTGGCGAAAAAACTTGTCAGGGTGCATGGCAAAGCTGAAGAGGAGGCGATGCCGGTCGCTGTTGCGTTGATGAGCGATTACACGACACCGAACAAGAAGAAGCCTGAGCAGAGTGCTGTCCTGGTTTTTATCAGCGATGATGAGGTGGCGGCGATTGCCGATCTGCTGGCGGCGCACTGGGATGAGGTGCGGGATGAGAAGCTGCGTCCTGGAGTGGTCAAAGAGATCGTCAAGGGAATGGTCAAGCAATATCAGAATCGAGTGGCTGCGCCGGACATTGCCCTTTTCGGCCGCATGCTGGCCAACGAACCCAAGCTCAACCTGGAAGCGGCTTGTCAGGTTGCCCATGCTATCTCTACCCATCGTGTCAGCATGGAAATGGACTATTTTACGGCTGTGGACGATGTTCGCGAGGACGCCGATGAGACGGGTGCCGGTCATATCAACACATTTGGCTTCAACTCCTCGTGCTTCTACCGTTATGCACGAATCGACTGGAACCAGTTGCTCAGGAATTTGAATGGCAACGTCGACCTGGCGCTGCGCACGGTTGAAGGCTTTCTGCGCGCCTCTATTGCGGCGATACCCAGTGGCAAGCAGAACAGCACTGCTCCGCTCAACCCACCAAGCTTTCTGTTGGGTGTGGTGCGCACCGATGGCATGGGGTGGAATCTCGCCAATGCATTTGAGAAGCCGGTGGTTGCCGGCTACAACACCAGTCTGGTGAAGGAATCGATCAGCGCGTTGGATGATTACTGGGGGAAGTTAGAGACAGTCTACGGCGGCCAGACCTTCGCAACAGTCACGTCGCTCAATCTGGAGGGAGAGGCGCTCACGCATCTCAATGGCGACCGTGCTGCTGCAAATCTAGGTGACTGGATTGCGTCGATCTTGACGGCATTGTCTCCCTCTTCCAATCTGGGTGGGAGCAAGTCATGAGCGTATTGTTGCTGCGCCTGTCTGCTCCAATGCAAGCATGGGGCATACAGAGTCGTTTTGGCGTACGCGACAGCACCCGTGAGCCCTCCAAGAGTGGTGTGATTGGCTTGCTGGCGGCGTCGCAGGGACGTTCGCGCGAGGCGGCGATCGACGATCTGGTTGCGTTGCGGATGGGTGTGCGGGTGGATCGAGAAGGGACACTGTTGCGTGACTATCACACAGCACAGAATATATATCGGGCAAGGGGTGGCATCAAGCCAACGGAGCTGTCGACGCGCTACTATTTGGGGGACGCCTGTTTTTTGGTTGGGCTGGAAGGGGAAGCGTCGTTGTTGACCGCACTGCATGTTGCGCTGCAAGATCCGGTCTGGTCGCTCTTTTTGGGTCGGCGTGCTTTCCCACCGGGTGAACCGGTCTGGTTGGCGGATGGTCTGCGTCAAGGTGATCTCTTGAAGACATTGTCGACCTATCCGTGGCTCAAAGGGAAGCCGAAAACCTTTCCACTGGTAAGAATGGTCCTTGAGGACAGCAACGGGAACGAAGTTCGTTCGGATCTCCCTCTTTCCTTTGCGCTTCGACGGTATGCACCACGGCGCATGGTCAACGAATATCGACGCGTAGAGATACAGGAATCGATTGGCGAACGAGGATGTGAAGCCTGACGAGGAGTGGAAGATGTATTTATCACGTTTGATTCTCAACCCGCGCAGCCGTGCTGTGCAGCGCGACCTTGCGTCGCCACACAACTTGCATCGTACGGTGATGAGTGGATTTCCCGATGCCTTGAACAAGCATGGGGAGCGTGTCTTGTATCGGCTGGATCTGATGGATCGCAACAGTCAGCCCTTGCTGTTGGTGCAATCGCAACTGGAACCAGAGTGGGCTCGGCTTGACCCCAGTTACCTGGAGCGTATTGACGAGAGCAATCCGGGGATCAAACAGATGGATTGGCGGCCTGTGGCGGGTCAGCGTTTTGTCTTTCGTCTGCGTGCCAATCCGACCAGACGGTTAGGCCAAAACGCAGAGAGTGGCAAGGGAAAACGTGTTGGTCTTTACGAGATTGGCGAGCAGATACAGTGGTTGAATCGCAAGGCAGAGGGCGGCGGTTTTATCGTGGAGTCGGTTTTGCCCACCCAACAGCACCGTGCGGATGACCGCAAGCGAGATCTGAAATTTCTCAGCGTACAGTTTGACGGGATTTTGCAGGTAAGTGATGCGGCGCAATTTGCTGTGTCCCTGGCTTGTGGCATTGGTTCTGGCAAGGCTTTTGGCTTTGGCTTACTTTCGGTGGCGAGTCTTCGATGAGTTGAGAGACCTATCCGATGCACATTAACAACTGAACTGGAGGTTTTTATGCGGATCCGTGATCTACATGAACTGCCCAAATTTCGGGATGGTCTGAGCTATCTCTATCTGGAGCATGGGCGTATCGAACAGGCGCAGAAGGCGATTGAGTTTTTCAGCCAGGAAGGGCGCACGATGATTCCGGCGGCATTGCTGGCGTTGCTGATGCTTGGCCCTGGCACGTCGATCACGCATGAGGCCATCAAAACGTTGGCTGACAACGGGGTGGTCGTCGTGTGGGTGGGCGAAGAAGGTGTGCGCTGTTATGCGCATGGGAGCGGTGAAACGCGCAAAGGTCATCGTCTGTTGCGTCAGGCAGAGTTGGTGAGCCTCCCTGACAAGCGGCTGGAGATCGTACGGCGGATGTACGCCTACCGTTTTGATGAACAGTTGGATCCAGCGTTGACGTTGCAGCAGATTCGGGGGATGGAGGGTGCTCGGGTGCGTAAAGTCTATGCCAGAGCGAGTCAGGAATATGGTGTGACCTGGCATGGACGATTTTACGATCGTACACACTGGCACATCACGGATCCTATCAACCGAGCACTTTCTGCGGCCAATGCTTGTCTGAATGGGGTATGTCACTCGGCGATTCTGGCTGCGGGCTATGCGCCGGGGTTGGGGTTTATCCACACTGGCAAACATCTATCTTTTGTCTATGACATTGCTGATCTATACAAAATGGATTTGACCGTGCCGTTGGCGTTCAAATTGACGGCAGAAGAATCGGCTGAAAAGTTAGAGACGCGTGTGCGGCATGCCTGTCGTGACTTGTTTTATGAGCAGAAACTGCTGGGTGGGATCATCAACGATATAGACAACATGCTGCAGCTATCCGCAGAGATGGATGTGGAGAGTGGCGATGCAGATGATTACGATGGTGATGCGGCGATGCCGTCTGGGTTGTGGTCGCCCGACGACAGCTATGGTACACAAACCCCGGGAGGGGTGAACTATGGTGGTGATCATTCTTGAGAAAGTCTCGCCTGCGCTGCGTGGTGAATTGACGCGGTGGTTGATTGAACCTCATCCGGGTGTCTTTGTGGGTCATGTCAGCGGGATGGTGCGTGACCGGCTTTGGGAGAAGTGTTGCGAGCGGCTGCATGGTGGAGGTGTAGTGCAATTGTGGTCGACCAACAACGAGCAGCGTTTTGCCATGCGTTCTGCTGGTGACACCAAGCGAGAAGTGGTAAACTTTGATGGGCTGAGTCTGATTCGTCGTCCACTCAACGAAGGTTCTGCAACCTTAAAGAAATAGTGTGTTCCCCACATGCGTGGGGGTGAACCGGCAAGCGCCTTCCTGAGCAGCGCCTCGCTGGTCGTGTTCCCCACATGCGTGGGGGTGAACCGTGATGCGCAGCGCAAATGCAGCTCAGGATTACGTGTTCCCCACATGCGTGGGGGTGAACCGAAATCAGCCGCCTGGCCCCGCAAGTGGCCGGAGTGTGTTCCCCACATGCGTGGGGGTGAACCGAGACCTTTTTGTCCCATCAACTGTTGCATACGGTGTTCCCCACATGCGTGGGGGTGAACCGAGGACGATAGGCTGGAAGAGCGTTTGCACAGCGTGTTCCCCACATGCGTGGGGGTGAACCGCAAGCATATGGACTTCGGTCGCGTACGGCAATGTGTTCCCCACATGCGTGGGGGTGAACCGCCAAGCGCGCTTTGCCAGTGTCGATAGGTGGTGTGTTCCCCACATGCGTGGGGGTGAACCGCTGCCCATCGTCCCACTCGCGTGTAGGCGTCTGGTGTTCCCCACATGCGTGGGGGTGAACCGACGGCGTCCACCAAAACCGTGGCGCTGCGCTGGTGTTCCCCACATGCGTGGGGGTGAACCGCTGATAGATCAGCTGCCAGCCGGCGTACTGGCGTGTTCCCCACATGCGTGGGGGTGAACCGCGTCAAGCAAGCGCTCCAACTCGGTGCGACCTGTGTTCCCCACATGCGTGGGGGTGAACCGCGGTAGCGCTGGA
>CAIOHJ010000384.1 GCA_903858085.1 uncultured Chloroflexota bacterium
GATGGCCTCGGTGAAAACCTGATCGGGCGGCCCTTCTGCCACCACGGTTCGGTTCAGACAGACAAGCCAGGGCACATGTGCGGCCGCCGCGTTCAGGTCGTGTGTCGTCATCAGAATCGTCAGCCCCTGCCGGTTGAGATCCGCCAGCAGGTGCAGAATCGTTTCCGCAGTGCGCATGTCCACCCCGCTGGTCGGCTCATCCAGCACCAGCAGATCGGGACGGGAGATCAGCGCACGGGCCAGAAAAACCCGCTGCTGTTGTCCGCCCGACAACGCCCGGATATGGCGGGCAGCCAGGGAGCCGATCTCGAGCTGCTCCAGCAGCTCCCGGGCCTCCCTGCGGTCGGCAGCGCTGTGCCAGGGTCCCCAGCCGCTCTGCCGCACACGCCCCATCAACACCACCTGTTCGACCGTCACCGGAAAATTCCAGTCTACCGTTTCCAGCTGGGGAACATAGCCGATCCGTCCAGATGGACGCCCATCGATCCGCTCCCCATCCAACGCCGCCGTGCCGCGCGTCGGACGCAACAGCCCCAGCACCAGCTTGAGCAGACTGGTCTTGCCTGCTCCGCTGGGCCCGACCAATCCGGCAAATTGTCCGCGATGGAGGTGCAGCGACACATCGCTCAAAACCGGGACGGCATTGTACCCAAATGTAACGTTGCGCACTTCGATCAGCGGGCGCATGGTTGTCCTTTCTGTTTACTGGCTTTGCTCGACGCGGCTGTCTGTGCCAGGGATATTGCGTGTGTCAAAGGCGTCGAAGATGGTCGGGTCCCCGCCCAGAGCGGCAGCCATCGTGCGCAGATTGGCCGCCATCAGCCCAAAGTAAGAATGGAGGTCGTCCCCCGGCTGCCCCGGCAGGTCGTCGTCGCGCAGGTCGTCGATGTAGCTGGCCCCCGTCTCGCGCGCGATCTGTTCAAGCACCGTCGACGGAAAGACTTCCGAGCCGAAGATGGCCGGCACCTGCTCGGCCTTGAGCTGATCGATGAGCGCCACCAACTCACGCGCCGACGGCTCGGCAAAGTCCGACGGCTGGATCGCACCGACCACCGTCATGCCGTAGACCGGAGCAAAATAGGCCCACGAGTCGTGATAGGTCAACAATTTTCGATTTTCTGGCGGAATGCTCTCCACGGTCGCCCGGATCGCACCATCCAGCGCCTCGATCCGCTCGGCCACAAGGGCATAGTTGGCTGCGTAGTATTCGGCATGCTGCGGGTCACGTTCGCTCAGCTTGTCGCGCACGATCTCGGCGTACCGAAGCGCATAGAAAGGGTTGGGCCACAGGTGGGGGTTGGGGCTGCCAGCCTCAAGCGGGAAGGAAAAGTCGTAGACATACTCTTCAGGCGTGATCGTCTGGTCGCCCAGCAACACGATCTCACTCTGCTCGTTTGCATTGGCCTCCGCCAGCCGCAACACCGGCTCCTCGAGCTTGAGCCCGTTGATAAAGATCAGATCCGCGTCGGCCAGCTGACGAACATCTGAAGGTGCCGGCTCGTATGTGTGCGAGTTGACCCCCTCCGGCACAATGCCGACGATGTCAGCCCGATCTCCGGCGATGTTGTAGACGAGGTTGGTGATCGGAGAGACTGTCGTGACGACACGCAGTGTGTCGGGCTCAGCTGCTTCTGGGCTGCCGGGAGCCAGCCCTGGCGCCACACAGCCGGCCGTCAGCAGCAGCCCGGCCAGCCAGAAGACCTTGTTTGAAAACGACGATCGCATCATCTCTGGTTCCTTTGCAAAAACAGGCAAATCACAAAAAGAATACTTTATTTTCTCGTTTTTGCAAACATTTGCATGTGCGATTGCTTACAAAACAAGCAAGCTCACCGAAAACGGTGGGGAGGGGGGTTATGATTCAGCTGCTTGTGGATGCCCGGTGCAGCCTTGGCACCAGCCAAAGATGACTGTGTGGTCGACGTCCGCCACAAAGGCATAGTGCAAGCACAGCGCAGCTGTCAGCGGTTCGAAGAGTTCGTGCGAAAATTCAAACGAGCGCCCGCAGCTCCGGCAGACAGCGTGGTGGTGGGTGGCGTGGGTGTGCAGCGCGTAGGCGGTGGCTCCTGTCCCCATGTCCGCTTCGGTCATCAGATTCAGTTCCAGCAGCAGTTCGAGTGTGCGATAGATGGTGGCCAGGTTGATGTAGCTGTTGACCTGCTGGACATGGGTGTAGATCTGCTCGGCGGTCATATGGCCAGGGAGCTGTTCGATCGCCTCCAAAATGATTGCCCGCTGCGGGGTCACGCGCAGC
>CAIOHJ010000385.1 GCA_903858085.1 uncultured Chloroflexota bacterium
GAGCGGGTTGTCCCAACGCAGGCTGCCCTTGCCCGCCATCGTCTCCCCAACCGGAATTCCAGTCGCTTCGACCAGAGCCGCCAGAGATTCGGTCGCCCCAGCGTAGATCACGCCTCCCCCCGCCACGATCATCGGCTGTCGTGACGCACGAATCAGCTGTGCAGCCCGCCGCAAAACGCTGCGGTCGGCGCGGCTGCGCAGGATGTGCCAGACCCGGCGGCGGAACAGCTCGACCGGGTAATCGTAGGCTTCAGTCTGTACATCCTGCGGCAACGCCAAGGTCACCGCCCCCGTCTCGCTGGGGCTGGTCAACACCCGCATCGCCTCGGGCAACGCCGTAAGCAGCTGGTCAGGCCGGTTGATGCGATCCCAGTAGCGGCTGACCGGCTTGAAACAGTCGTTGACCGAAAAATCCTGGCTCTGCGCCGATTCCAGCTGCTGCAACACCGGGGCCACGTTGCGCCTGGCAAAGATGTCGCCGGGCAGCAGCAACACCGGCAGCCGGTTGATCGTCGCCGTCGCAGCGCCGGTGATCATGTTGGTCGCCCCCGGCCCGATCGAGGTCACACAGGCAAAGGTCTGCAATCGGTTTTTGACCTTGGCATAGGCCGTGGCCGCATGCACCGCCCCTTGCTCGTTGCGTACCTGGTAGTAACGAAAGTCAGGGTTGGCCAGCAACGCCTCCCCCACCCCGGCCACACAGCCGTGGCCAAAAATACCAAAGGCACCCGCAAAAAAGGGCGTTTCCACCCCGTCCTGCTCGACAACCTGATTTTTGAGAAACCGGATCAGGGCCTGCGCCATCGTCAGGCGCACCGTGGAGAACGTAGTCACGTACCAAAGCTCCTTCTACAAAGGGCGATCTTTACTGAATCCCGCGCGCCGCGCGGATGTCGTAGACCGGCACCCGTGGGTCCAGGCTGCGATAGGAGTGCTTGACCCAGCCAAAGGCCGGGTCGTCCTGGGCAGCCAGACTCTGGGCGCTGCCCGCCAATACGTTGAGATAATAGGTGGTGTAGCCGACAGGGCTGGAGACCGGATGATAGCCTTCCGGGATCAGCACGACCGCATCGTTGCGGGCAATCACAGCGGCGTCGATCGGAAACCCAGCTCGGTGCAGCGGCGAGTCAGCGTCGGTGTAGACACGCTGGATGGCGTAGCCCTCGGGCCGGTCCATTTTGTAGTAGTAGATCTCGTCCAGGTCAGCCTGGAGCAGCTTGCCGGCAGCGTCTGTCAGATGCACATCGTGCTTGTGTGGCGGATAGCTCGACCAGTTGCCGCCGGGCGTGTAGACTTCCACCAGCACCAGCCGTTCACACGGAAAACCTGGCGGCATGATCTGGTTGATCTGGCGCGTGGCGTGATCTCCCCCACGGATTTCGACGGTCACCTCCCCCGGGGTCACCAGCAGCGGCGCATGCTCGGCGGAGGAAGCCACCCAGGTCACCGCAAATTCGCAGTGGGTCACCGCAGTCACGGTCAGGTCGGTGTGGGGAGGCAGATAGAGCGCATGGGGCAGGCCGGCAAAGACATTTTCCCGCCCCCCCACCCCCTGCCAGCTGCCGCGACTGGAGAGCACATCGACCTTCCCCCCCAGCATGACCAGCGCCAGTTCGTGCGCCCCACACAGCAAGGACCAACTCTGCCCCGCCCGCAGACGCCGCGCCTGAAAAGAAATCGTCTCCCAGCCCGCACGGGCGGGCGTGACCTCGACAATCAAATCCGGGTCGGAAGCGTTGCCCGGCTGGAGCAGCAGGGTTTCAGCCGTATACTGTCGCATCTTCCACATCCTCTCCGGCGGCCTGAACGACCGCTTACTTTACATCCGGGTTGGGCAACATAAACTCACGCACAACCCCCATCAGATCGTGGGCCGCCGCGATAAAGGTGCGCAGCGTGCGCACTGTCGCCCCGTAAACATCAAACGCCATCGGCGCCATGCCGTCCGCGTCGTACGCCCGCCGAAAATCGGCAACCCGGCTGTACAGCGTGTCGACGATCTGGCTCTCCACCTGGTGGTGCATGCGCTCCACCACTGGAATGGTTGAGCTGTTGATCTTGAGCTGCCACTCGTAGGGGATGGTCAGCACAATGTCGCCGCCGATCAGTTCGGACCAGTGGCCAAGATGGCGGTAGGCAGCGGCCAGCAGGCGCGTGCGATACCCCTGCTCTTGCCAGATGCGGTAGGCATTCTTGAACACGGCAATCCCAGCCCACTCCAGATAGGCTGGGTCGACGTCAAGCCCATCCCGCTTGACTACCATCTTGATCCAGTCGTCGGTGCGGCCGATCATGATCGTGCAGACCGGGCGCATCCCGCTGATCTCCTTGCCCTCGGCCGCACGACGGTTGAGGCCACGCTCGACTGCCTGGGCCACCGCCACCGCCTGGGGCACCGTAAAGCTGACGGTCGCGTTGACGTTGACCCCGTGGTAGGTGGCCTCTTCCACAGCCTTCACCCCTGCCCACGTCGCCGGTATTTTGACCTGCATATTGGGCGCCAACGTGGCAAAATGGCGCGCCTGCGCCACGATCGCCTCGCTGTTGCGGTAAAACATTGGATTGGTCTGAATAGACAACCTTCCCTTGACACCGCCGCTGCGCTCAAAGGTCGGCTGCAGCAGGCCAGCCCCACGCACCGCCATCTCTTCGATCAGCTTCCAGGCCACCTCTGCCTCCGACCAGGTTGCATTCTCGAAGATGATCGCCCGGATACGCTCTTCCCAAAGATGCATCTCCTTGTTGAGCACATTGAGCACGATGTTGGGGTTTGTCGTGGCCCCGACAGCGCCGTGCCCGATCGCGTAGGTCAATTCTTCGATCGAACAAGAATCGTTCCAATAATCGGTCTGGGTCGTCGAAACGGTCTGCAAGAGCGGACTTGTCATCAAAAACCTCCAGAAAGATAGCGACAGCACCGGTGCACCCTGCTCGAGTCAGGAGAGAAGGGGTACCCTTCTCTGGCAACAGACATGCCCTGTCCATACAGGGTTGCAATTTTTTGGTCAGGAAAATGGTGCACACGTGTGCAAGACTGTTCATTAGAATAGCACAGGCAAGAACCCTTGTCAACTCCCACTTGTCAACTCCCTGCAACTCTCCACCTGCTGCTGGAGAGAGCGGACTGGGTCGCCTCTGCCGCTCGGTCTCGCTACAGAGGCGGCGGGCCAGTGCTGGCACGCACCACCAGCTCGTTGGCCAGGCTTGTCAGGACGAAATGGAGCATTGCTGCCGACTCCACCGTCCGCACCCCTGGCACAGACAGCGCATGCACCAGTCCGCCCCGGTACAGCCGAATCCAGATCGGCCGGCCATCGGTCAGCTCCGTCGGAGATGGCCACTCTCTGCTCCCTTCATCTCTGTCTGTCCTCCGCAGAGTATCCTCTCCCAAAGCACCCAGGCGCTGGGCAGGGGTTGACGACATGGTAAAGGTCTGATAGATTACCCCGAAATGCAAGTTCCTGACCTCAACCCCGATACAATTACCGATCTGGCAGCAATGCGTGCGACCGTCGTCCAATTGCTGAACCTCATTGAGGCAC
>CAIOHJ010000386.1 GCA_903858085.1 uncultured Chloroflexota bacterium
CGATCCGAGACCCAGGCGACTGCGTTCACGATCCCGTCGATCACATACCGGTCAAAGCGGGCGCTGAGCTCAGCGCCCCAGACTGCGATTCGCCCCAGCGCATTGATCAGGGGGTCGATCACCCAGACATCGTCGACCCAGTACATGAACCTGGCTGTCCCGCGGGTGAATGCCAGCACGGTGTAGCTGTAGAACTCATCCACCCAGAATTTGCGATGCATTGCCCACCAGAGGGGTCCCAGCCAGCGGCGCAGGGGGTCAATTTTGCCCTCTGGCAGCCCATCTCGATAGACCAGGTAGCCCAGCGCCAGCCCCCCCAACGAGACGGCAAAGGAGATCAGAAGGACCAACAGGTTGAATTCGGGGTGCGGCGACTTGAATTCGAGCAGTTCGATGTACGGTTCGAGCTGGTGTTCGATCCAGTTGGGGAAAAGTGCGCCCAACGCTGGAAAATCGACTGGGATGCCAAACCAGCCCAGCACGACCACAAAGGGGGAGATCAGTGCCAACGGGACAATCATCGCCTTGGTGCTTTCGGGCGCGTGGGCAGCTCCTTCGCTGCGCGGCGCTCCCAGGAAGGTCAACACAACCTGGCGGGCCGTGTAGAAGGCCGTCAACAGCGCCGAGAGGGCCAGCACCCAGAAGATCAGCGTCTCGCCGCTGTACCATTGGCTGGCCAGAATCTCATCTTTCGACCAAAACCCAGCGGTCACAAAGGGAAAGCCGGCCAGAGAAAGGCCGCCTATCACAAAGGTCCAGCCGGTCACCGGCATTCGTTTGAGCAGCCCCCCCATGTTGCGCATGTCCTGGGGGTCGCTGGGGTCCAGCCAGCCATCCGCACGAGCGGTACGCTGCGGAGCAGGAGGGTGGCCGTCGCCGTGGCCGTCGCCGTGGCCGTCGCCGTGGCCGTCGCCGTGGCCGTCACCGTGGCCGTGTGCATGGGCGTGATGAAAGCCATGCTCGACGCCGTGGATGACGGAACCGGAGCCCAGGAAGAGCAGCGCCTTGAAGAAGGCGTGGGTGAGAAGATGGAAAAAGCCGGCGACGTAGGCGCCGGTACCCAGGGCCGCCACCATGTAGCCCAGCTGGGCAATCGTCGAGTAAGCCAGGACCCGTTTGATGTCCCACTGTGCCACGGCGATCAGAGAGGCAAAGAGGGCTGTGAAGGCGCCGATGCCCGCCACAAACTGCATGCTGGCGGGTGCCACCTCCCCGGCTGTGTAAAAGACAGGAAACATTCGCACCAGCAGAAAGACCCCGGCAGAAACCATGGTCGCCGCATGGATCAGGGCACTGACCGGGGTAGGGCCTTCCATTGCATCGGGCAACCAGACATGCAGCGGGAACTGCGCGCTTTTTCCGATGGTGCCGAAGAAGATCAAGACCGCGATCAGGGCGATCGCCGGTGTCGTAATGTTCAACAGAGGGACAGTCACAACCATCGCAGCCAGGTGTTCCATGTTGGCTGGTGCCAGGATCTGTTCGAAGACCAGCGTGTTGTCGAGGCTCCACATGTAAAGCAGCAGCATGCCTGCAAAGAGAACCGTGTCGCCGATCCGGGTGGTCACAAAGGCTTTAAAAGCAGCTTTTTTGGCCGACTCTTTTTCGAACCAGAAGCCAATCAACAGATAGCTGCACAGCCCCATGATCTCCCAGAAGACGAAGAGGGTGAGCAGCGAGTTGGAGACAACGAGTCCGAGCATACCGGTGGCAAAGAGGCTGATATAGGCCATGAACCGGCTGTAGCGTGGGTCGCGTCCTTGCGCGTAGGCGTCAGGATAGTTTTCCTGGCGCAGGTGGGGGGGGAAGGACATGTAGCCCGATGCATAGATGAAGATCATGAGCAACAAAAATGTGACCATGAAGATCATCAACGCGTTGGCTGGGTCGACCTGAAAGCCGATCAAAAAATTTCCGTTGCCGGTCGGCAGGGCAAACAGCTCCCCATACAGAGGGTGCTCCCCGAAGTGGGGGGTTGTAAAGACAGCCAGTGCGATCGGCCAGCCTAGAACAAAGCTGACCAGGACCCCTCCGATTGCGGTCAGAGCGCTCACTGTTTTGTTGCGGTTCAAAAACAAGATGATCGCC
>CAIOHJ010000387.1 GCA_903858085.1 uncultured Chloroflexota bacterium
CCCTGCGGGCAGATCACGGGGCAAGCGCCAGCAGGGCGACACATTCGTCGGCGCGCAGGCTCATGCAGTGGACGCCCTGGACCACGCCCTCTTTGGGGGGGACCTCGTTGGCTCTGAAACGGATAAGTTTGCCCAGCCGTGAGAGGACAAACAGGTCGCTCTGTTCTGTGACGGCCACGACACCGACCAGGGAATCTGCCTTCATCACACTCTTGCCCCCGGCGCCAGGGGCTTTGTTGGCGGTGAAACCAGCCAGCAACCGGATCGTGCCTTTGCCATCCTGGCCGAGCAGAAAGACCTGGCCGTCGGCGGGGGCAGCAGCGACGGCCACCACACGGTCGTCCGGGTCGACCCGCATGCCCAGACAGCCGCGCACCGGGACCAGCCGTTCGTTGAAGCGGATGGCCTGGCCGCTGCGGGCTGCGATCAGAAGCTCGTCGCTGCCGCAGCTCCAACAGGCAGCCGCGGGCGCCCCTCCCTCGCGCGGCTCCAGCAGCACGCTGCCAGCCTGCAGGCTGGCCCCCAGATACGGACGGGCGATCCGCCGTACCTGGCCCCGTTCCGTCACAAGCACCAGAAAGGCACCGTTGTCTGGCGGCTCTGGGAGGAGCAGGGCCAGCCGCTCCTCTGGGCGCAGGGGCAGGCGAGTGTTCAACAGCTCGCCGCGGCTGCGCACCGGGCGCTCGCTGATTTCAGCTACCGGAACCCGGAAGACACGCCCATGGTTGGTGAGCAGCGTCAGCATTTCGGCTGGGGTGGCCATCGCCAGGAAGGTGGGTGGGTCATTCCCGGGGCTGTCCAGGTCAAAAATTCCCATTCCACCGCGGCGCTGGCGGCTGTACAGGTGGCGAAGGGTTCGTTTGGCCAGCCCAGCTGCACTGATCGTGATCAGATGGGCCGAAGTAGGGGGCTCGCTCGCTTCAAACATGGCCTCGTCCTGTGCCTCCGCCGGAGCATGCAGGCTGGGAGCGTGCAGGCTGTGGTGCAGCTGGCTTTCCAGAGATTCGATATAGGCCAGAACGGCAGCGGGGAGGCCGGTGAGATCAGGTCGTTCCATTGCATTCCTCGACTGGTGTTCGGGAAAAATCTGGTCAGGGCAGGGTCTGGGCGATGCGTAAAATTTCCTCGGCGTAGCGGCGGCGTGGCTCGGGCAAATCCTGCCAGGTTCCTCCGCTGTTCAAAAAATCGAGCAGACGGTCGATCCCCCAGTGATAGGCCACCAACGTCCATGCGACCTCTGCGTAGCCGCGCTGCGCCAGCTGGCCGCGCAGAAAGTTCAGGTAGACTGCGGCGACCTGCAGATTGCTCAGGCTGTCGAAGGGATCGCTGGCGGAGACAGCAGGGGCCCACTCGCGCCAGGTGGCAGGAAGGACCTGCATCAACCCCATTGCACCTGCAGAGCTGAGCGCCAGCGTATCAAAGCTGCTTTCCACATAGGCCTGTGCAGCCAGCATGCGCCAATCCAGGTCGTACTCTGCCCCAACCTGCTGAAAGAGCTGGGCGTAGGTGAGCTCGGTGCCGGCTGGGGAGGGCGGTCTCTGTGGGCTGGCAGAGTCGGTGTTGCTGCGCACTGCGCCGCCGTTGGCGGGCACGCTGACCTGGTCGGGCAATACCAGGGGCAGGGCCGGGTCCGGCTCTGTGGACGACAGGCGATCGGGCTGGCGGACGGGAGGGGGGGATGTTGCCGGCTGGTCAAGCGTCACGACAATCACTGCCGGTGCAGGGGCTGCAGGGGATGCAGGAGCTGTCACCGATGGTGTCTGCACGGAAATCTGGAGCAACAAAGCGGCCAGCAACAAAAGCAGGAGAGCGGCTCCAGCCCCAGCCAGCGCCAGAGTGCCTGCGACAGCCAGCTGCCAGGTGTCCAGGAGGGGACGCAGCTCGACGGTTTGACGCAGCTGCTGCAGCACCCGTCCCTCCTGGTCCACAGCCCGCAGCCCAAAGGAGCACGGGCGCGCGCCCAGTATCGGCAGCCGCCGGGCGGTCAACGCCATGACCGTGCGCACCTGCTGGCCTGGCTGTACAGTGCAGGGCACATCCGCCAGGCCAGGTCGAAAGACCAGAGTGTCTGTCCCGGCCCTCCCCTGCACCGCCACCTGGATTGGAGCGTTGCCCAGGTTGGTCATCCGCAGCGGCAGCGAGAGCGTGCGCCGCCACCAGGTCACCCGCAACGGAGAGCGCTTCTCCACGTCCAGCTGGATCTGTTCGAAGGGCAGGATCCGCAGCAGCACCCCCAGACGGGTGAGCCGGGCAGGATCCTGGAGCGAGCGAACCACCACAGCCAGATCATGGTCGCCGGCTTCGGCGCGGGCATTGCGTGGGGGAGCCACGGTCAGTTCCAATGTACGTCGCTCACCTGCCGCCAGATTGGCCTGCACATAGGGCTCGGCAGCCCACGACTCGTCCAGCCACCCCTCCAGATGGGCACGTACGGTCAGCAGGTGGCCGCTGTTGTTGAGCACGCTGAGCGGCAAGGCAACCGACTGGCCAGGTTCGACCTGCCAGCAGCGTTCTGGCAGGGTCGCCACCAGCAGGCTGTCTGGAAGGTCGGGAATCCGGCTGGCGGCGTTCTCTGTGGGTTCGACCTCCCAGACCTGCCAGTTGGAGAGGTCGAGCGGCAGCCGCTGAACGCTGGAGACGGGATCCAAGCCATCTGGGTCGATGGGTTCTGGCTGTAAAGGCAGTGGGCTGTCACCGTGCATGGTGCTAGTATGGGGGAGGAGCCCGCCTCTGTCAAGTTGGCTGGCCGAGGCCGTTTTTTTGCAGGAAGCATTCTTTTCTGAGCCAGGGTGTCCCTCGCTGCGGCACAGCCGAATGCCAACGCAGCATCGTGGTATGATTGGCAAGGTGGCTTGTCAGGCCCCAAAGCATCACGGGGGAATTTTGTGAGGAAAATATGTCCAGATGGATTGTCACGACAATGGCGCCAGAATACTTTACACAGTTGGAGCAGCTGCAACGCACGGTCTATCCGACGCTGGGCACCCACGAATTGATGCAGGTCGAACACTTTGCCAGCCAGTACCAGGTCTTTGCCGCAGGCCAGATCGTTGTGCTCGACCCCGAACGTCCGCTCCCTGGCGGGGAGCTGCGCGTGGTCGGGCAGGGTTCTGGCTTCTTCACCCCCTTCGATTTCGACCACCCCCAGCATACCTTTGCAGGTTTCTGCGACGGATTTTATTTTCGCACCCATGACCCTGCCGGGGACTACTACTACGGGGCCGACATCAG
>CAIOHJ010000388.1 GCA_903858085.1 uncultured Chloroflexota bacterium
ACCCCGACCCTTTCGACCGCCCATGCTGGGACAACGGGAGATGCCCGCCTGGAGGGCCACCTGGCTGATTTTTGGGGGAGACGCAGGGTGATCGAGGCGGCCCACCACCACCTGGCTCTCCCAGCCGTCGAGCTGGCTCTGCTGCGCCGTCTGGGGCCCCCCGACCAGACAGTCGAGGGGCAGGCGGCCTACCAGCAACTGCAGGAGATCTATCACCGGGTGACCCAGCGTGCCTGGGAGATGGCTTTTTCGTCGGCGACAGAGCCGGAGGAGGCTGACAGTCAGGAGGGATAGGGTTCTGCGGGGGAGCTCCCCCGCAACGCTTGACAACGCTTTTCAAGGGTGGTATGGTAGTGTCAAAGGATAAAAAAGATGGCGATGGAGACCATGAGCTGAGCGTCCCACTCCAGAGAGCTGCCGGCTGGTGCAAGGCAGCTGGGCACGGCAGACTTAGCAGCTCCTGAATCCCCAGCAGGCAATGGCTGGGCGGCATCCTGCCGTTATCAGGCAATGAGGTGGCAGCTGTTTTGGCTGCTACAAAATCAGGTGGCACCACGAGACCCTTCGTCCTGAACAGGCGAGGGGCTGTTTGTTTGTGTAGCGGGTGAATTGGGTCAGAAAGGCAGGAAACCGTATGTTGGATATCCGTTGGATGCGTGAACACCGCGACGAACTGGCCGCTGCAATGCGCAGCCTCAACGCCGAGGAGGCTCCCTGGGAGAGCGCACTTCAGCTTGACCAGCAGCGCCGCCAGCTGTTGAGCCAGGTAGAAGCCCTGCGTGCCGAGCTCAACAGCGGATCCAAGGAGATCGGCCGGCTCTTTCGGGAGAGGCAGGCTGCCGCTGCGGAGGCTCTGAAAGAACGCATGGCTGCCATTGGGAAGACCATCGAGCAACTGGACGCCGATCTTCGTTCGGTCGAAGAGGCTTTTCAAGATGCCATGCTGCGCATCCCGAATCTGCCGGAGCCTGATGTGCCGGTTGCGCCCGACGAGAGTGGCAACGTTGTGGTCAAACAATGGGGGCAGCTTCCGACCTTTGACTTCACCCCGCTGCCTCACTGGGAGCTGGGTCCCCAGCTGGGGGTGATCGATTTTGAACGAGGGGTCAAGATTGCTGGCAGCCGTTTTTATCTGCTCAAAGGGGCAGGGGCCCGGCTCCAGCGTGCGCTGATCGACTGGTTCACCGACGTCCATGTCGCCGAACATGGCTATACGGAGATCTACCCGCCCTTCATGGTCCGTTCAGAGTCGATGGTGGGCACCGGCAATCTGCCCAAATTTGGCGATGCGCTCTATCGCGACGCCGAAGAAGATCTCTGGCTGATTCCGACTGCCGAGGTGCCGGTGACCAATATCTTCCGCGACGAAATCCTTGAACCGGGGCGATTGCCGGTCTCTTATGTGGCCAACACCCCTTGTTTTCGCCGTGAAAAGGTTTCGGCGGGCAAAGATGTGCGGGGGATCAAGCGTGTGCATCAGTTCCAGAAGGTGGAGATGGTCAAATTTGTCGAGCCGGGCACGGGCCGTGCCGAACTGGAAACGCTCACGCGCAATGCCGAGGAGCTCTGCGAGCGGCTTGGGTTGCCCTACCGCCGGATTGCCATTGCAACGGGCGATCTTTCCTTTGTGGCCGCCTTCAAATATGATATCGAAGTGTGGGCCGCGGGCTCGCAGGAATGGCTGGAGTGCAGCTCCTGCTCTTTTTTCCGGGACTTCCAGGCACGGCGCGCCAACATTCGCTACCGCAAAGCCGAAGGGGAAAAACCGGAGTATGTCCACACGCTGAACGGATCCGGGCTGGCCCTGCCGCGCATAGTGATCGCGCTGCTCGAAAATTATCAGCAGCCAGACCGATCGGTCATTGTGCCGGAGCTCCTGCGCCCGTATATGGGGGGGCTGGAGCGGATCCAGCCGGC
>CAIOHJ010000389.1 GCA_903858085.1 uncultured Chloroflexota bacterium
AGACCGTTCCCAGCCGAAAACTGACAAATGTGGCGAGAAGCAGCCAAAAGTCATTGTGGCGTTGAGCCCAGGCAGACCATCGAGTCCACCGAGAGAGCAGCGGGGTAGGAGGAATGCCTTGAATTGACATAAAACAAAGACCTCGCCGGTGTTGGTTGCAACAATCAAAGAGTGCGAGCGCTGCGAGCACGGGCTGTTCTGTCCGAGTGGCTCGGTATTTTGGCAGGCACAGAGTTCATTGTACACAACTGTTTCTTCTTTTCTTTCTTTTGAAGATGGATTTGGCAATTGCCGCTGTGGTTTACGTTTTGGGCGAAGAGTGCAGCGCTGACCGGCGGTGGGGGGCGTTGGGGAAGGGTGCGTCCTGTCGGTTGAAACCGACGGCTTGTGGTAGAATGGGAGGCGTTGTTCGTTTGGCTGTTTTGCAAAGAGGGGGGCAGGGAATGTCGATCCCCAACTGGCTGCGTCTTGTGCATCTAGCCGACAGCGCGCTGCCGATCGGCGGCACGGCGCATTCGTATGGGTTGGAGACGCTGGTCGACGCCGGGTTGCTGGTTCCGGGCCAGCTGTATGAATTTTTGGACGGCTACCTTGTGGAGGCTGGCCCGCTGGAGGCTCTCTGCTGTTGGCGGGGGCATGCTTTGGGGAGGGCGTTGCGCGAGGGGGGGACAGCCACCTGGGTGGACGAGTGGGTGGCCTTGAATCAGGAATGTTCGGCTGTGAAGCTGGCCCGGGAAAGCCGCCAGGCGAGCCTTAGCCTGGGAGGGCGTCTGTTGCATCTGTTTTGTGCGCTGGAGGAGAACACCAGCCTGAGCGGGCTGTTGGAGCGGACAGAAGCGATGGGAGGTGGGGTGCACCAGAGCTGTGTTTTTGGTCTGGCTGGCGGATGGTTGGGAGGAGAGCCTTCCATGGTGGCTGCGGTCTGTCTGCGTCAGTGGGTGGCGGGGCTGGTGGCAGCCTGCCAGAAGCTGGCTCCTTTGGGGCAGGTGCAGGCAGCTGCGATCCAGTGGCAGCTGTATCCACGCATCGAGGAGGTTGCCTTGGCAGCGGAGGGGAGGCCCGCCATGTTTGTGCCTCTGGTTGAAATTGCCAGCATGCGCCATCCAGCCTTGCCTGTACGTCTGTTTATCAGTTGAAAACGGGGGCGCGGTGAACGATCCAGGGGCTGTTGTGGGGGGGATGCAGGGAGCGCTGCGGCTGCGTTTTCGCTCTGGTGTGCAGGGCGTGCGCCGGGTGACTGTAGTCGACACCCTTGTGCAAAACCCACCGCTGCGGGTGGTGCGTCCTTTTGTGCTGCCGGACGGTGCTGCGCTGGTTCACCTGCACAATCTATCGGGGGGGATTCTGGGTGGAGACAGGTTGAACATGGCGGTTGAGCTGTTGCCGGGTGCGCGTGCGCAATTGACCACGACCGGTGCTTCGCGCATTTATGGCAGGCGGCAGGGCATTGCGTGGCAGGAGAATACCTTTGCTGTGGGGGCTGGGGGGCTGCTTGAATACTTGCCCGACCCTGTGATTCCTTATGCTGGTTCTGCCTACCGTCAGCGTACGCAATTTGTCTTGGGGCCGGATGCAGGGTTGTTTGCCTGGGAGGTGGTGGCGCCAGGGCGTGAGGCACACGGAGAGTGTTTCGGCTACGAGTCCTTTGGCTGGGAGTGGGAGGTGCTGGTTGCCTCTGAAGCTGCTCTGCGGCCGCTGCCCATTGCTGTGGAGCGGGTGCTGTTGACGCCGGCGCGGCGTCCTTTGCTCTCTTTGGCCCGGCTGGGGCCCTACCGGTACATGGCAACGCTGCTGGTCTGTCGGGTGGGGGGTGTGCAGTGGGACCGTGTAGAGCGGGCCCTGTTGGCGCTTGCCGAGCAGAGGGGGCTGGCAGAAGGGGGGTGGTGGGGAGTTTCGACACTGAGCGCACATGGGGTGGTGGTGAAGGGTCTGGGGCAGAATGGCCGGCGGTTGTTGGACGGGCTCTCTCAGTTTTGGGGGCTGGCCAAGGAATTGCTCTACGCAGAAAAAGCGATATTGCCGAGAAAGATCTATTGAACAGCGGGGATATATGCATTTGACCCAACGGGAGCAGGAAAAACTTTTGATCGTGGTGGCGGCGGATCTGGCCCGTCGGCGGCAGGCGCGCGGGTTGAAATTGAACTATCCGGAGGCGGTGGCGGTGATCACCGCCGAGATTCTGGAGGCTGCCCGGGACGGGCGGAGTGTGGCCGAGTGCATGGTCTACGGGGCGACGCTGCTGCGTGCCGAGGATGTCATGGAGGGGGTGGCGGCGATGGTTCAGGAGGTTCAGGTCGAAGCCACGTTTCCGGACGGCACCAAGTTGGTCACCGTCCACGAGCCGATCCGGCTGTAAACCAACATTGGGGAGAGTGCCGACGGGGGAAGAGGGGGGAAGGATGAGACCGGGAGAAGTATTCGTCGAAGAAGCGGATGGGGAGATCCTGGCCAATGCCGGGCGCGCTGTGTGTGTCGTTTCGGTGGCCAACACGGGGGATCGCCCCATTCAAGTGGGCAGCCATTTTCATTTTTACGAAGTCAACCCGGCCCTGGCCTTTGACCGTGCGAAAGCCTATGGGCTGCGGCTCAACATTCCTGCGGGCACAGCGGTGCGGTTTGAGCCGGGAGAGGTCAAAGAAGTGCTGCTGGTTGCGCTGGCTGGCGAACGCCATGTGTATGGCCACAACGGCAAAGTCAACGGTCCGCTCGGGCCAGGAGATCCTGCATGACACTCAAAATTGATCGCTCGACCTACGCCAGTTTGTACGGGCCGACCCGCGGCGATCGGGTGCGGCTGGCCGACACCGATCTGATCGTTGAAGTCGAACACGACTATACGGTGTACGGCGACGAGATTTCGTTTGGGGGGGGCAAAGTCATCCGGGATGGAATGGGGCAGAGCAGCCGGGCGCTGCGCGAACAGTCGCTGGACCTGGTCATCACCAATGCCTTGATTCTCGACCACTGGGGCATTGTCAAGGGCGATATTGGGGTCAAAGATGGCCGGATCGTCAAAGTGGGCAAGGCTGGCAACCCGGACACGATGGCAGGGGTGGACCCGGAGCTGGTGGTAGGGGCCAGCACCGAGGTGATCGCAGGGGAGCATTTGATCGTCACGGCCGGCGCGATCGACAGCCACATTCATTTTATTGCACCCCAGCAGGTCTACGAGGCGCTCTCCAACGGCACCACCACGATGCTGGGTGGGGGCACTGGACCGGCGACAGGCACCAATGCCACGACCTGTACGCCGGGTGCCTGGAATCTGGCGCGCATGCTGCAGGCTGCGGAGGCGTGGCCGGTCAATTTTGGATTTTTGGGAAAAGGCAATGCTGGGAGACCAGAGGTTTTGGCCGAGCAGCTGCTGGCAGGGGCCTGCGGTCTCAAACTGCACGAGGATTGGGGGACGACGCCGGCCACGATCGACTGCTGTCTGCGGGTCGCCGACCAATACGATGTGCAGGTTGCCATCCACACCGATACCCTCAACGAAGCTGGGTTTGTGGAAGAGACGATCGCAGCCATTGCCGGGCGGGCCATTCACACCTACCACACGGAAGGGGCTGGCGGCGGGCACGCGCCTGACATCCTCAAAATCGCCGGCTATCCCTACATCCTGCCCTCCTCGACCAACCCGACCCGTCCTTTCACCGTCAACACCCTGGCGGAACATCTGGACATGTTGATGGTTTGCCACCATCTCAACCCGCAGGTGCCCGAGGATGTGGCCTTTGCGGAAAGTCGGATCCGGCCTGAGACGATTGCCGCCGAAGATCTCCTGCATGACCTGGGGGTCATCAGCATGATTTCCAGTGATTCTCAGGCGATGGGGCGGGTTGGGGAGGTCGTGACCCGCTGCTGGCAGACCGCGCACAAAATGAAGGTGCAGTTCGGCTCTTTGCCAGGAGACTCTGCCCGCAACGACAACCAGCGGGTCAAACGGTACGTGGCCAAGTATACGATCAACCCGGCGTTGACCCACGGAATCGCCCATGTGGTGGGGTCGGTGGAGCCGGGAAAGCTGGCTGACCTGGTGCTGTGGAAGCCAGCTTTTTTTGGTGTCAAGCCGGAGATCGTCGTCAAAGGTGGCATGATTGCCTGGAGTGTGATGGGGGACGCCAACGCTTCGATTCCGACCCCGCAGCCAGTTTTGTATCGTCCGATGTTTGGCAGTTTCGGCCAGGCAACGGGAGCGCTGTCGGTGCATTTTCTGTCACAGGCCAGCCTGGAGGCAGGGGTGCCGGCGCGGCTGGGGCTTCGTCGGCCTGCGTTGGCGGTCAGCGGCTGCCGCACCGTCGGCAAGCGGGACATGGTGCACAACGATGCGACGCCGACGATCGAAGTAGACCCAGAAAGCTATGAGGTGCGTGCAGATGGGCAGCTGCTGACCTGTGCCCCTGCCGAGGTGTTGCCGATGGCGCAGCGTTATTTTTTGTTTTGACTTTGTCAGAAAGTGGGAACATGGCCATGCTGGAAGAGCGTAAACAGGGGCGCGGTCTGCGGGTGGGTGTCGCTGGACCTGTGGGGAGCGGCAAGACGACCCTGGTCGAGTGTTTGAGCCGGACTTTTTCTGAAACCGGGTATGAAGTGGCTGTCGTCACCAACGACATCTACACGCAGGAGGATGCAGAATTTTTGCGCCGACGTGGGGTGTTGCCGCTGGAGCGGGTGCGCGGGGTGGAGACAGGGGGGTGTCCGCACTCGGCGATTCGCGACGATGCCTCGATGAACCTGGAAGCTGTGCGCGACCTCGAGCGGCTGTTGCCGGGGCTGCAGGTGATTCTCATCGAAAGCGGGGGGGACAACCTGGCTGCCTCCTTCAGCCCGGAGCTGGTCGACCTCTGGATCTATGTGATCGACGTAGCGGCAGGCGACAAGATCCCGCGCAAAGGAGGCCCTGGCAACAGCCGCTCGGATCTGCTCGTCATCAACAAAATTGACCTGGCCCCCTATGTTGGGGCCTCGTTGGAGGTGATGGAGCGAGACGCTCGGGGGATGCGGGGAGAGAAGCCGTTGGTGTTTTGCAATCTAAAAGCGGGTGTCGGGGTGGATCAGATTGTGGCCTGGCTCACGCCGCACATCGAGAACGAAACGGGGCGCCGTG
>CAIOHJ010000390.1 GCA_903858085.1 uncultured Chloroflexota bacterium
AGAAGGCCGTGAAGAAGGCCGTGAAGAAGGCCGTGAAGAAGGCGCTACCTACGTGCTGCTGCGTCTGCTCGAACACCGTTTTGGCGAGCTTCCAGAGGCAGTCACTGCACGCGTCCGGCGTCTGTCGCTGGCACAGACAGAGGCGTTGGTCAACCAGGCGCTCGGCGCAGAATCCCTTGCACAGTTCGTCACTCATCTGCCAGAGTAGATGGCGGTGCAATCGACGATTCTGATATGAATGAACTGGATGTGAATTTCGTCAGGATCGATCACCTCGGTCGTCATTGTTGAGACCGACATCCTGAGCATGTTCGCCAAGTGCGCCGACCTGGCCGTTCACCGGCCAGGTCGGCGAGACGTTCACCGGCCAGGTCGGCGAGACGTTCAGGGCGTGGGGCTGCCTGGCTCAGACCGAGGGTTGGTTTTGGGAGAGCTGGCAAACAGTTCCTGCACACTGCCCAGCGCGCCCAGAATCGCGGTTGCCTCGTAGGGGATAAAAACCTTGGAGGCAGTCCCATTGGCCACGACCTTGAGTGCTTCCAGATACTGGATGGCGATCACCCGTTCGTCGGCGTTGGCATTGCGGATGGCGCCAAAGACAGTCGTGATGGCATTTCCTTGCCCTGTCGCCTCCACCTCCAGCTTGTAGCGTTCGGCGTCGGCGACCAGACGCACGGCTTCGGCCTCACCTTCGGCTTCGAGAATGCGGGCGGCCCGTGTGCCCTCGGCGTCGAGAATCTGGGCGCGTTTGTCGCGTTCAGCCTTCATCTGGCGGTGCATGGCAGCGGTCACGTCGGCAGGTGGGTCGATGCGTTTGATTTCGACCCGCACCACGCGCACGCCCCATTTGTCGGTGGCGTCGTCGAGCACGGAGCGCAGCTTGGCGTTGATCATCTCGCGCGACGTCAGCGCCTCGTCGAGTTCGGTCTCCCCGACGACATTGCGCAGATTGGTCTGGGCAAGTTTGGTGGCGGCGTTGTAAAAATCAGCCACATTGTAGGTCAGCTTGACCGGGTCGGTGGCCTCGTAGTAGACAATGGCGTCGACTGTGACCACCACATTGTCTTTGGTGATCACCTCTTGGGGCTGGACATCGACCACCTGTTCACGCATATCGACTTTGCGCATCGTGTCGATGAAAGGGACGATAAACTGCAGCCCTGGCTGAGCAGTGCGCAGATAGCGGCCCAGCCGTTCGATGACCCCTTTTTCGTAGGGGGAGACGATGCGGATGCCCAGTGCGGCCAACAAAAAGACCAGAAACAGAAGCAAGCCCAACACCAGAAAAACCAGAGCCAGTTCCATAGGACCTCCTTGAACTGTGTACACAAGACAGCCGGGGCTTCCCGGTTGTCACCTGGCAGATGCCGGCGAGCCCGGCCGGCCGGGGCGCACGACCAGTCGGGTGCCTTCGATCCGGAGCACCGTGACGACCTCGTCTGGGGCGATCGTCTCGCCGGACGCCGAGATGGCGCGCCACTCCTCAGCGTCGACGCGCACCAGACCGGTGCCGCGGGCCGGGTCGATCGCGACGAGCACCAGAGCTGCTTTGTCGAGCACCCGGTCGCTGCCGACAAAATTGCGCTGCCGTTCGTTGAAGCGCCGGGTGAGAGGGCGCACCGCCAGCACAGCGGCGCCGGAGACGAGGACAAAGATCGTGACCTGCACAAAGGGGTCGAGGCCGAGATAAGCCGCCAGCGCAGAGGCTCCTGCCCCGACCCCGAAGCAGAACAGAAAGAACCCGACCGTGAACAGCTCGGCGATCAAAAACAGAATTGCCAGCGCCACCCACCCCCACATCCACAGTGCATCCATCGGCACGTCCATTGATGAGCTCCTTTCGACACTGCGCAAACAAAGTTGCCTCTTTCTAGTTTACCAGATCTTTGGCATAAAAAGCGACCTGTGGATTGGGGGTGGGTGCGGTTCAAAGTTTTGCAGCAGGTGAAACAGTTGCTGATGTATTGCACGCCCGTCTCCTCTCCAAAAGCGCTGGATCAGAGCACCGCTGGCACGGCGGCCCGGTGGGCGACGCGCTCGGCGAAGCTGGGGGGGGTCATCGCGTTTGCGCACCCGGCGTCGGAGCGCCAGTTCCATGTGGTCAGGTGCTAAACTCATCCGCCCCGATGGGGCGGGCGAACGA
>CAIOHJ010000391.1 GCA_903858085.1 uncultured Chloroflexota bacterium
ATGGGATTCAAAGTGTGTTCAAAACCATGAGGAGACTCTGATGAGTGCCCAGATCGCTGTTTTTATCGATTTTGAAAATATTGCCCTGTGGGCAGAGCAGGAATTTCTAGATTTTGAGCTGACCCCGCTGATGGCGTCCCTGGCCCACCGGGGCGCGATCGCCATCTTACGCGCATACGGGGACTGGAGCCGTTTTGCCCGGTATCGCGAAGATCTGATGAACAATGCCGTGGATCTGATTCAAATCTTCAGCATCCGTGCCGGCAAAAATCGAGCTGACATCCGCATGGCGCTGGATGCGCTGGAGACCGCCATCCAACACCCCCAGGTGGACACCTTTGTCATCATCTCAGGCGACAGCGATTTTGGTCCGCTGATGGCCAAACTGCGCGAATATGGCAAGTATACGTTGGGGATCGGGCCGCGCGATGTGACACACCCGCTTCTGGTGCGAGCCTGCGACGAGTTCATCTATCTGGAGACTGCACTCGGCGAAGTAGGAGACGAAGAAAGCCTGGGAGAGGTCTCTGCTGCCGAGATCGGGGGCGCGCGGGAGCTGCTGCTGAAGGCGCTGCGCCTTCATGGCCAGCGCAACGAACTGCCCGTGCTGGCAGCCAAACTGAAACAGACCCTGTTGTTGCTCGACGGGCGATTTACCGAGTCGGCGGTCGGCCACAGCCAGTTCAAAAGCTGGCTGGAGCACAACACCGATCTGTTGACCCTCTTTGTCAAAGGTCAACAGATCTATGTGGCCCCGCGCGAATTTATCCCCTCGTCAGAATGGGCGACCCATCTCTGGTCGTTGGGGCACAACAGCGGGAACGGCCGGGGGCTTGTCTCCAGAGAGGAGGCAGGAGCCACCGCGCACAGTGAGCTGGGGCCAGCTGCCAAATTCTCGCTGCGGCAGCAGTACAACCAGATCTTCACCCGGCTCAAGATGACTTCGGTCGACTTTGCAACCCGGCGGGATGTGCTGCGCGATATCTATCGAGAGTTGAGCGGACGGCCCGGCGAACGCACCACCGACGACTTGTTAGACGAGCTGTGCGACCGCTACGAGACGCAGGGGTTGATCCGCAGCAAGACGACGCTGCGTCAGATCTGGCAGATGGGGTTTCGCCAGCGGGCCTTTGACTACCACGAACAGGTGGCCTCGGTGCATGTGCCGGTCTGGCTGGACAGCGCCATCGACAGCGAGGCGTCCTTTGTACAGCGAGCAGAGTCAGGGTTTGTCTACGCCGTGATCAACGCCGGGCTGGAGGTCGACAAGCCCGAGCTGGCCCTGATCTTGCTCAACGACGGCGAACATACCGACTACATCGACAACCTGCTGGCCGACCTGGTCCGACGTGGGCTGTTGCTTGAGCTGGAAGGCCGCTACGTGCTGCCAGGCCACAGCTCGGTCCCTTTTGCCGAAGACCCGGCCCTTCAACCGATCATCTACGACATCGAAAGCGTTCCACTCCCTGAAAATATGCCGCAGGGCATCGAAAAGGCCCGTTCACTTTCCAAAACGGCGATGTTGCAGCGCTCACAAGACTTTGCAGCCTCGGCGCGGAGCTACCTGATGGCCTGCCGGCTCCAGTGGGATGCTGTCGAAGCGGGCGAGCCGGGGGCGACGCTGGAAGATCTGCGCTGGTACATGGCCTCGTATGCGTCAGTGCGGGCCGGCGAGCTCTCCCAGATTCATCGGGACTACGCCCACTCCCGCCCCTATTATCTGGCCTTTTTCTCGCTGGTACAGGAAGATGACCCGCTGTGGAGCCGGATGCGCGGGCTGATCAACCCGATGCTTTCCTACTACTGGGTCAATGCCTGGCGGGAGTTGGGGTTGAACGCCGGAAATCCGTCGCTGAGCGCCACAACCCCAGCCGAGATCGCCGTGCGGGCAGCCACCCACGACGCGCAGGAGCTGTGCAGCCTCTGGTATTCCATGAGCAATTCGCTGGCCGAGGTCAATCCAGGGCTGGTCCGGCGGGTTGCGAACCAGATTCGTCTCAACCGGGGGGATTCACCGGCATACGCCCAGGTGGCCGACACCCTCGAACAGATGTTGATGCAATGATGGAGACACTGCGCACACTCCAGCGGCGCCCGCTGGTCAAACTGGGGGATGGCCGTTTCTTGGCGGTCGAATGTCACAGCGTCGCTTTTCCAGATGGCAAGGTGGTCGAAGACTGGGGATGGGTGATCACCCCAGACTACATCAATGTGGTGGCGATGACGGTCGAGGGCTCGCTGATCTGTTTTCGACAGGCCAAATATGCGGTACAGGGGCTGACGCTGAGCATCCCAGGCGGATACATCGAGGCTGGGGAAGAGCCCTTGGCGGCTGCCCAGCGCGAGCTATTGGAAGAGAGCGGCTACGTGGCCGACCACTGGCAGGCACTGGGCAGTTATGTGGTAGACGGCAATCGAGGGGCCGGAACTGCCCATCTCTTTGTCGCAACCGATGCCCGCTGGCAACAGCCGATCGACGCAGACGATCTGGAAGAGCAGGAGCTGCTGCTGTTGTCCCGCAGCGCTGCCGAAGAGGCCTTACAGGCTGGCGAGTTCAAAGTCCTGGCCTGGGCTGCCGCCGTTGCGCTGGCCTTCCGGCGGCTCGACACGCAGCAGCCGGCTCACTCCTCCTCGACAGCCGTCGACGGCATCTGAATGTCTACCACCGTGCCCTGATCGTCCACCACGATCCGGAAGCCAAGCATTCCCAGCCATTGGCGTGCCTCTTCTGGGATGGATTGCCCCACATTCTCCTCAATGTGGTCGATCGTCGATTCCAAGGCGACTTTGGTGAAGAGGTCGTCCCGCCCCAGGGCCTCCAACATCGTGCCGACGGCAAGGTCGCGGTGGCCCTCGACCTGCTGACGGATGAAGTGCAACACCTGGCGGTCGACCCGGGCTGCGTCGATATGACGTTTGAACCCCTCTTCGTCGACCACGTAGCAGGCGTTGGCACCCACCCACGTGACCTCCACAGGCTGGCCGACCTGGTCAAAGACGAGGCCGGCAAACATCGCACTCTGTGCCATTTTCCACTCTCCTCCGGCAGAGAACAGGAGAGTCGTTCCGCTCCTCCGTGCCCCCCACGTTGGCACCAGAACGACTCACACAAGGCAGAATCAACCGCTTTTGAGCTTTTCAGCCAGAAAAGCCTGGCTGCGGCGAATGCTGGCGATCGGGTCCAGCGGCTGGTCATGTTCGACGACAATCCATTCCGCTTGGGCTGCCAGCACCGCGGGCAAGATCGTCTCCCAGTCCAGCCGGCCACTGCCGACGTCGGCCAGGCCGCGCTCCGCAGGGTTGTCTCCCAGGTCCTTGGCGTGGACCCGCGGCACCCGGCCGCTGTACTGGTGCAGCAGCGCAGCAGCGTCCTGGCCGCCCGCGACGATCCAGGCCAGGTCTGCCTCAAAGCCGACATGGTGGGGGTCTGCCCCTGCCAGCAACCAGTCGATCGCCGGCTTGCCGTCGATCAGCACCATCTCGAAGTCATGGTTGTGATAGAGCAGCCGCATGTCGGCGATCCGCAGCCGCCGCCCAAGTCGGTCGAGCCGCTCGCCCAGCGCACGCCAGCCGGCAGCAGTCGGAGAACGCTCCGCTTCAGGGAGCCAGGGCACAATCAAGGTGTCGTTGCCAAGCGTTTTGTGAAACCGGACAACCTCGGGCAGGTCGTTTTCCATTGTCTCGAGCTGAACATGGGCCGAGACAGCCCGCAACCCATGTTTGTCGAGCAGCGCCCGCAGAGACTCTGCACTGTGCCCCAGGTTGCCTGCCAGTTCGACCCCCGCATAGCCGGCAGCAGCCACCGCGCCGAGCAGTTCATCGGCACTCAGGGTCAGACTGCGCAAGGTGTACAGCTGAACCGCCAACGGCAGCCGAGTGGCAGCTGCGGACAGAGAGGATGCACCTGCTGTTTTTGACTTTGTCATCTCTGATTCTCCTCATCTCGGTTGAATTGTTGAAATTGACTGCACTCATTGTACCATCCCTAGAGAGCGCTTCGACATTCTCCTGCCCTTTGAGTGCCTGAAGCGGCTCGACCGGTTGGGGATGAACGTAAAGAGAAACAGGCAGAAGAGATGACCGAACGAAGAATTCTGGATGGGTTTCAGGAGCGACGCAGGCTTGCAGAGGCGATCGGAGCGCTGGCCGCCACAAAGACCGAGGCCGAGCTGCTCGCCCACGCACGCGACCTTGCCAGTCAATTTTCCCCCGAGCAGTTAGCCGCCGCCGTAGAACGCCATTTGGGCAACCCCAGCAGCCAGCTGCGCGGGGGGTTGGGGCAGCTATGCCGACTGCTCCCCCCCGCAGCGATCGTGCCCCGCCTTCAGGCGACCGTGGCAGACCGCAAGCGGACAGCGTTGGAGCGGATGGGGGCCGTGGTGCTGCTGGAACGCTACCTGGAGCTCCCTGTCGCGCCGGCGCTGACCAGCGATCTGGCTGGCAACGACGACATCGCCCTGCAAAGTCTGCTGGAGGCAATCGCAGATGGACAGAACAACCGCCATGTTCAGCTCGAATATGTGACGCAAATGCAAGAACATGGCAGCGGCGTCGCCGAAATGGTGCTCAGGTTGTTGAACCGCCTGCCCCCAGACGACCAGACCGGAATCGTACGCCTGATGGCCCAGGATCGACGTGCCCAGGTCGCCCACGCGGCGATCGAACGGCTGACCAGCCTGGCCAGCACAAGCGATGCCGCCTTGCAGGCGTTGTCTACGCTGGCCTGGACCGCACCCCCCGCTGCGGTCGAACAGATCCAGCGAGCCCTGCGCAAATTGCAGTTCATGGGGCGGCGCCCCCCTATGCCAGAGAGCACTGGCTGGCGCGCGCTGCTCGGCCTGATAGATGTCAGCGGCTACTGCAACCTCTGGCTGCTCCAGACCCCCACCGAACCCACCCAGCCGAATGGGGTGCTGGTCAGCATTCTGTTCAACCCCACCCAAGGGATCGTGCAGTGCTCCGGCGCTGAACTGTTGAAGGCCAGTCAGCTGCCAGCCCCACAACCGCTCGGTTCGGCGACGACGATCCGCAGCACACAGGCCGAGCCGTCCACCATGCTCGAGATCCCCCTGCCGGCGGCGCGCTGGCTGCTGCAGCAGGCCCTCTCTGCCCACTGGCAGCGCGCCGAAGTAGAGCTGCCCGGCGACTACAAGCTCTACAACGACCTGGTCTGGCAGTTCGGAGCTGGCCAGCTTTCAGAAGAACATCTCGCTCTTTTTACCGACGCTGGCTCTGGTCTGGAAGCCCCCAACCTCGACCAGCTGGCTACAGCTGCACGCCAGCTGGTCTCTCACCCGGCCATGAAATTTTGGAGGCTGTGGGCTGCCAAAACCTGGTCAACCGCCGCCCCGCTTGCTGTGTGGAAGAATCGCCGACAGGAGCTGGTCCACTACCTGCTGAGTGAACTGGACGCGCTGCCCCAACACACTCAGCTGCTGGAGGGGATGGCGGCAGCCCTGAGGTTGCAGGCGTTGTGGCTGGCGATCCACGGGGAGGCGGAGGCAGCAGAACAGTCGTCACTCTTTGCACGGTGGATGCGCTCGTTGCCTCTCCCACAAAACCCCTTGCTGGTCGAACTGCTGAACGCAGCTCTCGCCGCGCACCGTACCCCTCCCGCATAGACCCGCCAGCCCCTGGCCGGGCGATCCCAAGAGCTCGCTGCCCCCCCCGGCAAGCCTCAACCTCCCTCTCGAGCGCTGTATTCGTCAAAAAATGCCCAGCCGTCCAGTTCAGGAGGCTCTTGACCCAGCTGGGTCAAAAGAGCCATGATCTGGGCCCGATGTTCGGTGGCATGGTTGATGGCCTGGGTAAGCAGAAGGGTCTTGGGCACGTTGCGCTCCACGCCATCCCAGTCGATCGCTACGCTGTCGTGGGGCTGTACCCGGCTGGCCCATTCGATGAGCCCTGCGCCGGTGCGGGCCAGCGATTCTGCCATCTCCCTCTGGGTCAGTGCCAGGCCATCGCTGCGGCGGCCCAGAGGCTGGCCAGTGCTGATTCGCGAGAAATAGGACTGTTCGGCCAGCACGATGTGCTGCCAGGTCTCCTGGAGCGACCCATACCCCCCCAGAAGCGAGACAGCCCACTGTTCGCGAGTCAAGAAGGCACAAAATGCCAGCAGGCGCAGATTGGCCCAGGAATGGTGGCGGAAAAGCATCGTCGGCGTGTCAAAAAATTGGAGCATCGTGCCTCTGGGTATCTTTGGACAGAGCGTTGGCGCTGCAGGTCACCCGGCCTGCACCGAGGTCATGCGGGTATGCTGCATCAAATAGTTTTGGATACCGCCTGCTTCCAGAGCATTGCAGCCCACCGATGGCTGGCGCTGTCGATACCGCCCATCCGGTTGGAGTTCCCAACCATGACGGTGGTCGTCGAGCGAATTCTGCAAAACCATCGACAGATACTCTTGCAGACGGGGATCTTCGATCAGCGCCGCCGCTTCCACACGGCTGCTCAGATTGCGACGCATCCAGTCGGCGCTCCCAATGTAACAGAGCGGCTCCCCTGCATTGGCAAAATAGTAGATCCGGGCATGTTCTAAGTAACGGCCGATGATGCTGAGCACACGAATGTTGTCGCTGACCCCAGCCAACCCAGGGCGAAGCCGACAGTTGCCGCGCACGATCAGATCGATCGCCACCCCAGCCTGGCTCGCCTCGTACAGCTTGCGCACGATCGTCGAATCTTCCAGCCCGTTCATCTTGGCGACGATGCGCCCGCAGCGGCCGGCCAGGGCGTGTTGGATCTCTTGTTCGATCAGTTCAAGAAACCGCTGGCGCATATTGACCGGCGCCACCAGCAGACGGCGGTAGTCGACCTGGTAGCTGTAGCCAGTCAAATAGTTGAAGAGATCCATCAAATCAGCGCCCAGTTCAGAGTTGCAACTGAGCAGCCCGAGATCGGTGTAGGTGGCTGAGGTCTTGGCATTGTAGTTGCCGGTGCCGACATGGTAGTAGGCGCGCAGCCCCTCTTCTTCCTGGCGGATGGCCAGCGACATTTTGCAGTGGGTTTTCAGCCCAACCAGCCCGTAGGCGACATGGCAGCCAGCTTCCTCCAGCTTGCGCGCCCATTCGACATTCTTGGCCTCGTCGAAACGCGCCTTGACCTCGACCAGCACCGCAACCTGTTTGCCACGGCTGGCGGCGTCGATCAGCGCCGCCACGATCGGTGAGTTGTCAGAAGTACGGTAGATCGTCTGTTTGATGGCCAGCACCTGCGGGTCGCGCGCCGCTGCCTCGACAAACAGCTGCGTCGTCGATTGAAAACTGTGGTAGGGGTGATGAACCAGCAGATCGCCTTGCCGGATGGCGTTGAAAAGCTCGCTGGGGCGCCCTGTGCTGCTGATTCCGGCCAGCCGCGAGGGGGCTGTCGGGATGTAGGGCTCATATTTCAGATGGGGCAGATTGATGTCGGCCAGGGCAAAGAGATCGACACGACGCAACAGCCCATGCACCAGATAGACGTCGTTGTTTTCGAGGTGCAGCTGGCTCTGGAGCAACCCCAGGATATCCGAAGGCACATTGGCGTCGATTTCCAGCCGAACCACCGGCGCGAAGCGTCGCTCGCGCAGCTCCTCGCTGATCATATCGAGCAGGTCGTCGGCCTCTTCTTCGTTGCGGGCAAGGTCAGCGTTGCGTGTCACCCGAAATGGGAAGACCGCAACGATCTCCATGCCACGAAACAGGGTATCCAGGTGCGCTGCAATCAGCTGCTCGAGGGGCAAAAAATGCATCTGCTGGTCGAGTGGCACCCAGCGCGGCCGCGAAGGGGGCACCTTGACACGGGCAAACTGGCGTTCGCCGGTGGCTGGATCGATCAAAACCACCCCCAGGCTCAACGTCAGGTTGCTGATAAAGGGAAAAGGATGGCCTGGGTCGACCGCCAGCGGGGTCAAAATGGGGTAGACCTCGCGCAAAAAGTAGTCGCGCAGCCGCTCACGTTCGGCAGGGCCCAGATCCGTGTAGTTGAGCAGGCGAATTCCATGCTCGCTCAGTTTGGGAAGGATCTCTTCGTGCAGACAGGCGCTCTCAATGTCGACCATCGCCCAGACCGCGCGTGCGATCAGCGCCAGCTGGACGTCAGGTGCCCAGCCGTCGAGGGTCAGGTTGGCCATTCCAGCGGCCTTCTGGCGTTTGAGCCCGCCGACCCGTTTGCTGAAATACTCGTCGAGATTGCTGGAAGTGATGGCAATGAATTTGAGCCTCTCCAGCAACGGTGTGCGGGGATCGATCGCCTCGTACAGCACACGCCAGTTGAAATCGAGCCAGCTGAGCTCGCGGTTGTAGACTTCGTCGGCCTGGCAGATCGCATCGAGTGTCAGCGCGGTCAGGTCGAAGGCCGGGGCATAGACCAGATGCTGCGGCAGGCTGTGGGTCTGCTCCCACTCGTGTAAAAATTCCTGGTAACGCTCCGCCAGAATGCCGGGCCGCGGGATCTGCGGGGTCACCTTCGGCACTGCGGCCGCAGCCAGCAGCCCCCCCGGTCCAGAAACCGTCTGCTCGAAGCGGCTATTGGCGGCGTTGCGGCGGGCCCGTCGTGCAGAGCCACCCTCTTTTTTCTGCCGGCCATTTTTCGGGGGAGGGGGGTCGGTTTTGTCCGGTACAGGGATCTCAGCGTCGGCGCCCTCACGTTGCCGGGGCTCTTCGACCTGCTTGCTCTGGAAAGAGCGAAACACAGTGGCCATGTCAATCTCCTTCGGGCATGTTCCCGATGCCCGTGACATCGTCCAGAAGATAGGATGGACCCATAGTCTACCGCACTCACAAGACTCTGTCCAACAGGAAAATGGGGATGGGCCCTAAGGGCACAGAGCACAGAAACTTGCGGCGTTGCGGTTGTCAAAATCGGCCAGATCGATCAGAATAGAGACTCAGCTTGCGTCGCTGAACGCGCTCTGCCGACAGCCTGCACTGTTACACCAAAGCAAGAAATGAGGCGTCGCACATGGTGGAAGGGATCGGGACAATTGCACAGTTTTTGCCGGTGCTGCTTATCCTCTGGGTGGCAAATCTGGCGCAGAAGCGGCGCTCCGCAGGAGAACCTTACAGACAGCTCGCCCACACAGCCTACGCGTTGGTAGCGCTGATCCATCTTCCGCTGCTGCTGGCAGGGCTGACCGTGCTCTTGCGCCAGGAGGAGCTCCCCCTCGAAGGAACAGACCTGGTGAAGTCCTGGGCATGGCTGGGGTGGGGAATGGTGGTGCCGACAGGGCTGGGTTTGCTGATGTTGCTCAGAGCCGTGCGCGCCAAGGCAGGCAATGTGCTGAAGATAGACCCAGACAACCCGCTGCACGCAGTCAGCCTGTCGATGAGCCTGTGGATTCCGCTGCTGCTGGCCGCCACCCTGGGCATCGGGCTGGATACCCTGGCGATGCAGCTGGAGATGCAGAACGACCTGACAGAGCAGCCGCCCGTTTCGGTGGGCCTGCTGTGGCTGCAGACCGCTCTTTTTGTGCTGATTGCGTTGATAGGAACCGGCTGGCTGACGCGGCGTTCGTGGAGTGCGACCCTGGCCCGTCTCCGGATCGTGCGGCCCAGCCCACGTGACGCAGCGATCGGCATTGGCTGGGCGTTGGGGATGGTGCCGGCCGTCATGTTGCTGGAGGCCGCCGCGCAGACGCTGGGCGTCGGCATCGACGCCGATGTCGACGCCTTGACCGAACAGCTGATCGGCCCACTCATCGAGAGCCCTTGGGGGATCGTCTCGATCGGGCTGGCAGCAGGGATCGGCGAGGAGGCACTGTTTCGGGGCGCCCTGCTGCCACGGTTTGGACGGGTCTACACGGCACTGCTCTTTGCCCTGCTCCACAGCAACTACGGAATTACCCTCTCGACAGTTGTTGTGTTCTTGTTGGGTCTGATGCTGGGCTGGCTGGCCACACGCTACAACACCACCACCGCCATGATCGCCCATGCCGTCTACAACTCGACCCTGGCTTTGCTGGCGGTGACAGCCGTCCAAGTTCTCAACCAGCAGTGAGTGGCTCCCGCTGCACACCCCTCCGTCGATCTCCAGAATCCACGAGAACGGTGTAGGATGCAATCGAACAAGCGCCCGGGGATCGGCACGCGATCGACCGACGGAACCATCGACTGGCGACGCAACCTGGCTGTGTTGGTGGCGGTGCAGATCCTTGCCACACTGGGCTTTGGACTGGTCGCACCGTTTTTGCCCCTTTATGTGCGCCAGCTGGGCAGCAGCACCGGTGGAAGTCTGGAATTCTGGGCAGGAATGGCCTTTTCAGCGCAGGCGTTTACCATGATGCTGGCCTCACCGATCTGGGGGGTGTTGGCTGACCGCAGCGGGAGAAAGTTGATGTTGGAACGGGCCACCCTGGCCGGAGCCCTGCTGTTGGCGGCGATGGGCTTTGTCCAAACCAGCGAGCAGCTCGTGTTGCTGCGTGCACTGCAAGGGGCAGTGACCGGCGTGGTCGCTGCCAACAACGCGCTGGTGGCGGCACAGACCCCCAAAGAGCAGACCGGCTTTGCCTTGGGGCTGATCAACATGGCCCGCTGGGTAGGGGTCTCCGCCGGACCGCTGGTCGGCGGGGTTTTGGGAGAGCTGTTTGGGTTTCGAGAGAGCTTCTGGATCACAGGGGGGCTGTTGGGGCTGGCCGGCCTGGCGGTGATCCTGTGGGTCAAAGAGGACTTCACCCCAAAAGAACGAACCCAACAGCCTGGGCTGCTCTCCAGCTATCGGACGATCTGGCAGAGCTGGGGCATGCGCGACCTGTACACCCTGGCCTTCCTGCGCAGCCTGGGGGCAACCATGCCGGTACCTTTTCTGGCCCTCTATGTCCTGGCGCTCAACCAGGGAACACAGGGCGGGACGACAATGCTGGCCGGTGCGACGATCGGGGTGTCGGCGCTCACCAGTGCCTTGAGCGCCGTCTACCTGGGACGGCTGGGGGATCGCATCGGCCACGACCGGATCCTGCTCTGGTCTGCACTGCTGTCGGCGCTGGTCTCTGTCCCCCAGATGTTTATCACAGCCACCTGGCAGCTGGTTCTGCTGCAGGCGGTGAGCGGCCTCACGCTGGGAGGGCTGATCCCGTCGGCGGCAGCGCTGATGAACCGCTACGCCCCAGAGGGGAGCCAGGGAGCCACCTACGGGCTGGACAACAGCGTACAGGCAGCAGGACGTGTGGTGGCTCCCCTGGCTGCAGCGGGGCTGGCAGCGCTGATCGGCTATCGCGGTGTCTTTTTGGGAACCACCCTGGTCTACGGTGTGGCAGCAGCCGTCGCACTGGCTGTGCTGCACACCCTGACCCGACGGCGTGTAGCCGCCCCAGCCGCTGACCCACCGCCGTAGAAACCGCTTCAAAAGGAAACATCTGCACCGATGGCCGGGGAAAAAATCGTACAGCACCCACCCATGCGGGCCAAAGATCGCCCGCTGCTGGCACCTGAATTTGTCCAGACTTCTGCAATGGACTGCGGGCCAGCAGCCCTGATGTGTTTGCTGAAAGGCTTTGGCGTGGCTGCCGACTACGCACGCCTGCGCGAAGCCTGCCAGACCGGCGTCGACGGCACCTCCATCGATACTTTGGAGGATGTGGCGCGCCAGTTGGGGCTCAGGGTCGACCAGCTTCTGGCACCGCTCGACCATCTTTTTCTGCCCGAGGCTGCGCTCTTGCCCGCCTTGGTCGTGACCATCCTGCCGACCGGTGCCCCCCATTTTGTGGTGCTCTGGCGCGTGCAGGGCCCTTATGTCCAAATCATGGACCCGGCCGCCGGACGGCGTTGGCTGACCCGCCAGAAGTTCATGCAGAGTCTCTACCACCATCAGCCAGTCGTGTCCGCCCTGGCCTGGCGGGAGTGGGCAGGGACAGATGGATTCTGCAACCCGCTGCGCGCACGGCTGCGCTCGATAGGAGGAGCGCCGGCTCAGGTGGAGAGGCTGGTCGAAAGCGCCCTGGCTCTCCCCGAATGGCGCCCGCTGGCCCTGCTGGACGCAGCCACACGGCTGGTCACCACCCTGGTCGAGAGTCAAAGCCTGCGGCGTGGCCCCGCAGCCTTCAGGCTGGTCACCGAATTGTTGGAACAGCGGCAGCCAGGAACGGCGGAAGAAGCCCTGATTCCAGCGGCGCTTTGGTCGGTGCAGCCCTCCCCCCCAGAGACAGGGGAGACTCTTGCAGAACTGCTGACCGTCACCGGCGCCGTCGTCATGGCCGTGAGAGGACGCCTTGCCGTTGCCGAGAGCAGCGAACACCAGGTCGAGCCCCCTCCCAATCCATCTGGCCAGAATCGCCCGCACCAGGCTGGCCTGGAGTCTGTACTGGCTCCCCCCACACAGCCGCTGCGTGCTGTTTGGCAAGCGCTGCGCGCCGACGGGTGGCTGGTGCCAGGGCTGGTGTTGCCCGCTGCGCTCCTGGCAGCCGGCAGCGTGACCCTGGAGGCCGCCCTCTTCCGCGGCCTGATGGGGCTCACCGAAACGACCGGCTTCGGTGCACAGCCGTTGCTCCTTGCGGTGGGGGTGCTCTTTTTTGGAGGGGTGCTGTGGCTTTTGGAAGGAGCACTCGGTGCCCTGGTGCGCAGGCTGGGACGCCGCCTTGAAACCCGTCTGCGCATTGCCCTGTTGACCAAAATTCCGCAGCTGGGCGATCGCTATTTTCACAGCCGACTGATTGCCGACATGGCCCACCGCGCCTACAGCCTCTACCAGCTGCACAGCCTGCCAGGGCTGGGGGTGCGGCTGGTACAGCTGGGATGCCAGCTGTTGTTGACATCGGCCGGTGTGGTGTGGCTGGCCCCCGAGGGCAGATGGGCGGTCTTGACAGTCCTGCTGTGCGTGTGCAGCGCAGCGTTTCTCAGCCGGCCGCTGTTGGGCGAACGCGATCTGCGCGTCCGGACCCATGTCGGTGCGTTGAGCCGTTTTTACCTGGACGCTTTGCTGGGGCTGCTGCCCGTCCGCGCCCACAGCGCCGAACGCTCCCTGCGCCGTGAACACGAAATGCTGCTCGTCCGCTGGGCACGCGCGCTGTCGGAACAGACAGGGATCGAACTGATCCTGCGCGCTGCCGTGGCGCTGGCAGGCATCGGCGGCGCCTGCTGGATCGTCCTCGCCTATCTGGCTGGCGGCGGCGAGGCCAGCGGCGTCTTGTTGCTGCTCTACTGGTCGCTGAACTTGCCCGTGCTCAGCCAGGAACTGGTCAGCAACACCCAACGCTATCTGACCTCACGCAACCATCTGTCGCGCGTGCTCGAACCGCTCAGCACCCCCGTCGAGGAAGCCCAGGCTGTCCATCCCCCCCCCGTTTCCTCGGCAGCCCCAGCCCTGGCATTTCAACAGGTTACAGTCGTTGCTTCTGGACAAACTCTGCTGCGCCAGGTCGAACTGACCGTCGCAGCAGGGGAGCATGTGGCCATTGTCGGCGCGTCCGGAGCAGGCAAGTCCAGCCTGGTCGGGCTGCTCCTGGGCTGGCAACAGCCAGCGTCCGGACAGCTGCTGGTAGATGGTGTGCCGCTCACAGGTCCCCACCTGACCAACCTGCGACGGAGAACTGCCTGGGTCGACCCGGCTGTGCAGCTGTGGAACCGCAGCCTGGCTGCCAACCTGCGCTACGGCGAAAGCGCCCAGCCCGATCTCCCGCTGGAGCCTGTGCTGGCACAGGCGGATCTCTTTGACCTGCTGCGGGCGTTGCCAGATGGGCTGGCCACCCGGCTGGGTGAAGGAGGCGCCCTGGTCTCCGGAGGAGAAGGACAGCGCGTGCGTCTGGGCCGTGCCCTCTTTCGCTCCGGAATCCGTCTGGCAATCCTGGACGAGCCCTTTCGCGGGCTGGATCGCCGCCAGCGCCGCCAGCTGCTCGCCGTTGCCCGGCACCACTGGGCGACGGCTACGCTGCTCTATGTCACCCATGACATCAGCGAAACCCAGGAGTTCGCGCGCGTGCTGGTGTTGGAGGGAGGAGAGGTGGTCGAGGATGGCCCCCCCCAGAGGCTGCTGTCCGAATCCAGTTCGCATTATCGGCGTCTTTGGCAGGCCGACGCAGCCACGCAACAGCATCTCTGGGGAGAGAGCCATTGGCGCCGGCTGCAGATGGTGGATGGCCAGCTGACAGAATGAACGTTTTGTTTTGTCAGCTGGCGGCCTGCACTGGTACACTGAAACTGCGTTTTACACCAGCCTCACACAGGGGTCCCCAATGACGGTTGCACAATGACGGTTGCACAATGACGGTTGCACAATGACGGTTGCACAATGACGATGCCTTTTGACCACACTGTTCGCTCGCTCCGTTCAGACCGTGAATGGCCGGCAGCTGTACTCCTGGTCGCTGCTGTGCTGTTGCTTGGCCTGTGGGGGGCCTGGTTTGTGGGCGCGCCGCTCGTCCGTTTTGAGAGTGGCTCGGTCATCGGCGTCACGCGCAGCGGGGCATTGATTGCAACCTTCCCCTCGGCGGCTCAAAAAACTCTGCAGACCGGCCAGCTGGCACTTGTGCGCCCAGCCGCGCCAGCCAGCACAACAGCAGCGATGCCAGCCCGGGTGTCAGCAGTGCAGGCTTCCCCGGAGGAGCCCCAAACATTGGTGGAGTTGCAGCCGTTGACCATGGCCCGGTTCGACCGCAACCAGGAAGAAAGTGGCGGGCTCGTCGCCGAAGTCGAGGTCGAAAGAATTTCACCCGCCCAGTGGATCTGGCGCGCCTCTGGCCAGTGGATCGACACAGCTTCTGTGCTGCTGCGCCCCACTGGCAATCCCCCTGTCCCAAATTGACAAACAATCCGATCGCCGCTAGGATATTTTGGCCTCTGCACATCTATCTGGAGGAATTTATCCTCTTTTGGCTGTGTCAGTGTTCGCACAGTTTGTACAAACAGTCTACATTTTGGGTCTGAACCCACACAAAGGAATCTTCGTCATGCGTCAACAGATCGACCATCCGAACCACGAGCAGGGCACTTTGAACGGAGGGCTGCCGATGCGCACCCACCTGCGCGCTGGAATCACCCTGGAGGAAATCCAGCAGGGTGCTCAGTCCCTGTGGGACAAACTGGCCCAGGCAGCAGGGAGCATTCTGCCCGGCAGCAGCACTCCTGACAACACGGCAGCTTCCTAACTCTCGATGACGGCCAGGTCAGAGGGATTCAGCGATGCAGCAATGCTGGCTGCCCTGACCTGGCCCGTCGATCGTCTGGAAGAGGCGGTCTTCTCTCTGGCGCAGGCTTGTGGATGGACCCTGTCGGATGCCGAGCCAGACTTTATCCAGACTCGCCTGGCAGGGGAAGTGCCCCGTCAATCCCTTGACCAACGGATTGCGCAGAGTGCGCAGCAGTGGGGGCTCGAAATCGAAGCGGTGGCTGGCCCGTATGGAGAAGCCCACCGGCTTTTGCAGGGGCTTGGCCCAGCGCTGCTGTCAATGCCCGAAAGCGCTGCGGGCCCTCATTTTTTGGTGCTCCTGCGCGGAGATCGACGCTGGGTCTATTTGATTGGGGTAGACCGCTCGATCCAGCGTTTCCGCGCCCAGCCACTGGCCGACGCCCTTTGGGCAGATCTGGCGGACCCTTGGCTGGCGCGTGTGGAGTCGCTGCTGGATGCGGCTGGTGTGGAACAGCAGCAACGGGCCAGTGCCCGGCACACCTTGTTGGCGACGCTGCTGGGCACGACAGTTCAGCGTGGGGGCTGGCTGCTGCGTCTGCCGCCAGGGTCCTCTTTGCAGCAGCAGTTGAAAACAGCACAGGTGCCGCGCTGGTTGGCTCTGTTGTTGACCAGCTATGCCGCCCAGCTGCTGCTGGGGGTTGGTGCGTGGTGGCTGATCGGGCGGGACGCGCTGGCTGGCGAGTTTTCCTGGGCATGGCTGTGGGCCTGGATGCTCCTGCTGTTGACGACGATCCCATTTCAGCTGCTGGGTTCGCTGGCCCAACGCCAGATCGCCGTGCGAATCGGCGAAATTTTCAAGAGCCGTCTGTTGCAGGGGGCGCTGAATTTACAACCCGAAGAGGTTCGCCATCAAGGTGCAGGACACCTGCTGGGGCGTGTGCTGGCAGCCGATCTGGTCGAGCAGGTCACGCTGGCGGGGGGGTTGATCACGCTGCTTGCGCTCTTTCAGATCGGCGCTGCGGCGGTGATTCTGAGTCTGGGCGCTGGCAGCTGGCTCTTTTTGGCGTTATTGGGGGGGCTGCTGCTGCTGCTGGCGGTCACAAGCTGGCAGTACAGCCAGGCCCACGCCCTCTTTACTGCCAGCCACAGGGCGACGACGGCCGACCTGGTCGAACGAATGGTAGGGCACCGCACGCGCCTGGCCCAGGAAGACCCGGTGCGCTGGCACACGGAGGAGGACTGGGTGTTGGCACACTATGTGCGGCCGCAAATTCGCGAAGACCAGGCAGGCAACCGGCTGGGGCTCCTGGCGCGCAGCTGGGTGGTTGCCAGCCTGGCTCTTTTTGTCGTGCTCCTGGCTGGACAGACCCCGGGGCCTGCCCAGCTGGCGATCGCTTTGGGGGGCATGTTGCTGGCCTGGCAAGCGCTGAATACACTGACAACCGGGATCCAGAGCCTGGCACATGTGCGCAGCGCCTGGCAGGAAGTCCAGCTGCTTTTTGCTGCGGCGCACCGCCCGACTGCGGCAGGGGCCCTGCTGCCCACAGCCCCTCCAGCCGACAGGGGCGAGCGATACCCGGCAGAGAGCGCCCCCCCTTCCCTGTTGTCCGCAGAGGCAGTCGTCTTTCGGTACAGCGACCGGGCACAGCCGATCCTGAAAGGCTGCGATCTGCGCATCGAAGAAGGCGAACAGATCCTGTTGACTGGCCCTTCGGGCGGCGGCAAATCAACGCTGGCCGCACTTCTGGCCGGTCTGCGGCAGCCGGTTGCAGGCCGTCTTGCTTGGCGCGGCTACGACTGGCAGAGGGTCGGGGCAGCGACCTGGCGGCGCCAGGTCGTCGTCGTGCCCCAATTTCACGAAAACTATGTCTTGACAGGAAGCCTGGCGTTCAACCTGCTGCTGGGGCGCTGCTGGCCGCCGACCTCAGCTGATTTGCGGCTGGCCCAGGAGATCTGTCGTGAAGCCGGGCTGGGAGAACTGCTCGACCGGATGCCAGCCGGTTTGAACCAGATCGTCGGGGAAGGTGGATGGCAGCTCTCCCACGGCGAAAAAAGCCGCATCTACCTGGTGCGGGCGCTGCTCCAGGCACCCCAGCTTTTAATTCTGGACGAAAGCTTTGGCGCGCTGGATGCAGAGAGCCTCCAGGTGGCCATGCGCTGTGTCCGCCAACATGCTGCAACTTTGCTGGTCATCGCACACCCATAACCATGATCAATCTCGACGATTTCTTAAACTACATCACCCTGGCCAGCTGGATTCTGCTGCTTGTCTACATGGGGGTGCTCTTTGTGCGCAGCCTGCTGCGCGACGGCATTGCCCTGGCGTTGCTCTACCTGGTCTCGGCGCGCGTGCTCGTCCCCCTCTTTCTGGTTGTTGCCATCAGCCTGGTCAGCGCGTCGATTGTTTTTATCGACCCCACACGGGTGGCTGTCGTCATTTCATTGATCGCGCCGGGCGGGGTTCGCCCGCTGCCGATGTCGGCCGGCTTCCATCTGATCTTTCCCGTCATCGAACAAGAGATAAAATATCCGGTCGCCTGGCAGACCTATACCCTGTCCAGCACCCCCAACGAGGGGGCTGTGATGGGGGACGATTCGATCAGCGCGCGCACAAGCGACGGGCAGGAAGTTCGAATCGACTGCTCGATCGTCTTCCGGATCAACCCGGCCCAGGTGGTGACCTTGCACATCGACTGGCAGTCGCGCTACGTCGAAGAATTTGTCCGCCCTGTCATCCAAGGCTTTGTCCGCGGGCAGGTCTCCCAGTTCAAAGCCCGCGAAGTGAACAGCTCGGTCCGTCAGGATTTGGAAACTGCTTTGGAACGGGCGCTGCGCACCGAATTTGCGGCCAAGGGGCTGCTGGTCGACCGGTTCTTGCTGCGCAATATTGCCTTTACAGAAGAGTACGCCAGCGCGGTCGAAGAGAAGCAGGTCGCTCTGGAAGGCCAGGCACGCACAGAGTATGAGGCGCAGCAGAAGCGCAACCTGGCGACCGGGGAGCGCGACAGGATTGTCCTGGAAGCAGAAGGGCGCAGCCAACAGCTCGAGCTGGAGGGAAAAGGCAGAGCAGCGGCCCGGCTGCTGGAAGCAGAAGCCCAGGCCAAGGCGCTGCTGCTGGAAGCGGAAGCGCAGGCGCAGGCCCTCCGCCTGCTCGGCAGCGCCCTGCTCGAAAATCCTGACCTGCTCACCTACGAATACATCGACAAGCTGTCGCCCAATATTCGAGTGATGTTGGTCCCCAACAACGCTCCTTTGATTCTGCCGCTGCCCGAACTGAACGATCCGCTGACCACGACTGTCGCTTTGACCGCCACGACCGACGTGACCGCAGCGCTCCCCGCCCAGAGCCCTGCCCAGAGCCCTGCGGTCACCGCCACCCAGTCCATGCTGCCCGTGCTGCCACCGCTGCGCGACGAAGGCGGCAGGTGAGGTTGCCATGAGCCTGCTCCTTCTGCTGGTCTTGGGCTGTCTCTCGCTGATCCTCTTTGCCCTGATGGTCAACCTCGACAAAGTTGGCATGCGCACCCTGTTGGTCGTCCTGGCGCTGCTGGCAGGGATCGGCGGTTCCTTGAGCTGGCTCCACTATCAGATGTCCAGTGTAACCGGGTGTGCACCCGAATGCGCCGAAGCCAATCTGGTAGGACGCACGTTCCGCCAGATGGATCTGCGCGGCGTCGTCTTTGTACAGGCCGATTTGAGCCGCGCCGATTTAAGCAAGGCCCAGCTGGCCGGTGCCGACCTGAGCAGCGCACGCCTGCTCTCCACCAATCTGCAGGAGGCTGACCTGCACGATGCCCTCCTGATCGGCGCCGACCTGACGGGGGCCAATCTGAGCGGCGCCAACCTGACAGGCACCAATCTGAGCGGTGCTATCCTCACCGGAGCCAGCCTGACCGGGGTCGACCTCTCTCAGACGATTCTGCGCAGCGCACAGCTCAACCAGAGTGATCTGGTCGGCGCCAATTTGACCGGTGCCAGGCTGAATGCCGTGAATTTCAGCGGCGCCAGGTTGA
>CAIOHJ010000392.1 GCA_903858085.1 uncultured Chloroflexota bacterium
GAGGTCGTGATGCGGGCTTTGCCCCTGGTGGAAGGCCTGCAGTTCTGGCCCGGCCCGATCCAACGCAATCTGCGCGACTACGGTCTTTTTGCGGCGACCGAGCGGGTCTTGATGGCCGGGGTTCAGGCCGGCGGCGACCGCCAGGAACTGCACGCGGCGATCCGCGAACAGAGCCTGGCGGCGTGGGCCGCTCTCCAGGCTGGCCAGGCCAATCCGCTGGCGGAGCTGCTGGCCGGCGACCCGCGCATTGTCCGCCTGGTGGCTGCCGACACGCTGCCGATGCTGCTCGACGCCAGCAGCCATACCGGGGATGCGGCCGAGCGCGCGCTCGAGCTGGCTGTCCAGCTGCGCGCTGCGCTGTCTGGGGAGGAGGACCGATGAACCCGTCGACGTTGGTGCTGCTCTCCTGCGATGCCGGTTCTGCCGAGCTGGCTCGTGCCGAACTGTTGGCCGCCTGCCCTGGGGCGCAGCTGTTCGATTCCCCCGGGGAGGGGGTGCTGCTGGCCGACCTGGGGCGCCCCTTGGCAGAGCTGGCGCTGCTCTGGCGCCAGGCTCCCCCGATCTTCGTGCGCCATCTGGCACCGGTGCAGGTGATTGTGCCGCTCGGCGGGCATGCGGGAGACCCGGCTTTTCTGGCCCGCACCCTGCCGCCGCTGCTGCCGCCGCTGGAGGCGGACAGACGGTTTTCGGTGCAGACACGGCTGTGCGTGGAGCTGCCGTACAAACCGTTCGACATCAACACGACCCTCTCCGCAGCGTTGGCGGGGGAAGCTGGCCCGCCGCTGGATGTGCGTTCGCCGGAGCAGATTGTCTCGGTGCTTTGCGGCCTGCTGCCCAGCGGGCCGCAGGCCGGGGCATGGGTGGCAGACGGCTTCAAATTGGGCAAGGGGCGCCTGGCCGCATTGGCTGGGCTCTCGCTGGCCGCCGACAACCTGTCGAACTGGGCCGGTGGGATGCGGCGCTTCGCCCGCGAGGAGGGACAGGTCAGCCGCTCTGAGTTCAAGTTGTTGGAGGCCCTCGAAGTTTTTGGGCTGGAACTGCCCGCCCGCGGGGTTGCCCTCGACCTGGGCGCCGCCCCGGGCGGCTGGACGCGCCTGTTGCGCCAGCGAGACCAGTATGTCACCGCGGTGGACCCGGGCGAGCTCGACCCCCGCCTGGCCAGCGACCGAGGCATCCGCCATCTGCACATCACCGCCGAGCACTATCTGGAGGAAGGCCCGGATCGCTTCGACCTGATCGTCAACGACATGCGCATGGACGCACGCGACTCGGCCCGGCTGATGGTGGCCTACGCCCGCTTTCTTTACCCGCACGGGTGGGCTCTGCTGACGCTCAAGCTGCCCGAGCAGGAGCGTGCACCGATAATCGAGCAGGCGCTGGCCATTCTGCGCCGCGCCTATCGGGTGGAGGGGGCTCGCCAGCTGTTCCACAACCGCAGCGAAATCACCGTGCTGCTGCGCCTGCCCTCGGCCCGGGCGTAGAGGCCGACAGCAGTCTGTCTCCTTTGTAAGCTCTGCTGCGGAAAAGCGGTGATTTTTGCATATACTGGAAAAAGCACTGTGGCGTGGTACGAGCGTATGGAGGACCTCATGTGGAGACGACTTCTTCCTGGGCTGGCGTTGCTTTTGGGATTGGCAGGTTGTTCTGGCGGCAGCATCGACGGCCTGACAGAGAGGCTTCTGGCACAGACACGTCTGGCGCTGACAGCTGCGCAGCGGCCCGCCGACGCGTACAACCAACTGTTGGTCACCGGCCTGGACGGAAACCTTTTTTTGGTGGATGCGGCCAGCGGCCAGCGTTTTGCCCTGACCACAGATGCCTCGCGCCAGCGGCAGTATCTGCAGCCGGTCTGGGCACCTGACGGCGAACAGATTGCCTGGGCGCGGCTGGAGGGGGGGCGTCGCAGTGCAGTGGAAGTGAGCCGCTTTGACGGCAGCGACCGCCGCGCAGTCCCGGTGCCGTTCCCTCCCTTTTACTTTTCTTGGAGCCCGACAGGCGAGCAGCTGGCCTATCTGAGCAACTGGATGCGTCCTGGGGCGCTGTCGATGGCGCTGCGTGTCGTCGAAGTCGGCGAGCCGAGCGGCACTGCCCGGACAGTGGCCGAGGGGCAGCCCTTTTACTTCTCCTGGGCCCCCGACGGCCAGCGGCTGCTGGCGCACATCGACAACCAGCGGGTCGAACTGCTCGAACTGGAGGGAGCGTCCCAGCCGCTGTCGGCTGTGGGGGGGCAGTTTGCGGCCCCGCAGTGGGCCCCCGACGGTGAGCGGCTGATCTACGCCACGCAGGAAGAGCGACAGCGGCTGATTGTGGCCGACCTGGCCGGCGAAGAATTGGTGGAGCTGACGGACTACCCCGGGCGGATCACCTTTACCTTGAGCCCGGATGGGAGTCGGCTGGCCTATGTGGTCACCGAAGAAGAAACCCAGATGAGCACCCTGGGGTCGCTGTATGCGGTCGAGCTGGAGAGCCTGCGCACGCGAGAGCTGAGCGAAAGCCCGGTGTTGGGTTTTTACTGGAGCCCGAACGGCGAACAGCTGGCCTATCTGGCTGTGGAAGCGATCGACGGGGAGCTGGGGTTGCGCTGGCATGTGTGGGATGGGCGGCGTTCCGAGCCATACGCGTGGTTTTTGCCCTCGCGCACCTATTTTGAGAACTACCTGCCTTTTTTTGACCAGTATGCGCAGAGCCACCGCATCTGGGCTGCGGACAGCAGCGCCTTTGTCTTTGTGGGCACCGTGCCCGGCGAGGGCAGCGGGATCTGGGTTCAGCAGCTGGGGGGAGAGCGCACGTTGCTGGGCACGGGCATGACCGCTGCCTGGTCGCCGGCCGAGGCGACGGTTTCCCTGGAATGAATCTCCTGGCCCTCTCTGACCTTGGCGCGCGCGACATCCAGGCCATCTGGGCGCTGGTCGGCGCTGCCGACAGCCCGCTCGGCGGCACGGTGGCGGGGTCGTTTGAAGGGAACGGCATTCGCACCCGCGCCACCTTCATCCAGGCATTCCGCGAGCTGGGCCTTGAGTTCACCGAACTGCCCAACCTGCTCAAGACCCACGAGCGTGTGGAAGACCTTGCGGGGTATCTGGATCTTTTCTTCACGCACTATGTCATTCGAGAGTCTGACCACGCCAGGCTGGTTGCTTTTGCAAAAGCGAGCTCGCGGCCTGTGGTCAACGCCATGAGCCGCCTGGGCCATCCATGCGAGGTGCTCACCGACGCCTACTTTATCGACCGTGTGATCCAGCCGCTGGCCTCGGCCACTGTCTGTCTTTGGGGTCCGACGACCAATGTCTTTCGTTCCTGGCACGAACTGGCTGCTGTGCTTGGCGTCAAGGTCATCCACGTCTGCGAGGAGCGGCACCACGAAGCGGGGAAAGCGGTGCACTTCACTGCGGAGCTGCCGCCACACGCCGATGTGGTCATTACCGACGGCTGGCCCAGCGACGGAGAAGGGGCCCCCTCTCCGCTCACAGCGGAACACCTTTCCCACCTGTGCTTTCCGGCGTTGTTGCCCACGCCCCCCTTCACGGTGGGGCGAGAGCTGCAGGTGGATCCGTTGAACTATCCTGGCTTTGTGGGGTACGCGCAGAAGCGTCTGCTTCTGCCGGTTCACAAGGCGATTCTGCGGTATGTGACAGCGGCTTGACCGACCGGGTGGGGGGATCTCCCTGGGTACAGAGAAGCGAGTGGTCGCTGTCAGAAAGGATTCTTGGGTTTGGGGCGTTTCATAATCGCCTGTGTCCAGCAGCGCAGCCGTCTTCCCTTCTCGCTGGACGAGTACCGGGACAATTTGCGTCGCCTGCTGCGTTCGGCTGAAAACAAACGAGCGCACCTTGTGGTCTTTCCGGAGCTGGCTGGGTTGATGGTGGTGCCCCCTCTGCTCGGAGACTTCCGTTCGTCTCTGCTCAAACGGGCTGATCGGGGGCGTCGGCGCAGCGCGTCTTTCTGGCAGAAGTGGGTTGGTTTTCTGGCCCACGGCGCTGCCGGGATGCTGCGGGCGGATTTTCGCAGTCAGCTGGCTGGGTTGCTCGACGTCGCTGCCCCCTCGCTCTGGCTTCGCTACACAGAACTGTTTGGCGGGCTGGCGCGCGAATTTGCGCTCACGGTGGTGGCCCCCAGCGCCTACCTGCCCGACCCTCGTGACGGTGTGATTCGCAACCTGGCGGCTGTTTTTGGGCCGGAGGGCACCTTGCTCGGCACCCAGGCCAAGGTCCTGCTGACCCCTGAGGATCAATTTTTTTGTCAGCCTGCCCTCACCTGGAATGCCATCCCGACCCCTGTCGGCACTCTTGGCCTGATGATTGGGGGGGATGTACTTTTTCCAGAGGTCGGGCGGCTGTTGGCGTTCCAGGGAGCTGAGGCGCTGGCTGTGCTGGCTGCCAGCAACAGCCAGCCACAGTACCACAAACTGCGTTCCGGGGCGCTGGCGCGGATGCAGGACAACCAGATCTTTGCGGCCTGTTCCTTTTTGATAGGGCCCAATTTTTTTGCCAACGGCCAGGCCTCTCCCTATCTTGGAAAATCAGCGCTCTTGGCGCCGCAGGAGCTGACCCTGCGCGGGGACGGTGTGCTGGCGGAGATCGGCCATGTTCAGAGCGAGGGAGTGCTTGTCGAGGCATGGGATTTTGATGCGCTGCATGCGCTTTGGGCACAAAGCGGCCTTCACACGCGCAGCCCGCTCGATGCGGCGCAGGTGAGCCAGCTGCTGGCCACGATTTACCGTCAACTGCAGAGCGCTCCGCCGCCCCTCCCTCCTTCTCCGCAGTTGACGGCAGGGGAGCTCTCCTTGTCCAAGACGGTGGCCCTTGCGCTCGACGATCTGCCGGTCATGGCGTCGGTGACCAGCCGCTGGCCGCTGCATCTGCCACAGCCCGAGGGGGAGAAGGCGGCTGTGCAGTGGGCGACGCGCGCGCTGCCGCCCGAAACCATCTCCCGCTACGAAGAAGAGACCGACGAGATGGATGCGCTCGAAGACAAACGCAGATCGGATGACCCCTTGCCCCCTGTGTAGGCGCGGCCTCTGTTGCAAAAGCGGATTTTTGAAGGCTGTCGATTTGACGTCAACCGGCGAGCGGGCTATACTAGGGAAAGTTCTGGCGGCCATAACATCAGCAAACAAGGCCCTATCGTCTAGTGGACCAGGACTCAGCCCTTTCAAGGCTGCGACAGGGGTTCGAATCCCCTTAGGGCTACCACACCCTTACCAGGGTATGTCATACTGATAACGTGCCGCACTCCCAAATTGTTGGGAAGCTGAGGGGTGGTTGGTAAAAGAAGTCATTGTATCTTGACTTCTGGAAAAACCAGACACCCCTTCCGAACATGGGTGTAAAAAACACCCGGACCGACACCCGAGATGCCTGAAAAAAATGCACCTTCAGGCGGAACAGACCCCATCCCGTTACAAAGCCTGACAACAGACAAAAAAATGACCCAAAAGCCGTCGTCTGTCAACAGGTTGAGTGGCAATTGGCGTCTTTGTCTGATTTGATACTGAATATCCTTCATCATTATGGACAGAGCAATCGTGCCAGACGCCCCTATTGATAGTGTGGTGAGACTGCGAGCAGTCGTTGCCTATCTGGGAGAACGCGCACAGCATGGATGGTGGCAATCTGCGTTTTTGTCTCCAGCGGGGCGCGGGTTTCTGACAGCTGCGTTTGTGAAAACGTTGCCACTGGCGCAGTGCAGCGGGGCGACTGCTGCGGCTGCACGAGCACATGATCTGGGCATCGGCGTGGGGCAGGTGCATCACCTTTTTCGATTGCCTGAAGCGTTGGAACAGGCGATTTTTCGGGCCATGTACGAGCCTGCGGTTGTCCGTCGCATTTTTGCCGAGCTCGTCGACCGCACTGCTGCTTTGACCGCTTTACGCACAGTGGCTGAAATGAGCGCGTTCAATGGCGCTCTGTCGAACGTGGCAGGGCCGACTTGGGTGGGCGACGCGCACGCTGTCTACGCCAGCGAAGTTTGGGCGCGTGTGGCGATGTTGTACATGCACGGTTTCGAGACCGGCGTGCAGGTCTATCCCTATTTTTCGGACAGGGCGCCATGAGCAGTCTTTACACAGTGCAGTTGGGTCATGGTCTTGGTCTGATTGATGAGACCCGTGTATTGCTAGAGCTATGGCAGCCAGGGATGAATGCCCCGGCTTTACACAGGACTGCACTGGAATCGGGCTACTTTGCCACGATCTCGGCGCGGCGGTTGCACGACATGATTGCTGTTGGATTTTGTCCGCGCTATCTGATCAACGGTGCGCTGCCTGCTAGGTTGCTCAAAGCCATCAAGGGAGTGTTGTCGCGCAGTGAGTTGGAGCAGCTGCTCTTTTTGTATACGGCGCGTGCACATCTTGTGTTGGCTGACTTCGTGCGGGAGATCTATTGGCCTGCATACACGGCAGGGAAGCAGACACTGGGCAATGGGGAGTCGCTTGTTTTTGTCGAGCAGGCTGTGCGCGATGGCAAGACGACATCCGCTTGGTCATCGTCGATGACCAAGCGGATGTCCAGCAATTTGACTTCTTGCTGCGCTGACTTTGGTCTGCTGGCGCGCGGCTCGCTGCGTGTTCGCAAAATTCTGCCCTTTCGTATCGAGCCGTTGGTTGCCACGATCCTGGCCTACGATCTGCACGAAGCTGGGTTGGGCGACAACCAGTTGCTGGCGCACCCAGACTGGGCGATCTACGGGTTGCAGCGCGACGACGTGCTCGTCGAGCTGAAGCGGGCAGCACTGCAAGGCGCTCTGATCATCCAGGCGGCGGCGGGGGTGACGCGGATCGGATGGAAATATAAGTCGATGGAGGAACTGGCGCATGACATTGCTCGACGCCAACTTTGATGAACTGATGACGCGCGTGCGCTATGGCCGCGAGTTGCAGGATGCCAGCTTCGAGCCGGTCTACTACCTGATCTTTTCGCCCAGTGAGATTTTGGATGTCAAAGGCAAGATGCCGGCATGGACGGCGCGTCTGCGCAATGACGGCTGGGACGTGCATCAATTCTCGATGGCGGCGCATGTGGCTGCGGTGCTGCAGGCACCATCCAGAGTGCGTGAGCTGTGGTTGGCTGCCGACCGCCGAGCGCCGTTGGGATGGGAGAAGACGAATCAGGCGTTAGCCAACACCCTTGCTGGCGGTGCGCTGCTGGCGCGCTTGCAGGCAAAGTTGGAGAGTCTGCGCGCGCAGCGCACCGCCATCCTCCTGATCACCGACCTGGAGGCGCTGCATCCGTATCTGCGCATTGGCTCGTTGGAAGGACAGCTTGCCGGCGGCTTTTGCGCGACAACCTTGATTTTTTACCCGGGCAAGCGCACCGGCAAGACCCGGTTGCGCTTTCTCAACTTCTATCCAGAAGACGGCAATTATCGTTCCGTCCATGTAGGCGGCTGAGCGGCCGGATGTAGCGCACGTAACTGTCCGCATGGCCCAAACCCGTGGGAAGGAAAGAGGGAAGGAAAATAGACGCCATGTTGATCAAGGTGCTTTTTGACCCGGCGAAGGACATCTACCGGTCAATCGAGAAGGTCATTACCTATAATGCCGCCCAGGAGACGCGGCTGCGCACCGAAATCAGCGAATACATCGTCACCGACAGCATTGAGGATCAACTGGAGCGGCTGCTGCTCAAGATGCAGGCAGCGATGGAGGCGGGCGGTCAGAACGAAGTCGGCGTCTGGCTTTCCGGCTTTTACGGATCGGGAAAAAGTTCATTCACCAAATATCTGGCGTTGGCGCTCGATGGATCGGTCACCGTCGACGGTGTTCCTTTTCTCGAACTCTTTGCCGCTCGGCTTAACCGTGCGCAGACCATCGCGCTCTTGCGCGCAGTGGCGCGCCAGTTTCCGGCCACGGTAATCCTGGTCGATCTGGCCAGCGACATGCTGGCCGGCGCACAGATGGAAGATGTCTCGACCGTGCTCTATTACAAGGTGCTGCAGTGGGCAGGCTTCTCGCGCAACCTGAAGGTGGCTGCGCTGGAGCGGCGATTGCAGCTGGATGGCTGCTATGTCGAACTGGAGCATCGCATCGAGCAGGAACTGGGGACGAGTTGGCGCGAGGTGCAGAACGACCCGCTGGTGATTGACAGCCTGCTACCCGAAATTGTGCACGCGCTGTACCCGACGCTCTTTCGCACGCCTACTGCATTCTCAACGGAGACTGTCGAGTTTGTGCGTTCGCTCAACGACCAGGTGGTCGAGATGCTGGACATTGTGCAGCGCAGGTCAGGTCGCCGGTATGTGCTCTTTGTCATCGACGAGGTCGGCCAGTATGTCGCCGACCACAAACACCTGATCCTCAATTTGCAGGGGTTGGCCGAGAATCTGAAACATGTGGGCGATGGCCGCGCCTGGCTGATCGGTACGGCGCAGCAGACGCTGACCGAGGATGACCCCAAGGCCGCGCTCAACTCGCCCGAACTCTACAAGCTCAAAGATCGCTTTCCGATCCAAATTGACCTGGAGTCGAGCGACATCAAGGAGATCTGCTACCGCCGCCTGCTCGGCAAGTCGGCGGTGGGCGAAGCGACGCTAGGGGAGATATTTGACCGGAGCGGGCCCGCGCTGCGCCACAACACGCGACTGGAGGATGCGCGCGCCTATACCACCAGCTTCGACCGTCAGACCTTCATCAACCTCTATCCTTTCCTGCCTGCCCACTTTGACATTTTGCTCTATCTGTTGGGCGTGCTTGCCAAGTCGACAGGCGGCTTCGGGCTGCGCTCGGCGATCAAGGTGATCCAGGACATTCTGATTGAGCGCAGCGAGAGCGAACCGGCCGCCGCCGACCGCCCGGTCGGCTGGCTGGCGACGACGGTGACGCTCTACGATTCGCTGGAGAAGGACATCCGCCGCGCCTTCCCATCGATCTACGATTCGGTGACGCGCACGCTGCAGCAGACGCCGCAGCGCCCCATGCATCAGGCGGTGGCCAAGACGGTGGCGGTGCTGCAGATCATGGGCAATCTGCCGATCACGGCGCACAATGTCGCCAGTCTGCTCCATCCGATGGTCGACGCGTCGGCGCAGCGCGAGGCGGTCGATGCAGCCATCGCCGATCTGATGGCCGACCCGCTCATCCCCTTTGGCGAGAAAAACAGCACGCTTTGCTTTTTCAGTGAGAAGATCAACAACATCGACCTGGAGCGGGCGACCATTCCACTGCGCACCATCGAACTGAGCCGTATTCGCAACGATGCGCTGCGCAGCGCGTTTGCGCCGTTGCCGTCAACGCGGCTGCGCGGGTCGCTGCTGGTGACAAGCGGGCTTGGCGTCAACACGGGGCTGAATGTCGCCAATCTGGCCGGCGAGCGCGAGACGATTCAGAGTGTGGTCGAGTTTGCGGCGCCGGCTGACTTTGCACAGGCGCACGCACGTCTGCTCAGCGAATCGCTCCAGCGTGACGCCGCTCACCGTATCTTTTTGCTGGGGCGTAGCGTTGGACAGATCGACGTGTTGCTGGCCGAAATTTATCGATGCCAGGAGATCGTGCAGCGTCATCGCAACGATCTGGATGCAGAGGTCAAAGAGTATTGCACCGGCCAGCTCGACCGTGCGGTGCGACTCGCAAGCGATCTGGAGTATCTCTTGCGGCGTTCGCTCAGCCAGGGGTCGATCCTCTTCCGCGGGGAGACGAACGCCGCAGACAGCCTGGGGTCGGATGTCCTCGATGCGCTCAGGCGCTATCTGGCAACAGTGGCCGAACAGGTCTTCGATCGTTACAGCGAGGCGCCGGTGCGCGTCGACACTGATGTGGCCGAAAAAGTGCTGCGGCTGGGCAATCTGCGCGGTGTCAGCGCCGCACTCGACCCGCTGCACCTGGTGCAGGTCAGTTCGGGGGCGCCCGCCATCGATGTGGAGGCGCGCCCGCTGGTCAGCATCCGCGACTATCTGGATCGCAACGGTGCGGTGGAAGGCAGGCGATTGACCGACCACTTCAGCAGTGCGCCCTTTGGCTGGTCGCCCGACACGCTGCGCTATCTGGTGACGATGCTGCTTTTGGCCGGGCAGGTCAAGCTCAAGGTAGGCGGTCGCGAGATCACAGTCGGCGGACAGCAGGCGATCGAGGCGTTGCGCACCAACAACACCTTCAAGAATGTTGGCGTGGCGTTGCGCGACGGCGACCGGCTGCCGGCGGAGGTGCTGGCGCGGGCGGCGGAGCGGCTGACTGCGCTGACCGGCGACACGGTGCTGCCTTTTCCAGAGGATGAGATCAGCAAGGCAGTGGTGAAACGCTTTCCGCAGTTCCAGTTTCAATTTGGGCCGCTGGCTGAACGGTTGCAGGCGCTGGAGTTGCCCGGTGCCGAGCAGGTGCGTGAGGTGAATCAGCAGATTGCAGATCTGCTGCTGACCGATGCCTCTGACGCTGCCAGCCGGTTGGGGGGCGAGACGTCGTCGCTTTATGAAGGGCTGGTCTGGGCGCAGGCGGTCGACCGGGCGCTCAAGCAGGGATTGGAACAGACGGTGCGAGCGCTGCACCGTCACCGACGTGTCGTGGAGATGCTGCTTGAGGCGGGCGCTGCCGGCGATTTGGGTGCAGAACTGACCGAGGATATGGAGCAGATGCGCCAGCGTCTTGGCCAGCCGACTTTCCACCGCCACGCCGCCGACCTGGCGACGCTGTTGAATGCAGTCAAGGCGCGCGTGCGCAAGGCTGCTGAGGCAGTGCAGGGCACGCTGGCAGAGAGCGTGCGCAGCGCGTTGAAAGAACTGGCGCAGATGCCGCAGTGGGCCGCGTTAACCCATGAAGAACAGGTCGGGGTGCAAACGCAAATTGAGCGGATGCGTATTGAAGCGCCGGCAGATGTCGAGGGGCTGGAGGCACTGGTCAAGGCTGAGGCGGACCTGTGGCGTCAGCTCAACGGGCTGAAGCGGGAGATTGTGCGTCTGGCCGAAGATCGCAAGTTGCGAAAACGTATCAAAGAGAGCAACAGTCGCGTTGTGCGCATCCCGGCGCGCGTGACGAACGCCGGCCAACTGGAGACCATCATCCAGGAATTGCAGGCGATCCAGGATAATTTCCAGACGTATGACGTGATCGAGATCACGGTTGAGTAGAGGGACAACGGATGCCATTTGATCAATCGACGCGCAACCGCCTCAACCGTTTTGTCGGCCAGGCGCGCACACTGCTGACGGCGGAGTTCACCCGCCAACTACAACATGAGTACGGCATGAACCCGGCGACGGGCGAGGTGGCGGCGCTGGAGAAGCTGACTGCGCTCGACGACGCGCAGCGGGCGACGGCGCAGGTGCTGCGCACGACGCTGCAGCACTACCTGGCTGCTGCGCCCGGACCGGATGCGTCGGTGAAGCGGGCGACGCTGGAGCGCATCGTGCGCGAGCAGGCGTTTACCGTGCTCAACCGGCTGTGTGCGCTGCGCATGGCGGAGGCGCGCGGCGTTCTGATCGAAGCGGTGGGGAATGGGCAGCGATCGCGCAGCTTTCAGCCCTACGCCCAGATCGCCGGTTCAACGCTGGGCGAGACGGGCGACGCCTATCGAACGTTTTTGTTCAGCCTCTTTGACGAACTGGCCGTCGATCTGCCGGTGCTCTTTGACCGCTTCAGCCCGATGGGCCGGCTCTTTCCGCGCCCGGTTGCGCTGCTCGAACTACTGGAGCTGATCAACCACCCCGACCTGCGCGATCTGTGGGCCGAAGATGAGACCATCGGCTGGGTCTACCAGTATTTCAACTCGCAGGATGAGCGCCGGCAGATGCGCGCCGAGAGTCAGGCGCCGCGCAACAGCCGCGAACTGGCGGTGCGTAACCAGTTCTTCACCCCGCGCTATGTGGTGGAGTTTCTCACCGACAACACGCTGGGACGCATCTGGTATGAGATGACAGTTGGCAGAACGCAGTTGGCAGAGGGCAGTGGGCAGTATGCAGTATGCAGTGGACAGTATGCAGAGGGCGGTGAGGAATTCGGCGTTGCTCCTCCTACTGCCGACCGCCCACCGCATACTGCATACTGCCGCTATCTTGTGCGACGACCGGTAGAGGTTTTTCTGGCGGCGGGCGAGGTTGCGCCGGTTGAAGAGAAGGCTGATGATAATCTCTCGCAAGAAGAACTCCTTCGTCAGCCGGTTTACATTCCGTTTCGCCAGATCAAGGACCCGCGCTCCATCCTGATGCTCGACCCGGCATGCGGATCGATGCACTTTGGCCTGTATGCATTCGACCTGTATGAGCTCATCTACAGCGAGGCGTGGGATTTACAGTATGCAGTGTGCAGTAGGCTGTTGGCAGAGGGAAGAAGGCAGTATGCAGAGGGCAGTATGCAGAGGGCAGTAGGTGGTGACGGGCCAGGCGATGCTCTGCCTAGCGCCGACTGCTCACTGCCCTCTGCCGACTACTCACTGCCTACTCAACGGATCTCCGACCATGAACGCACGCAACTACCAGGACCTGATCGCTTGGCAGAAGGCGATGGATCTCGTCGATTCGGTGTATCAGATGACCAAGACTTTTCCACGCGAGGAGATGTTCGGCTTGACGAATCAACTGCGGCGCGCGGCGGTGTCGATTCCGTCGAATATCGCCGAGGGACAGGGGCGACAGAGCAAGGCAGAGTTCGCCCGCTTTCTGTGGATCGCACATGCTTCGGTGCGGGAGGTGGAGACGCAGATGATGATCGCCCGGCGTCAGGGCTATCTGACCGTAGTGCAGGAACAGCAGGCGCTGGAACTGGCCGCAGAGACCGGCCGTCTCACCCGCGGACTTATCAACTCCTTGGCCAATCCGTAGATCACGAAACCTACGTCTGCTGCATCGACGCACTCAACGCTGCCGGCTGGTTTTACTCTCTTGACGACACTGCCCTCTGCCTACTGCCCGCTACCTACTCCAACAAGGCCGCATTCTTGCGCGACGTGCCGCGTCTGATTATCGAGCACAACATCCACGGCATCGACATCGACCCGCGCGCGGTGCAGATTGCCGGGCTGAGCCTGTGGCTGCGGGCGCAGCGAAGCTGGCAGGAGCAGGGCGTGCGGCCCGCCGAGCGCCCGACGATCCGCAGATCCAACGTCGTCTGCGCCGAGCCGATGCCGGGCGACAAGGCGCAGTTGGATGCCTTCTTGAAGACGCTGCGCGACGAGCGGCTGGAATCGCTGATTCGCCGCGTGTTGGCTGTACCGGAGAACCAGCGCGTGCGTGCCACGCCGGCGATGGCCGATACGCTCTGTGACCTGGTGCGCGTGGTCTGGGAGGAGATGAAACTGGCGGGTGAGGCCGGCGCGCTGCTCAAGATCGAGGAGAGCCTGGCCGCGGCGATCCAAGCTGCGCGCGACGAATGGGAGCAGCAGCCGCTCTTCCGCGTCGAGACCTTCCGGCTGGCCGAGGACGGCGAGCGCGAGACAAAGCCAAAGGTCAACTACACGCGCGACGTGCCAGGGGAAGCGGTTGACTTCTGGACGTGGGCCGAAACGCTGGTGCTGGCGGCGCTTGCGCAGTATGCCGAGCAGGCGACTAGCGATAGCTATGTGCGGCGGCTCTTTGCGGCGGATGCAGCGCGCGGCTTTGCGTTTATCGATGTGTGCCGGAAGCGGTATGACGTGGCGTTGATGAATCCGCCGTTTGGAAGCCCACCGAAGAGAGTTGAATCTGCTGGCAAATATCTTTTGGACACCCCAGTAAACCTTTACTCAGCATTTGTCCTGATGGCTCTTGAACGTTCAATTTTGGCAGGAGCGATAGGGGCGATCACGGACAGAACGTTCGTTCTTTTGCCTTCATTCTTAAGCTATAGGGATCGATTGCTAAAGGCTGGTCTTGTTGGCATGGCTGACCTTGACTGGGGGGTACTTGATGATGCGCAAGTTGCTACATGTGCATATGTACTTAGAAACAATATGGAAGAATCTGGGTTTGTCCATTCATGGTTTATTGATGCGAGGGCACAAAAAAACAAGGAAACGCGGATTCGTGATGCGATTACTGTCACAGATATAGCGTTGGCTTCTTACGACGAATTTCGGAAAATTCCAACAGCGCCTCTTGCATACTGGTCGCCACCACCACTGCGAAGGGCATACCAATTGTATGGCCCACTAGAAGACGTATTTGGTATAGTCCGAAAAGGACTCTCGCCAGGAGATAGTGACCGGTTCGTCAAGCTATGGTGGGAAGTTGAACAGGAGCAACTGGGCACTAATGCTGGTTGGGCGCCATATGCTAATGGGGGTAGCTTTTCACCGTATTTTCGGGACCCTCAAGAAGTTGTACGTTGGGATATGGGTGGCCATGAAATCAGCGGTTACTGTTTTCCTGATGGACGCCCAAGATACGTCATTCGTTCCAAAGACTTGTACGGCTCACCCGGGCTGACTTTCGGTAAGCGGGGTGAAATACTTAATGTTCAGGTACTACCGTCCGGTTGCATATTTAGTAACGAAGGGTACCTTATCCTGCCAAATTCTGCCGATCTCAATTGGATGTTACTTGCATACCTTAATTCAGATTTTGCTCGGTACCTTGTGAATATGGTTTGTGGTCTCCACAAGGAAGTCGGTGCTATCAAGATAACGCCTGTTCCGAAGAGAATATTCGAAGAATGTGGAGAGCGATTGGCAAGAAATGCACAAACTAGTTTTGCGGCTATGTTCGTGTTGAATGCTGATGAAACAGAACCACGAGCCAACTTCACCTACTGGATGGTGGCGGGCTCTGACGGTTTGCTTGACTTGTCACATCGGCGGAAAAGACACTTATATGAACTTGTAAGTAAGGCAAATGCAGCAATTTCACAAGTGAATGACGATATCCGGGATGCCCTATTTCCGGGCATCGACCTTGATATCTATTCTCAAAAAATTGGTAGTGCAGAAGATGATAGCGAAATCGCAGCGCGGATGCTGTCGTTGGCCATGGGACAAATATATGGGCGCTGGAGCATTCTCTTTGCGACAGGTGAAGAGAACGCACCTATTCCGACAGATCCTTTTTCGTCATTGCCCACTTGCCCCCCCGGCATGCTCCAAAACGCTGCCGGCCTGCCCGCCACACCCGCCGACGTACCCTCCGATTACCCGTTGCGTATTTCCTGGCCAGGCATTCTGGTAAATGACCCTGGCCATCCCGAGGACATCGTCGGTCGCGTGCGCGAGGCGCTGGCGGTCATCTGGCCCACCAACCACGATGCAATCGAGCAGGAAGCATGCCAAATTCTGGGCATGCACACATTGAGCGACTATTTCACCGACCCCAACCGCTTCTTCGACGACCACCTCAAGCGCTATTCCAAGAGCCGGCGCCAGGCGCCGATCTACTGGCCGCTGAGCACACTGTCCGGCTCTTATACGCTGTGGATTTATTACCACCGCCTCACCGACCAGATGCTCTACACCTGCGTAGTCGATTTTGTCGACCCCAAGCTCAAGCAGGTGAGCGAAGATGTGACGCGTCTGCGCCAGCGCGCCAGCCGCAGCCGTGACGACGAGCGCGAGTTGACGCGGCTCAGCGACCTGGAGCGTGAACTAAAGGAATTCCGCACCGAGTTGCTGCGTCTGGCGCCGATCTGGAAGCCGAATCTCAACGACGGGGTGCAGATCACGGCGGCGCCGCTGTGGAAGCTCTTTGCGCATCGCGCCTGGCAGCGCACGCTGCGCGAGACGTGGGAGACGTTGGAAGCGGGCGACTACGACTGGGCGCACCTGGCGATGTCGTTGTGGCCGGCACGCGTTGTGCCCAAGTGTACGACCGACCGCAGCTTGGCTATCGCCCACGACGTGGAAGACTTGTTCTGGGTAGAGGACAACGGCAAGTGGCGTGCCCTGGCGTCGCCCGACCAGGAGATTGCAGCCCAGCGTGCGCGGCACGCGGCGCGGCTGAGTGAGAAACAGCGCAGCCGCCTGCTGGCCGCCTTGCACGACCTTGCCGGCGGCCCCGGACGCGGCGTTGCGGCTGTCCAGGTGGCGCAGCATCTGACTGAAGGCGCGTGGGACGACACCGAGCTGGCGCTGCTCTGCTGGCCGGCGCGTGTGGCGGAGAAGTGCCTGGACGATCCGGCGCTGGCGAACACGCTGCGGCTCAATCTGCCGCCCAAGCGCACCAAGAGCGCGGTGACGCGCTGGGTGCGTGAACTGGCGGACGCTGGCTGTCCTGATCTGGCAGAGGCGCTCCTGGCGACGCTGGAGACCGAGGACGCGTTCGACCGCGTGCTCGCCGTGCTGGAGGCCGGGCGCCACGACGCTGCGCGGCTGGCGCTGGCGCTGTGGCCGGTGCGGGTGATCGACCGCTGTCTGGAGAATCCGGAGTTGGCAGCTGCGCACGATCTGCTCCGGTTTTTCTGGGTGGAAGAGCGAGGCGGGTGGCGCAGGCGGCGGGAGCAAGCGGTGGAGGTAGCGCAGGAGATCGAGCGAAGAAAGTAGAGCGTAGTGGGTAGCAATATCAGAATATTGTCACCAAAAGCATCGAAGAGAAAGTCAAGTAATTCATGAGAATTTCCCGGATTCGTATCCACAATTATCGTAGTATCAAGGATCTGGAAATGGTTTGCGGTCCTGTGTTGGTGCTTCTTGGTGAAAACAATGCGGGTAAGTCGAATATCATGTCTGCCGTGGAATTTGTGCTTACCGCGTCAAACAAGCCCGATCCAGAAGATCTATTTGCATTTCGTGATGCAGAAGACGATGTATTGTGGGTCGAATTGACATTTGGTGAATTGACGGCACAGGAAAAGTCTACCTTTGAAAAGTACGTACGCGCTGATGGCACCATGTGCGTGCGCAAGACGGCGCGTTGGGGAAACGAAGGCGGGCCGACAATTTCATACAACGGCTATGTTCAGGAGCCGACGCTTCCGTATCTTCATGCCGAGAGTGCCGCAACTTACACATCACGCGATGCCGCAGAGTCTCTACCATTCTACCGTTATTTGCCCGAGTCAGGACGTCTCTCGCGGGCACAAGTAGAGGAAGCTCAACGACGTTATATCGTGGAGAATCACGCTAGTCTTGAATTTGTGGAGCGGCTAGAGTCCGTCGCTTTCCTTGGCCAGAGAAACTTCGCAGCTGGTCTGTTACCGGACATCTATTTTGTCCCTGCGGTGCGGGACTTGGATGATGAGGCAAGAGTCAAGAGTACGACGATCTTTGGTCGGTTGCTGACTAGAGCCATCGAGGATATGACTGCCGGAGATGAGCGCTTTATTAAGCTTCGCTCAGATATGGAGTCAGTCGTGAGATCCCTGAACAGGAACGCTCAAGACGGTCAACGCCCGGAGCAATTAGCTGCGTTGGAACTGTCCTTGCAGGAAGAACTGCAAGATTGGGGTGTTGATGTCAGTATTGAAGTATCACCCCCTGACATCAGCAAGATCTTCGAACTTGGCACAAGTCTACGCATTGACGATGGCTATGATTCAGTTGCCCAACGCAAAGGGCATGGTTTGCAGCGCGCTGTGCTGCTTGGGTTTGCCAAAGCCTGGGCCAAAGTACTGCGCCAGCGTAGCGACAACCTGGACGTTGCCGCACGGCGCGCCTCAGAGTCAATGATTATTGCAGTCGAAGAGCCAGAGCTGTTTCTACATCCCCAGGCACAGCGATCTTTGGCTGATGCGCTGCGCCAACTCGCTGAGGCTGAGAATCGTCAAATCCTGCTCTGCTCGCACTCGGCCCACTTTGTCGACCTCGACAATTATCGCCAGATTGCGATTGCAGCCAAGCCATCGCCGCAGCAGGGGACACAGATTCGGCAGTGCACCACGGACTTATTTGAAAGCAATGCAGTCCCCGACCGCAAACATCGCTTTCACATGGCTTACTGGGTAAACCCTGACCGTGGCGAGATGTTCTTTGCAAAAAAGGTAGTATTTGTGGAAGGCGAGACAGAAAAGTCCCTGCTGCCCTTCCTTGCGCGAATGCTTGGCTGCTACAACCCTGATGTGTCTATTGTGGATTGTGGGTCCAAGCACAATCTCCCGCTGTACGTTACGGTCGCGATGGCTTTTGCTTTGCACTATCATGTCATCCATGATGTGGACCCGCTGCCAGATCCAATACCTATTAATTGGGACAAGGACAAAATCAGAGAGAAGCGAAGGACCTATGATCTGAACCATGAGATTGCAGAGCTTGTGAATGACCCTGGCCGTGTTTCAACATCATGTCCGGACTTTGAAGGCGTGTGCGGAGTATCGAGGGGTAGCAAAATGGGCAAAGCTCTGGCAGCATTGGAGCATTTCCGCGAACTGACCCCAGCAGAAATCCCAGGGAATGTCGCAGAGTTGGTTCGCAGTGCGTATCGGCTTTAGGCAACTGTATTCTGCCGAACAGGTATCTTTACAGACCAGTTACACGCCGCATCAACAGCTTGAAACGAAGCCAGGAACAGTGTACACTTCCGTACAGGTTTGTACATTGTTGATTGGAGGGATTGCCGATGAACGCTGAACCATCTGTCCAGGCAAGTGTTGGCGCCACGGAAGCGCGCAGCCACTTTGCCGATTTGCTCAAGCGCGTCCACCGGGGCAAGGAGCACCTGATCATCGAAAAGGGCGGGATCGCCGTCGCTGCTCTGATCGGCATGCGCGAATACGACGATTTCCTGCGCTGGCGTGCGCAGCAAGAACTGCGAGGGCTAGGGCAGGCCATGGCCGAGCGAGCGCAGCGCGCCGGGCTGGAGGAAGACGATCTGGCCGCGGCGCTGGAGGCGGAACGCCGTGCGCTCTATGATGCACACTACCGCCGCAACCAGGCCGGTGAATGACGATTCGTGTTGCAATCGACACCAATATCCTGCTCAGCGGCATTATCTGGCCGCGCTGGCCCAATGCCGTGCTGAACCATGCGCTGGCCGGCGACTTCCAGCTTGTGCTGCCCGAAATCGTAATTCTCGAAGCGCGGCGCCATGTAGCGCGCGACTTTCCTGAGTTTCAAGCGCGCTTCGAGCGATTGCTGGACGCGCTGGCTTACCAGCAGGCGCCGCTGCCGGGCCTGGAGGCTGTTGAGGCAGCCGCCGGCCTGGTGCGCCAGCAGGAGGATATTCCGGTTGCGCTGTCCGTGATTCACGCGCAGGTCGACTACTTTGTGACCTACGACCGCGATTTCACGGATGACCACGAGTCAACGGCGCGGGTGCGTGCGGCGATTCCCGGCATCTGCCTGCCGCCGATCTTTTTGCGCGACGTGATGAGCTGGACAAGTGCGGAATTGGAAGCGATTCGTGGCCGCACCTGGGCCGACTTGAACACGGACAGCTAGACCGACCATGAGGGGCATGCATGAAGATCGCCGAGTTTATTCAACGGGAGATGGTGCTCAAGCGGCTGCACGATAGGCGCGTGCTGGTCGTCTATGACCCGGAGCGCCGCTATCGCGAGCTGTGCCTGGCGCTGGCCGACGGGCGCCGCCGCGTCATTGACGCTAGCGACAGCAGCATCGAGAGCCGTGAGGCTGCACTTGCAGCGCTGCAGACGATGGCGCCGCCGCAGCCTGCGGTCGAGATGCTGCTGGTCTACGTGCCGGCGCCGGCGCCCATGACCGACGAGGCCCGGCAGCGCGACCCCTTCGCCCTCTACGCTGAGATCGGCGGCTGTTTCCCTGACCCGCTCAACAGCGGCGAGGAGTACAAGGAACTGTGCATCAAGTGCAAGCCTGACCACGCCACCGCCATTCGCAAAATCTTTGCCGATACGCCCAACCCTGATTTTGCCGTCATCGACGCAGTGGGCAGCGGCGCCGGCTGGCCGCAACTGCAGGCGCTGTTGCAGGTCGAGTCGGCGAGCGAGATTCTGTTTGCGCTGCTGGCACCGACCGACGCCCAGAGGCAGGCGCTCAAGGGGCAGGAAGGGTGGATGAGCGAGGCGAAGCATCTGCTGCGCACGACACTTGATCTGCGCCTGCTCACCCGCTCGAAGAGCTGGGATGTGCTGGCGGAGGAGTTGTGGCGCTATCTGCTCTTCAGCGAATTTGCCTTTGATCTGCCGGGGGCGCTGCCCGCAAGCCTGGCTGCGGTGCCGCGTGCGCCGGCAGAGGCGCGCACACAGGTCGAACATCTCTGTGAACGGTTGCGTGGCACGGAGCGGACGCAGGCGCTCTACATCGCTCGCGCCGAAGCCATCGAGGGCAGAGAGGGGCTGAATCTACCTGAGCATTGTCACGGCATTATCGATCTGGGCGTGCGCGACACTTTCCCCTTTGAGGAACGCTCCTTTTTCGCGCGGGCGGTTGTGGCGTTGCGGGCCGATGACGTCGACCAGATGCGCGACGAGATCGCCCGCCACGCCCGCTCGATCTGGGTCAGCCGCGGGGAAAGCCAGACGCAGTGGCGGTTGCTGCAGGCGGCGGTCGATCTGGTGACGGCGTGTGCGGACGCAACGCGGTTGCTGCCCGACCACCAGCGTTCGCTCGACGCCCTGATCGACTTCTACGTCGGCAGCTTGCGCGAGGTAGACCGCCGGCAGCGCGAACTTGAGCAGGCGGTGGGTGAAGTTGCTCACTCATTCGCCGACGGCGACGACTTGCTCGAACAGGTGGCTGTCTATGCACGCGCTGCCTACCGCCGGTTGGTCGACCGGCTGACGCCGCTCTTTGTGCGTCATGTCGAGACGACCGGCTGGCCGCCGCCCGGTCGTCTGGCCAACGCCGACGTCTTCGACAAGTTTGTGGCGCCGCGCGTGCAGGAAAGCGGACGTCGCGTGGCGCTGATTCAGATCGACGCGCTGCGCTTTGAGCTGGGAGTCGAACTGCGAAAGGTGCTGGCCGCTGACGGCCAGGTCGATCTGACGCCGGCATGTGCGCAATTGCCGACGGTGACGCCGGTGGGCATGGCCAGCCTGCTGCCCGACGCCGGGCGCGATCTGACGCTGGCACGCCGTGAAGATAAAGTGCTGCCGATGTTGGGCGAGCAGCCGCTACCCACAGTGACGCAGCGCATGGAGGTGTTGCGGCGGCGCTACGGGCAGCGCTTTGCCGATATTGCGCTCAAGGAGTTTGTGCATAATAAGGCGGCGGCTGTGCCTGGGTCGGTCGAATTGTTGGTGCTGCGCTCGAATGAGATGGATCAGGCGTTTGAGTCCAACCCGGAGACCGCGCCAGCGTTGATCAGCCGCACGCTGCTGCTGGTGCATGCGGCAGTGCGCCGGCTACGCTCGCTCGGCTTTCACGAGGCGCTGGTCCTCACCGACCATGGCTTCTATCTCAACGCCGCGCTCGAGGCTGGCGACGTATGCCCGCGTCCGCCTGGAAGTTGGGTGGGGCTGCACGGGCGCATCTTGCTGGGTGACGGTGTGGCGGATGGATTGAATTATGTGATGGACGCGGCGGCGCTGGGGGTGCGTGGCGATTTTCACCAGGTGGCCGGGCCGCGGGCGATGGTTGGCTATCAAGCGGGCATGAACTACTTCCACGGCGGGCTGTCGCTGCAGGAGGCGATCGTGCCGGTGCTGGTGGTGCGGCTACGCGCCGCCGAAGAAAGCGCAGCACGCGCGCCGGAGGTGATGCTTCGCTTCAAGCGCGGGGACAAGCGCGTGACGAATTTGCGTCCTGCCTTTGAGATCGAGGTTGGCCTCGGCGATCTCTTTGGCGCCGAAAAGACGGTGGAGATTCTGGTGGAGGCGCACAACCGGGCTGGCGAGGTCGTGGGCGAGGCGCTGCACAGCCCGCCCGTCAACCCGGCAACGGGTACGCTTGCGCTGCGCCCCGGCGATCGGGCGGATGTCACACTGCGGCTCGACGAAGCGTATGAGGGCAAGTTGGTCGTCAAGGCGCTCAATCCGACCTCGTTAACCCTGTACAGCAAGGTCGAACTGGAAACTGATTACACACGCTAGGGGTCGCGCGATGGATGCATTGGACCGCAAATTGCTGGAGCATTTCGACGGCAAAGTGGTGCGCAAAGATCTGCTGCACCGCATCAAGAAGGGTACGAATGTGCCGACCTTTGTGCTGGAGTTTTTGCTGGCGCGTTACTGCGCCAGCGACGAACCAGTCGAGATTCAAGCCGGGCTGGAGGCGGTGCTGGCGACGCTCCAGGACAATTATGTGCGCCCCGATGAGGCCAACGCTGCGCAGTCGAAAGTTGCCACGAAGGGACGCCACCGCTTTATCGACAAAGTGCATGTGCGCTACGTGGAGAAAGAACGGCGCCATTGGGCGGCGTTGGAGAATTTCAATTCGCAGCGCATCGCCGTGCCGGAACGCTTCTACCGCGACAACGACCGCGTGCTGGAGGGCGGCATCTGGGCAGAGGTCACGCTTGCCTACAACGAGGTAGATGAGGACGACTATGCCTTCTATGTGGAGGACCTGCGCCCCATTCAGTTGAGTCGCTTCAACTTTGAGGGCTACCAGGAGGGGCGGCGCGCGTTCAGCCGCGACGAATGGCTCGACATCGTGCTGCGTTCGGTGGGGCTGGAACCGGCCAAACTTGCGCCCCGTCTAAAACTGCACTTTGTCGCCCGGCTGGCGCCGCTGGCCGAGCCAAACTTCAACTTTATTGAGCTGGGGCCACGCGGCACGGGCAAGTCCTACTTTTTTAGCGAGTTTTCGCCCTACGCCACGCTGGTCAGCGGTGGGCAGACGAGCAAAGCGACGCTTTTTTACAACAATGCACGACGCCGCATCGGGCTGGTGGGCTTCTGGGACACGGTGGCTTTCGACGAGGTGGCGGGCATCAACATTCGCGACGCCGACACCATTCAGATCATGAAGGACTACATGGCGAACGGCCGCTTTTCGCGCGGGGTCGAGGTGATTGCCGACGCCAGCATGGCCTTTGTCGGCAACATCGATCACTCGGTGCAGCAGGTGGTGCATTCGACTGAGCACGACCTCTTCATGCCGCTGCCCAAAGAATTTGACCTGGCAGTGATGGATCGCTTTGCCTGTTATCTGCCTGGCTGGGAGATGCCCAAGACGAGCAGCGATTTTCTGACCAACAACTACGGCTTTATCACCGACTATTTGGCCGAAGCCTTTCACTACCAGTTTGGGCACACCAACCGCTACGAGGAAGTCAACCAGCGTATCAGGCTTGGTGCCGCCGTTGAGGGGCGCGACGAGAAGGGCATCAAGAAGACAGTGGCGGCGTTTCTAAAGATGCTCCACCCGGACGGCCCACCCGACGACGACGCTTTCGAGGAGTATGTCGCCTATGCTGTGGAGGGCCGGCGTCGCGTCAAGGAGCAGATGAACAAACGCAAGCCCGATGACGAGTTTGCGCGGATCAACCTTTCCTTTTTCACCACTGACGGTCGCGAGGTGGTTGTTTATTGTCCGGAGTCACAGGACGCGCCGGCGACGCAGCAACCGACACGCAAGGTGTTGGATGGAGCTGGTGGCGCGCTCGCGCGCACGGCGCCGGTTGTGGTCGCACCGATGATACTGCCACCAGCGATGCCCCCGCCATCGGTCAACCGGCCGCCTGGCGCAGTTGAGGCGTTGTCAGCAGAGAGTGTGTCGCCTGTCAGAGCGCGCCCTGTGTCTCTTACCGAACAGCATTACACCATCCGCTATGGCGACACCGGCTACAGCTATGAATCGATCATGGCTGATTACCTGCAAGGGGCGCGCAGGGTGACAATCGAAGACCCATACATTCGAGCGACGCATCAGCTTCAGAACTTCGTACGTTTTTGTGAAATGATGGTGAGCCACTCGACGATCCGTCATATTCGGCTGGTGACCGGCTATGATGACACGCTGCAGCGCGCCGATGCCGAGGCAAAGCTGGCCGACCTGACGCAAAGTCTGCTTGAACTCGACATCATGCTGGAAGTCGCCTTTGACGCCAATTTACATGACCGCGAGATACGGCTGGACAACGGCTGGGTGATAAAAATCGGGCGCGGGTTGGATTTTTATCAGAAGCCGTCGACCTGGTACGAAATTGGCAGCAACGATCTGCGTCTGCGCAAATGTCTGGAGACGAAGGTGGATGTGTATCGTCATACAATGAGTGTGGCCGCACCTTGACAAAACCGTCCAGGTTGAAATACCGATGAACAAACCAGAAGCTCTCAAAAATTTGTGGCAGCTGCTCACTGGCCTGATCGATGACAAAGCAAGGATCACGCGGCAGTATACGCTCTGCGTCAATGCAGATGGCTGCACTCCCCCTAACAACAGCCGTTGGCAGGACAGCGACTATCGTGACCATCCTGTGACAGATGTAAGCTGGAACCAGGCAACAGCCTACTGTGCGTGGGCAGGGGTGCGTCTGCCGACCGAGGCGGAGTGGGAGAAAGCGGCACGTGGGACAGACGGTCGGGAGTATCCGTGGGGTGACAGCGCACCAGATGGAAGGCGTCTGAACTACAACAGGAACGTGGGCGACACCACTCCGGTCGGCAAGTATCCAACTGGGGCCAGCCCCTATGGTGCGCTGGACATGGCTGGCAATGTTTTTGAGTGGGTGAACGACTGGTACGACAGCGACTACTACAGTGTGTCGCCCCGCGACAACCCGCAGTGGACGGCGGCGGGGTCGTCCCGTGTGCTGCGGGGCGGGTCGTGGAGCAGCGATGACAACCTCGTGCGCTCCGTCCACCGGGGCAACGACGAGCCCTTTGTTCCCTGGCACCGCTACGGGTACCGGTGTGTCCGCTCGCAGTGATCCTGGTCTTTTGGACAGCTGTAGGGGGAAGCGCAGCGATGGGGGCGAAGCCCCCCGGTAAGAAACTGGGTAAATAACCGCAAGAAATCGAGCTACGGCTTCAGCCACCGGGAGCACATCGCTCCCGGTGGCTGAGCTTGGCGTTTTCGCCCCATCGGGGCGCATGATTTTAGAGTGGACTTGCACAGCAATGTGGTCAGCGCTGACGCTCTGAGCACCCCGTCTTGCTGGTGCCAACAGGTCCAGCGTGTCAGGCAAAACGTACTGGAGGGCTGGCGTCAACGGCACGGTGACCGTTGCCGAGCACGCCGTGTTTACCTGGTGTCACAGTTTGGCATTTGACAGACGGCATACGCTGTGGCCAACTACCTGACATGGCCGAAATCATCAACCCACACGACAAATTTTTTAAGGAGATGCTGGTACAGCCCGAAGCTGCGCGTATCTTTCTGCGTGACTTTCTGCCGCCAGCCGTGGCAGGCCAGTTTGACCTCAGCCGCCTGCAACTGGTGAAGGGCTGCTTCATCGATGAGGCGCTGCAAGAACATTTCCCCGATCTGGTCTATGAAGTGGGGTTGCGCGACCACGACAGCGCCTTTGTCTGTGTGCTGTTTGAACACAAAAGCTATGTGGACAGCATGACGCCACCGCAGGTGTTGCGCTATATGGTGCATGGGTGGGAACACTATGCGCCAGCAAGAACATGCGCTGCGTTACTTGGAAGCGGTGATTTGCTACGTGATGTCGGCTGGTGAGAATATCAGTATGTTACAAGTGGCTGCTCTGTCCGGCACAGTATGTGGCCACCGACACCAAATCGACTGTCGAGGCGCATGCATTGAACACCAGCAGTGGGACGTTGGTCAGCGAGATTGAACGCACCTGCCAGGAGAACGAACTGGTGATTTTCACGTGGTCGCCGGTGCATCTTTGCGCCAAACTCAGCGAGGTGTACTGGAAGCCAGGCAGGCCGTTTGTGGGTGCGCTGACCTTTTGGGAAGACACCTTGCGCTATCTCTATCTGCCCCGTCTGAAAAATCGCAGCGTGTTGGAGCAAGCCATTGTCAGCGGGGCGGCAACCCGGCACTTCTTCGGCACGGCCTATGGGGAACACGACGGCGTGTACACTGGTTTTCAACTGGGCAACGCCTATGTACAACTCGACGATACGCTGCTGCTGATCGAGCCAGCAGCAGCAGCGGCGTACGAGGAGAGACAAAAGACACAGAAGACACAGGACAAGGACGACGACGGCGGCCCAGGCGGGGACGGCCCAGTCGGGGACGGCCCAGGTGGTGACAAAGGTGACAAGGACGGGAACGACAAAAAGGGCAAAAAGGGCGACGACCCACAAAAATCTTACACATTCATTGGCACGGTCGATGTAAATGCAGCGACAGCGAAGATGCGGCTGACGCAGATCGCTGAGGATGTCATCAGTCTCCTGGCGAGTGACCCTCATGCGGCCGTGCGGGTCACGGTAGAAATCAACGCAGAATTTCCAGCTGGCGCGTCAGACCTGATACAACGGACGGTGTCGGAAAATGCGGCGAGTTTGGGGTTTAAGAACCGGGTGTGGGAATAAATGCTGGGCGCTAGCCGGGCTCACATTCCATCTCCTCCGCCCCCCCTGCATACGCGCACACATCCACCCTCGCCCCGTCTGCATCTGCCAGCGTTGCGCTGTCGCCGTCGTTGTTCCACACCGCCGCCCCTCGCCCCGAATAGAGGTCGCTCGCTGTATCCGTGCCCGCCTTGACCCACACCGTCACCGTCGCGCCGGCGGCCAGCGTGAAGGCCGGGAAGGTGTAGCGGTAGCTGGCTGCGTCGGCCAGCGTCCAGCCGCTCAACTCGGCCGCGATCTCGCCAACATTCCGAATCTCCACCCGTTCGCCGTCCACGTCGCTGCCGGCCGGGTCGTAGACGATGCGCGCCAGGCGCACGACGACGGAAGGTGTCGGGGTGGGTGTCTCTGTCAGCTCGGGTGTCGGGGGGGGTGTCGGTGCAGGTGTCGGGGTGGGCGTCTCTGTCGGCGTCTCCGTCGAGACGGAGGGCTCTGCCGTCGCAGGTGTCGGGGGGGGTGTCGGCGCAGGCGTCTCCGTCGGCGTCTCTGCCGGCGTCTCTGCCGGGACGGGGGTCTCTGTCGGCGTCTCTGCCGGGACGGAGAGATCTGTCGGCGTCTCTGCCGGGACGGGGGTCTCTGCCGGAGTCTCTGCCGGGACGGGGGGCTCTGTCGGTGTCTCTGCCGGGACGGGGGGCTCTGCCGGTGTCTCTGTCGGCGTCTCTGCCGGGACGGGGGGCTCTGTCGGCGTCTCTGCCGGGACGGGGGGCTCTGCCGGTGTCTCTGTCGGCGTCTCTGCCGGGACGGGGGGCTCTGCCGGTGTCTCTGCCGGCGTCTCTGCCGGGACGGGTGGCTCTGTCGGCGTCTCTGCCGGGACGGGGGGCTCTGCCGGTGTCTCTGCCGAGACGGGGGTCTCTGTCGGTGTCTCGCTTTCTGCTGCGCTTGCCACCAGTGGCAGGAAGAGCCGGATTTCTGCCGCCCTCTCTTCCACGCACGGTGCTGCCGAGATGCCGCTCCACATTGCCTGGAAGCCAGCTGCGTAGGCCGCCGCCACTGCGCCGCCGTGCACGATGAC
>CAIOHJ010000393.1 GCA_903858085.1 uncultured Chloroflexota bacterium
AGATGCGGCGATCCGCCTGTCGTGCAGCAACAAGGTGCACCGATGGCGGGGAAATGCAAGAAAGAGAAAGACCCTCCCTGACGGTCGGGGCTCTGAGCGGTTCACCTGACGCAGCGTCTCCCGCGTCGCCGCCAATTCTTCCGTCAACCGCTGGTTTTCTTTCGCACGCCCCATCGGGGCGGATGAGTTTAGCACCTGACCCCATGGAACTGGCGCTCCGACGCCGGGTGCGCAAACGCGATGACCCCCCCCCAGCTTCGCCGAGCGCGTCGCCCACCAGGCCGCCGTGCCAGCGGTGCTCTGATCCAGCGCTTTTGGAGAGGAGACGGGCGTGCGATAGATCCGCAACTGTTTCACCTGCTGCAAAACTTTGAACCGCACCCAGACGAAAAAAGGAGGTTGACAGCCAAAAAAAAATGTTGTATATTGGAATCGATTCCAAATAAAGTATCTGCAATTTTTGATGGATGCCATGCAAAAACGGAGCTCTACGATCCAGGATGTCGCGCGTCGGGCCGGGGTGGGAGTCGGCACGGTCTCGCGTGTGCTCAACGACCACCCCAATGTCACCCAGGCCACGCGCGAACAGGTCTTGCGCGTGATCGCCGATCTGGGCTATCGCCCCAAATCGGCGGCCGTGACGTTGCGCACCCGCCAGACCCGGGAAATTGGGCTGATCACCGACGAAATTGCGACCACACCCTTTGCGTTCGACCTGATTCGCGGGGCTCAGGACGAAGCGTGGGCCCACCAGTCGATTCTGGTGCTGATTAACACCAGCGGCAACCTGGATCTGCTCAATGCAGCGCTGGACCAGATGTATGACCGGCAGGTGCGGGGCGTGCTCTATGCCGCAATGTTCCACCAGCCGGTCAACCTGCCCGAACGTTTCCGGGAGTTGCCCGCCGTGTTGGTAGATTGCTACAGCGAAGACCGCAGCCTGCCTTCGGTGGTGCCCAATGAGATCCAAGGGGGGCAGGATGCTGTGGCCACGCTGTTGCAGCACGGCCATCGGCGGATCGGGTTTATCAACTACACGACCGACCAGCCTGCTGTGGTCGGCCGTCTCGAAGGGTACCGCCGGGCGCTGGCGGCAGCGGGGGTGGCTTATGACCCGACGCTGGTGCGCCAGGCGGACATTGCCCCCGAGGCGGTCTACCGGACGACGATCCAGCTGATGCAGCAGCCGGATCGACCGACCGCTCTGTTTTGTTTCAACGACCGTACCGCGATGTGGGCCTACGACGCGCTGCGCGATCTGGCTCTGCGGGTGCCGGAGGAGGTGGCTGTGATAGGATTTGACAATCAGGAGCTGTTGGCGGCCAACTTGCGGCCGCCCTTGACGACCATGCAGCTGCCCCACTACGAAATGGGGCGCTGGGCCGTGCATCATCTGATTGCTGGCAATCCACAGCCATCGCCGACGGCGCCCCAGGTCCAGCTTGATTGCCCGTTGGTCTGGAGAGCGTCGGTCTGAGAAATCACGCGGGCTCCAGGATGCCCTGGAGCGATCTGCCGTCCGGTTCTGGGCCAGTTGACAGGCTGGATGGAATTCAGAATGGGGGTGAAGTGCCGGAGGCGAGCCTGGCCGGCTGTGGGTTCAGGGGGTGGCGTCTGCTCTGTCCTAGAGACCAACCGAATCGCAGACAGGATTTTGGCGCAGAGAACCTGGCTATTTGTTTACACAGAGTTGTTGTCCATAACTTTTGGAAAAGAGGAGACCCAAAGAATGCAAAACCAAGGATTTAACCGGCGCCAGTTTCTGCAGATGGCAGGGGTAGGTTCCGCAGCTGTCATGCTGGCCGCCTGTGTCCCAGCTCAGCCGGCGGCGGCTCCTGCTATGGAAGGTGCAGCGCCGGCCAAGGAGGTCGTCGTCCTGCGCGTGCAAGGAGACCCGGCCAACGAAACGCCCCTGCTCGAACCGTTCCGCCAGGTTCATCCCGGCATTGACCTGGAGTTCATTGCCGTCACCGGCATCGACCACGAAGAGATCGCCAGCAAGATTCTGTCGATGATCGCAGCAGGCGAGCAGATCGACTTCGGCTACTCGGCGACCGAGGCTCTGCAGCTCTATGCCGGGCAAGGGCTGGCGTATGCGCTCGACGAGTTGATCCAGCGCGATGAGGCGGAAGTGTCCGAGTATTTTGCGGATGTGCACCCCTCGCTGATCGAGGCGATGATGTACGAAGGCAGCGTGTACGAGCTGCCCTTTGACTTCAACGCCGCCAATATGTACTACAACACGCAGCTCTTTGCCGAGGCGGGGGTGGACCATCCGGCCGACAACTGGTCGAAGGATGACTTCCTGGAGGTCGCTCGCAAGATTGCCAAGAAGGACGAGTCCGGCCAGACCACCGTCTTTGGCTATGCCTGGACGAACCGTCTGTGGGGCAGCTGGATGCCGTGGATCTTCGTCAACGGGGGCAACCTCTTCACCGAGGAAAAGGCCCCCGGCGGCGAGTGGCTCTGGAGCACCTTCTACGCCGACGACGCAGCAGCGGCAGGCCGCGGCGGCGGTTACCGCTGGGTCACGCCGACCGCCAATTCCCCGGCAGTCGTCGAGGCACTCGACCTGGTAGTCACCTTGACCAGCGAAGGCACCGCCCCGGCGATCGAAATGGGGGGTGGGCAGACGCTGCAGGGCTTCTTTGCCGACAACAAGCTGGCGATGACCCCGGCTGGCGGCTTCTGGGCGGGTGGCCTGGCCAACGCTGGCTTCCCCAACGGCTCCTTCGACGTACAGCTCTTCCCCAGCTGGAAAAACCAGCGCCATCAGTTCGGCACCGGCGGCCAGTGGATTGCGGCGCAGAGCCAGCACAAAGAGGAGGCCTGGACCTACAGCAAGTTCCGCATCTCGCAAGAGGGGATGAAGCTCTGGTACGGCGCCAATGGGATCATCACGACCCCGTCGCGGCGTTCGATGCTGGTCGCCGAGGCCTTCGCCGAGACCGGCCCGGCGCACTGGCAGGTCTTCTACGACACCCTTGACAAACACCCGGACACTGCCCCGATCCCGGCGCCGCCCATCTCCAACCCGATGACCACCCTCTTCACCAGCTACACGGGCCGGGCGATGACCGGCGAGCTCTCTCCCCAGCAGGCGATGGACGAGCTGCAGAAGGAGCTGGAGGATCTGGTCGCCCGTTCGCAGGACATCATGTATCCGCAGGGCTGAGCCCTGACGGGTGTCCACCCAAAGGGCTGGCACCGGCGGCTCTTTCCGGCCCCCTCACGCAGGGGGGCCGGAAAGAGCCGCTCTCCCGGCCAGCAGGATGAAAGGAGAAGGAGGATGCAGACAGCTGTGACAGCGCGCAAGCGGACATCCCTGGCTGGCTGGTTGACCGAGCCAACTTTGGCGGGCATGCGCCGGCGCAAGGCCCTGTTGGGATATTTGTTTGTCCTGCCCACCATTCTGGGCATTTTGGTCTTCACCGCCGGTCCAGTGCTGGTCTCGTTTGGGTTGAGCCTGTACAAATGGAACGTGTTTCGCCCCCCCACCTTTGTCGGCTTGGAGAACTACAGCCGGCTGGTCAGCGATACCCGGGTGCTGGTCAGCTTCGCCAATTCAGCCCGCTTTGTGATTTTGGCGATCGGTTTGCAGATCGTGTTTTCCTTGCTGCTGGCCCTGGCGCTGCGCCAGCGCATGGCGACCTGGATGCGCTACTATTTTCGGACGACCTTTCTGCTCCCCTTTCTGCTTTCTGGGGCGGCAACCGGCGTGGTGCTCTCTTACCTGCTCCACCAGGAGTTCGGCGTGGTCAACTACTACCTGGGGCTGCTTGGAATCCCGCGCATCCCCTGGCTGACCTCGAGCGACGTCGTCTTGTACACGGTGGTGCTCGCCTATCTGTGGCAGTTTGTCGGCTTCTCCTTGATCACCATGCTGGGCGGGCTGAGCAATATCTCGTCGGAAGTGCTGGACGCGGCCGAGGTGGATGGGGCCTCTGGCTGGAGCTGGCTCTGGCAGATTGTGTTGCCGATGTTGAGCCCGACCCTGCTCTTTTCCGCCGTGATCGGGGTGATCGGCGGGCTGCAGATTTTTGACCAGCCCTACGTCATGACGCGCGGGGGGCCCGGCGATGCCAGCCGTACGGCTGTGATGACCCTCTACGAGGCAGCGTTCAAAAATCAGGAGATCGGCTATGCCTCGTCGATCGCTGTGATCCTGTTCGTCGTGATCCTGGCCATCACCGCCTTCCAGTTTGCCATGAGCAAACGCTGGGTCTTCTATCAATAAAGAAGGAGGGAGTCGATATGCAGAGCTCTTGGCCGGAAAAAAAGAACGCCCGGGCAGGGCACAGTGTCGCAGAGGCGCTGCCGCGTCACGGCCGGCGCTGGCTGCTGCTGTTGTGTTTGTTTGCCCTCAGCGTGATCATGGTCGGCCCCATCGTGTGGACGATTTCGACCTCACTGCGTACGCCTGCCGCCTCGTTCAGCCTGCCGCCCAAATGGCTGCCGACCGACATGGCGCTGGAAAACTATGCAGAGGTCTTTGCGCGTATCCCCTTCTGGCGCCAGATCTTCAACAGCTTTTTTGTGACCCTCAGCACGGTGTTCGGCCAGCTGTGTACGGCCGCCCTGGCCGGCTATGCCTTTGCCCGGCTGGACTTTCCTGGCAAAACGCTGCTGTTCTGGCTGGTCATGGCGACCCTGATGATCCCGCTGCAGGCCACGATCATCCCAGTCTTTGTGCTGATCAGCCGAATTGGGCTGTCGGACAGCCTGGCGGCGTTGATTGTTCCGGCGCTCTTCACCGCATTTGGCACCTTTCTGCTCCGCCAGTATTTTATGCAGGCCCCCAAGGAGTTTGAGGAAGTGGCCCTGATCGACGGCGCCAACCAGTGGTATATCTTCAGCCGGGTCTATCTGCCGCTGACAGCACCAGGGCTGGCTGTGCTGGCTGTGCTGGCTTTCAACGGCACCTGGAACGAATTTTATCGGCCGCTGGTTTTTCTGATCACCGACGCCAATTTCACGATCCCGCTGGGGCTCAACACCCTCAAAGGCTACATGATGACAGGCAGCATCTCAGTCGTCCTGGCGGGCGTCTCGCTTTCGCTCATCCCTGTCATTTTGGTCTATCTCTTCGGCCAGCGCTATCTCATCGAGGGCATCATGGTCGGCGGGCTGAAAGGTTGATCGTGCAATACTTCAAACCACCCGGCGATTTTTTTGTCGGGGACTGCATGCCCTTCTACCACGCTGGGCTCTTCCATCTCTATTACCTGCTCGACGAGCAGCACCATCAGGCACTCCAGGGGCTGGGAGGGCACCAGTGGGCCCACGCCTCGACCACAGATCTTGTGAACTGGCAGCACCACCCGCTGGCGCTGCCAATCACCGCAGCCACAGAAGGCTCGATCTGCACGGGGTCCGTCTTTTTTCATGACGGCACCTACTATGCGTTCTATGCGACCCGGACGCGAGATTGGCGCCAGCATCTCAGCCTGGCCACCAGCGCAGATGGGATCCACTTTGTCAAACAGGTGCCCGATCTCTTTGCGCCGCCGCAGCCCGCCTACTCGCCTTTCCATTTTCGGGATCCGCTGCCTTTTCAGGATCCGCAGACCGGGCTCTTCCACCTGTTGGTCAGCGCGCAATGGTTGGAATACCCGCTGCCTGGCCGCGGCGGTTGTCTGGCCCATCTGGTCTCTACGGATCTGGCCCGCTGGCACCTGCATGACCCCTTTCTGATCCCGGGGTTCGACGACGTGCCGGAATGTTCTGACTGGTTCTGTTGGAACGGCTGGTATTATCTGCTCTTCAGCAACGCGCTGACCGCCCGCTACCGTATGGCGCGCAGCCCGCTGGGCCCCTGGCAGTGCCCCCCCATCGATATGTTGGATGGCCCGCTGGCGCGTGTGATGAAAACAGCCCCCTTCGACGGCAACCGCCGGATCGGTGTCGCCTGGCTTGGCACCCGCCAGGGAGAGAGCAACGAAGGGCGCATGCAGTGGGGGGGACATACGCTTTTTCGTGAGCTGGTGCAGCACGCCGATGGCACGCTGGGCTGCGCGTTTTTACCCGAGCTGCAGCCGACAGCCGGCCCCTCGCTGCTCCCTGCCCTGGTCGCTGTGACCCCCTCTGTGCGGTCGCTGGGGGCCCCTGGCGGCCCGCTGCGGCTGCAGCTCGACAGCTGCGACGGGCTGGCGGTTGCCCGCTGCGCCCCTCTCCCCTTCAACGTGCGGTTGACCCTGCGGGTGAACCCCTCCGACGCCCGGGGCGTCTATGGGCTGCGCCTGCGCAGCGACGGCGACTACGATCGGGCAGTTGTGTTGCTTTTCCGTCCTGCCGAAGCCATCGTCGAGCTGGGCAACACCGCGATCTACGGCGTCTGCGGACTCGATCGCCCGTTCTCTGTAGAAGTGATCTGCCGAGAGGATCTCATCGATGTCTGCATCGATGGACGGCGCTGTGTGGTCAACCGCTGCCCCGAAGGGCGGGGAGAGCAGCTTTTTTTCTTTGCACAGGGCACTGCCGTGTGCTACGACCCCATCTCTATCCAACCGCTCCTGTAAACCAGGCAGGAGCCCAAACAGGCGATGAGAGCTTCCATGAATCCCGCGATTGAAAAGGCCATGCAACAGGTCGCTGCGGCCACCGCACGTGCTGCCGCCGATCCTGCCCGCCCAGTCTGCCATTTTTGCCCGCCAGCAGGGTGGATGAACGACCCCAATGGCCCGATTTTTCAGGACGGCTGGCTGCACCTTTTTTACCAGCACAACCCCTACGGCGACGAATGGGGGCATATGCACTGGGGACATGCCCGCAGCCGCGACCTGGTGCACTGGGAACATCTGCCGATCGCCCTGTGGCCTTCGCTGGAGGCCGGGGAAGAGCATGTGTTCTCAGGCTGCGCCCGGGTCAACGGGCAGGGTGAAACTTTGCTCTTTTACACATCTGTCAAACTGGGAGAGCGGGAGAGCCGCCTGCCCAACGAACAGTGGGCTGCCCGTGCGCTGGACAATGAACTCTTGGAGTGGGAAAAACACCCCGCCAACCCCATTCTGGCGCTTGCCACCCATGGCGGGCCCCCTTTTCGGGGAGAATGGCGCGACCCGTTCATCTTTGCCGCCGCTGGGCGCACCTTTCTGGTCGTCGGTGCAGACTACGACGAGACAGCAGTGGTCGCGCTCTATGAGGCAGAGGATACGACACTGACCCGGTGGCGCTACTGCGGGCCCCTCTTTCAGAGCGCCCAGCCACAGACCCGCTTTTTGGAATGCCCGAATTTTGTCGAACTGCCCCCTGCCGCAGGGCATCCGGCCAGCCCCTCTGGCAATTGGCTGCTGCTGACCTCCCCCTATCGGGCGATCGAGTATGTCAGCGGCGCCTTCGACCTGGAAACGCTGACCTTTGCCCCGCACCAGCGGGGGGTCCTGGACGCCGGCGCCGGCAAAGAGTGCAATTTTTATGCCAGCAATCTGGTCTTTGACGGCCAGGGGCGTTGTCTCCTGCTGGGCTGGATCCGTGGTTTTGCCAGCGGACGTGGCTGGAACGGCTGCCTGGCCTTGCCCCGCCTGCTCTCTCTGGGGAGCGACGGCCACCCGCGGCAGCTGCCAGCCCCCGAAGTGCAGGCGTTGCGCGGCCGCCCATACGCCTGCCCCGCACGGACGATCGAACCGAACGCTGTCGAGACGGTCGATCTGCAAGGGGAGAGTGTGGAGATCGATGTGACATTTGTCTTGGACAAAGCCCAGGCAGCTGGCCTCCGTCTGCACAGCCTGCGTGAATCGGTGGAGGTGCGCTACGACGGCACGACGCTGCATGTCGCCGGCAGCGAGATCGCCCTGGCCAGCAACCCAGACCACAGCATCCGGCTCCATCTGTACATCGACCGATCGGTGCTGGAATTGTTTGTCGACGACGGGCGCGCGGCAGTCACCCGCCTGATCGAGCCTTTGCGCCCCGCCAAGGGGGTCGAGCTGTTCGCCGAAGGCGGTCCAGCCCAGATGAGCACGCTGGCTGTCTGGGAGCTGCGGCCGATCGGATGAGCGGCCAAAGGGGGAATCGCAGCTGGGCACTTTGCTGCGATTCCCCCGCCCGCTTCGTATTCCGCTCCACTTCTGTGCTATACTCGTGGTGGCTATGAACGCTGCGAGCGACTATGCAGGCAAAAAAGTTTTGATCACAGGTGGCCTGGGTTTTGTGGGCTCTACCCTGGCGCGCCGTTTGGTCGACCTGGGCGCGCAGGTCACGGTGGTCGATTCGTTGATCCCAGACTACGGGGGCAACTGGTTCAATCTGGACGGCTACACCGACCGTCTGCGCGTCAACATCGCCGACGTGCGCGACCCGTTTTCGATGCGTGCGCTGGTGGCTGGCCAGGAGATTCTCTTCAACCTGGCTGGCCAGGTCAGCCATCTGGATTCCATGGTGGACCCGTTCACCGACCTGGAAATCAATGTACGCAGCCAGCTCTCGATCCTCGAAGCCTGTCGGCACGAAAACCCGGCGATCAAGGTGGTCTATGCGGGGACGCGCCAACAGTATGGCAAGCCGCGGTATCTGCCCCTCGACGAACAGCACATCCAGGCGCCGACCGACATCAACGGGGTCAACAAGCTGGCCGGAGAAGGGTATCATGTCGTCTACCATACCGCCTACGGGCTGCGCACCACCTCGCTGCGCCTGACCAATACCTACGGCCCACGCCAGCTGATCAAACACAACCGCCAAGGGTTCATCGGCTGGTTTATCCGGATGGCAGTCGAGGGCAGGACGATCCAGCTGTACGGGGATGGTCAGCAGCTGCGCGACCTGACTTTTGTCGAGGATGTGGTCGACGCGTTTTTGCGTGCGGGGATGGACGAAAAGGCCAACGGCGCTGTCTTCAATCTGGGGGGAGAGGCCCCGATCTGCCTGTTGGACCTGGCAAGGTTGATTGTAGAGCTGGCCGGGCGGGGACGGGTCGAACTGGTGCCCTGGCCAGAAGCACGCAAGAAGATCGACATCGGCGACGTCTACTCCAGCTACGCCCGCATCCAGCAAGTGCTGGGCTGGCAGCCGACCACACCGCTGCGGGCCGGGCTGGAGCGCACGCTCGCCTATTATAGCCAGTTTTTTGACCAGTATGTGACAGCGTGAACCAGAGTGGCATGAAAATTCCTTTCAACGAGCTGCGTTCGGGCTATCTGGCCCATCAACAAGAGATCGACGCCGCCGTGCAGCGGGTGCTGGCCAGTGGCTGGTACATCCTGGGCCAGGAGACGGCTGCCTTTGAGGCGGAATTTGCCGCCTACTGCGGGGTGGCCGGCTGCGTGGGCGTCAATTCGGGCACAGATGCGCTGTACCTGGCGCTGCGCGCCTGCGGCGTCGGCCCGGGAGACGAGGTCATCACCGTGGCACACACGGCTGTCGCCACGGTGGCGGCAATCCGGATGACCGGCGCTTTGCCCGTGTTGGTAGATATCGACCCACAGACCTACACGATGGCCCCCCATGCGCTGGCCGAAGCGATCACCCCCGCGACCCGCGCGGTGGTCCCTGTCCATCTCTACGGTCACCCGGCGGATCTGGACGCGATCCGGGCTGTGGCCGGCGATCTGCTCCTGGTCGAAGATTGCGCGCAGGCGCACGGTGCCCGCTACAAAGGGCAGCGGGTCGGCAGCTTTGGGGATCTGGCCTGTTTTTCTTTCTACCCGACCAAAAACCTGGGTGCGCTCGGCGACGGCGGTGC
>CAIOHJ010000394.1 GCA_903858085.1 uncultured Chloroflexota bacterium
AGATCTCACGAATCCAACGCATACACCCCTCCTTGTTGAAGCGCTGTTATGGCTTGGGGGTCATCCAGATAAATTGTGGGTAGATGAACTGGCTGGGCACCACACCATGCACCTTCTCGCTCGTCGCCGTCAGAATACGATCGGGTTGGGTCGAGGTTCGTCACATCTTCGGTCACAGCGATCCGCAAAATGCCTCCCCGCTGCGGTTCATCGGCGTCCATGACAGGCTGTGGGGCCACCGCAGCCGGACGCACACAGCTCGCCGAAAACGTGGCCAGCGCCACTCCGCCGGTAAGTTGCAGGAAGGTCCGCCGGTTCATTCGATCGATCTCTCGAAATTGCATGATCCTCATCTTTTTTTACCGAAACTCAACATTGATCGGTGCGAAAATTCAAGGCTGCTTGAGGCTCTCCTCCCCTTTTTTGCCTTGGAGCGCAGGCAGCATCGCCACCCCGACACCCGCCAGCAGACCTGCATCGTAGAGAATGGTTGCTCCCAGCAGCCCCAGATGGCCAAAAAACACACCGCCGATGATCAGCAGGCTGGGGAAGATGCTGATGGCAAGACCCGCTTTCATGTTCGTGTCAAATTGCCGGGCCAACGCAAACAGGCTGGGCAGATGTTCGAGGGTTGCGCTCATCAACACGACCTGGGCTGTGTCAGTGGCAACGGTGGTTGCACCGCGCAAAGAGACCGAGACCTGGGCCTTCTTCAATGCAATCGAGTCGTTGATGCCGTCCCCCACAAAACAGACGCGACGCCCTGCGCTCTGCAGCCGTTCGACATGCTTTGCCTTGTCCGCAGGGAGAACGTTGGCAAAATAGTGCTCCACCCCCAGCTCCCCAGCCAGCTGTCGTGTCGGTTCTTCGTGGTCTCCAGAGATGATGTAGAGCTCGATATTCCGCTGCTGCAACGCCTCTACCACGGCGCGAGCCTCAGGACGAACCATCGGCGCCAATTCCAGCGCCCCCACCAGTTCATCGTCCACAGCCACCATCACCAGCGAATGGCCTCGATCGTGGCTATCGGCCTGGAGCAATTGCGCAGCGCCAGGCACCCCCACCCCCTTCATCGCCATGAAGCGTTCGCTGCCCACCTGCACCCAATGGCCGTCGATCTCCACTTGAATGCCGTAGCCGATTTCGTAGCGGGCTGCGCCGATCGACGGCAGCAGCAGCGCACGGCTCTTTGCTGCGTCGACGATCGCACGCGCGATCGGGTGGCTCTGCCGATTCTCCGCCGCAGCCGCATACGCCAGCAGCGTCGCTTCGTCCATCTGGCCAAAAACATGGATCTGTGAGAGAGATGGCTGGTCCAACGTCAAGGTGCCGGTCTTGTCAAAAATCACGGTATCTATCTGATTGAGCAATTCCAGCGAACGACCATCTTTGATCAGAATGCCCTGCTGGGAGGCCAGATTCAAATAGTTCAACATCGTGATCGGGCCGGTCAGACGGACGTTGAAACCAAAGGTCGCGCCCGTGATTGCGACAGCTCCCTCAAAACCAACCCACAGCCAGGCCAGGCCGGCCGCCACCAGCGTGGGGGGCACCGAGGCGTTGGCCAGCTGTAACGCCTCGGAGTCGATGGCCATCTGATAGCTGGCCGTATTGTTGAGGGCATGGCCGATCTGTGCCGCGATCGTGTCGTTGCCCGCTTTTTCGACGGCAATGTACAGCCTGCCCGCCAGGACGACCGTTCCCGCCATCACCTGATCCCCGACACTCTTTTCGGCAGGCTGCGACTCACCGGTCAGGCGATGCTGGTCGATCAAACCATGCCCACTGCGAATCAGACCATCGACTGGAATCAGCTGCCCAGCACCCACAACCAGGACATCCCCAACCTTGAGCTGTCCAAATGGGATTTCGACCTCGCTGTCATTCACCAGAATCCACACAAACCGGGGTTGTTGCCCCAAGATACTAACCAGCTTCTGACGCGACCGATCCTGCGAAATAAAGATCAGCTTTTCAGAGACAAAAAAAATCACAGAGCCCACACCGCCGGCCAGGTAAAAACCACCCAGCCAGGTCCCCAACAAGCTGATGGAGGCCAACACTGAAATCTTCAGCTTCCGTTCATAAACCAGCGCGCGATACGCTCGTTTGAAAGGAACCAGAGAGGTGTAGATGGCCAACGGAAAACAGATCAAAACGATCGGGGCGATCGCCCCCCCAGCCACCAAGGCTGTTCCCACAATCACAACCGACGCACCCAGGCTCCGATTCAACGCCTTTTCATCGCTGCCGTTGACCGTACTGACCCGTTCTTCACCTCCTGCCATGTCGTTCATCTGCTGGAGACGGGTGGCACCGAAGATCGGGTCCAAATGCTCTTTCACCAGCCGTTGGTACTGATCGTCCAAAACGATGACCAGTTGTGTCACCCCCGACCACAATTTGTGTTGGACAGTCGCAGCAGGCCTGGTCGGGCCAGACCACGCCCCCCCCAACAGCGCTGCGGCCAGCGGCTCGCTTTGGAGAAGAGACCTTCGCTTCTTGCCGGACGCCGACTGCCTGCCCGTTCGTGCAGCTGGCAGCTCCGGGTGGGTCAGAGCCAAAAAAAGTTTTGTATGCGATCGTTCCATGAAAAATTTCGATACCCACTTACAACTTCAGAGCGCTGCAGAGCAGGATCAACGATTGCTCTGTTGTTGGGCCAGGCCGTCTGCCAGCAGGTTGACGCCCAGCACCAACGAAGAAATGGCCAACGACGGGAAGACCGTAATCCACCAGGCGGTCAGAACAAAATTACGTCCGTCGTTGACCTGCAATCCCCAGTCCGGCGAAGGTGGCTGCACGCCCAACCCCAAAAAACTGAGCCCCGACCCGATCAGAATCGCATAGCTGAAGTAGATGGACCCCTCCACCACCAGCAGGTCGACGAGATTGGGGATCAGGTGCCGCAAAACAATCCGGTGCGCTGGCACGCCAGTGGCGTGCGCGGCGTCGATAAACTCTTTGGCCGCCAGGCTGAGGGTCTCGCTGCGCACCACACGCGCAATCCCCGGCGCAAAGACCACGACAATCGTCAGAATCAGGTAAATCACCTCTGATCCCAGCGTGCTGACAATGAGCAGGGCAAGCAACATCGCTGGAAACGAGAGCAGCACATCGGCGACACGCATCAACGCTTCATCCCACAGCCGCCCAGCATAGCCAGCCACCACCCCGACCAGACCGCCGACCAGCAACGAGAGCGCCGTTGCAATACCCGCCAGCCCCATGATGCTGCGGCTGCCCACCACAACCCGGCTGAAGATATCGCGGCCAAACTGATCGGTGCCAAAGAGATGGTCGAGAGAGGGAGGCTGCAAGGTCGCAACAAAATTCTGTTCGGTGTAGGAATAAGGGGCCACCGCTTCGCCAAAAAGCGCCAGAAGCAGATAGACCAACACGATCGCCAGCCCGACCCACACAGCCAACATCTGCTGCCTGTGCCGTCGCACCGGACGCACCAATGAAGCAGAGCTCGACAGCAGATCACCGACAGAGATAGATGCCATTTGTCGCTTCTCGAAAAACAGGGTTCATCAACCGATTAAGAATAGCGAATTCGTGGATTGAGCCAGCTGTACAACAGATCTGCCCCCAGGTTGGCCAGCGCATACATGGCCGCTGCCGCCAATGTCACCGCCTGCAAAACAGGAACATCTCGTGTGCTGATCGCTTGGAGCATCAACCGGCCCATGCCAGGATAGGCAAAGACATTCTCGACCAGCGCTGCACCGCTGAGCAACCAGCCTACATTGAGGGCGACCACGCTGATCGTGGGCAACAGCGCGTTGCGCAGAGCATGGCGCAAAATAGCCGTCAGGTCAGGAAGCCCTTTGCTTTTGGCAGTCCGCATATAATCGCTGCGCATCACTTCGATCAGGCTGCTGCGCGCATGCCGGGAGACATGGGCCAACGACCCCAACGCCAAAGTCAGCACTGGCAACACGAGGAACTGCGCAGATTCCCATAGATTGGCATCCGGGTCGATCAGGCTCGCAGCAGGCAACCAACGCAGCCAGGAGGAGAGAAGAATGATCAAAAAAATGGCCATCACAAAGGGAGGAAACGAGAGGGCAAACAGGGTAAAAAACGTAATGCCCTGATCGATCCACCCGGCCCGGTTCAACCCCGAGAGCACACCCAGAAAAATGCCCAGCGGCATGGCCACCAACAGGGCGGCCATGCCAAGCACCAGCGAATTCCACACACGCTGCGCCAGCAGAGGGCCCACAGCCGCGTTCGACACCAACGATTCCCCCCAATCGCCGCGCACAATGGCGCTGACCCAATCGAAGTAACGAATGTAAGCTGGCCGATCGAGCCCCAGCCTCACACGCAGTGCCTGCAAGGTTTCTGGGGTGGCCTGTTTGCCAAGGATCATCTGCGCAGTATCGCCCGGGACCATCTCAACCGCACCAAAAACCAGCAGCGAGATCATGGCCAACGTGAAAAACATCAAAATCAGACGACGTACCACAAACTGTCCCATCAGCGTGCTGCCCTCATACCAGACAAAAAAAGCTTTACTGTCTTCCAACATCGCTCAACAGAAACTCTGTTACACAAAAAAGCCCGGCGAAAAAAACATCCGCCAGGCTTTTTTGTGTTCTCCACCCACTTTTGGCATCCCCGAGAGGACTCGAACCTCTGGCCTCTTGGACCGCAACCAAGCGCTCTAATCCACTGAGCTACGGGGACCTATACGTTTGATCTGCCCACAAGCAGCTGTACGTTTGATCTGTCCACAAACGTTTGTCTCTCCATGCAAACAGTGTGGCGGGGAGGGAGGGATTTGAACCCTCGAGGGACGAAACCGCCCCTACCCACTTAGCAGGCGGGCGCACTAGACCGGGCTATGCGACCTCCCCACAGTGTTTGCTTGTGCAGTCGCTGGCGGAGGGAGAGGGATTCGAACCCCCGGTGACATTACTGCCACAGTTGTTTTCAAGACAACCGCCTTAAACCACTCGGCCATCCCTCCAAGTGGGCTGAACCTGTTCCACCACCGCGTCTGCTCGACACCTTTTGCCAACCGATCTACCTACTCTGAAGAGTATACATGCAGACAGCAGCGTATGTCAAATAACGATTGCCTGGGGGCACATTTCAGCTGGGCAGCTCCGAGCGCTGGCTGGGTTCAGCAGACAGCGGGTCGGAGAAGGCAGCAATCACAGCGTCTGGTTCTTCCTGCTGAAAGTTGTGGCCAGCACCCGCAAGCAGCGTCAACTGTGCGTGGGGCAGCAGCGCAGCCAGAGCCCGCCCATTTTCAACGGGTGCAAGGATGTCCTGCTCCCCCCAGAGCACCCTCGTCGGAATCGTACAGCCCGCAAGCCGCTCCGCCAATCCCTTCTGCTGCGTAGGCAGCCAGATCGCCAGCGACCGCAGCGTCCGCAGGAAGGCCCGCTGCTGCTTTTTGCTGTGCACCCGCTCGTTGACCCGTCTGTACAAAAAATCGCGCTCCTCCTGAGGCAACCCATCCAGGTCACGATAGAACGGGCGCAACGACTCGTAGGCAGCCTGGGGATTCTGGCGCAGACGGCCATACCACCACTCCCCGATCCCAGGCAATCGCAGCAACAAGGCAGCCAGCGCCCCCCTCCGCTCGCCGACCACCATCCCCCCTGCCAACAACCAGAGCCGCTCGACCCGGCTCGGCGCTTCCAGCGCCAGCCACTGCACCACCGTCGCGCCCAGCGAATGCCCTCCCCCCACGCAGCGTTCAATCTGCAGCAGCTCAAGCAGTTCCAGCAGCACCCCGGCATACCAGGGGACCGTGTAAGGAGCCTCCGGTTTGTCGCTGCGCCCAAAGCCGGGCAGGTCAACCGCCAGCACCCGGCGCTGCAGAGCCAGCGCCGGCAACACCCGGCGCCAGGTGTCCGCCTCGTCGCCCAGCCCATGCACCAACAACAGCGGCAGCTCCCCCCGGACACCCTCTCCACTGTCATCTTCTCCACTGTCATATAAAAACAGGGTCAGCTGGGCCCGGGGGAGCTGCACCCTGCGTGCAAACAGCGCCAATTCTGGAAGAACACCCATCAAGG
>CAIOHJ010000395.1 GCA_903858085.1 uncultured Chloroflexota bacterium
CGACCTGCTGCATCCAGCCGACAAACTCAGGGTCATGTGCCGGGGCTGCGTGTGGGAAACGGGCGCGCAGCCCAGCCTCGAGTTCTGCGGGGGTATCGCCCAGGTCGATGGCACAGAGGCCGCGTGCGGTGGCTGCCACCACCACCCAGCCGAGGCAACACGCAGCGACCCCAAAACGGATCGGCACGTCGGCAGCATTGCGATGCAAGACGGTTGTCACAAAAAAAATCTCCTTCTCCTCTGCGCTGAGTCAGGGTTCACAGCGCCATGGCGTGTAGTTGTCAGCGAAGGCACGCACGCGAAATTCTGGTTCGCCGCGCAGAAAGTCGCCGGTAGAGTGTACAATCTGATTGTCGACCCACTGCTCCACCTTGTACGGTTCCCCGGCACTGCCAAAACGGTTCACGTCCACCGGCAGCCCGTCGATCTTGAGAAAGCCCGTGGCGTTGATGGAGCCAATGCCCCGGCTGATGGAGAGCCACTGGTTGGCGCTGTCAAGCCGATAGAGTTTGATCCAGGCATTGTTTTTGGGCTGCGGCGGCACACAGGTGACGATGTTGCCGATGGCACTCTCTGCTTCCTGACGGACCGCGATGCGCAAACGAGCAAACGCCGTGCCCCCCGCATCGAAGTATTCCATACGAATGCGATAGTCGCCGCCGTCAAGCGTGCTCTCGTAGGTCTGCTGTGTGCGTGACTGTACCCGCCACTTGTCGATGACCAGCCGGTCGTCGAGATAGAGCCGGACGCCATCGTCGGTCTCGACGGTGAAGCGATACCGGCCTGCGTCCAGATGCAGCGTGTTTGTCCAGCGCACAGAGAAGTTGTCCGCCGGCAGACCCGATCCCGGCGAGCCGTTCCCCCAGTCAAAGTCGATGTCACGATCCGGCCGCACCCATGCCGGGCTGCCACCCAGGTCGCGGCCGGCAAAGTACTCGCCCGTGTAGGAACGGGCCGGCGTCACCGGGCGCCATTCTGACGAGGGGGTGCCCCCCCCACCGTTGCCCCCACCGTTGCCCCCGCTGACCCGATCCCAGGCCAGCCTCACCAGGGCGTCGCCGGTAAACTCGACATACTCCAGCCGCACCGGGATCGCCCCGCCAGGCACATTGATGTCCGCTGTGAATTCGGTCGGTGACTGTTGGCGCCACTGGTCGATCAGCAGTTGATTGTGGACGTAGAGGCGGACGCCGTCGTCGACCCGCACGCGGAAGCGATACAGGCCAGCCTCCAGGGAGACCGCCCGGTTCCAGCGCACCGAAAAGGTGTCGTTGTCGACGAGGCCCGGCACCGGGGAGCCTGTGCCCCAGCTGTAGTCGATAGCGCCCCCCTCCCCGCGCACAAGCACCGGTGCGTTGGCCAGATTGGGGTTGTTGAAGTACTCTGCCGTCCAGATTTCGCCGGGGGGAGGCGGCACAGGGGGCGTCCCGCTGTCCACAGAAAACCAGAAAAGCGCAACCCGGGCTTCGCCCGCATCCTCGAAATACTCGACGCGCAGCGGCACAGCGCCCTCCAGGGCAATCTGCCCCGAATCAAAGGAGGTCACCGCCTGTACCCGCCAGCCATCAATGACGAGCTGATCGTCGACAAAGACGCGCACGCCGTCGTCGACCGTGGCCCGAAAACGGTAGAGTCCCTTGGGGAAGTTCACCGTGTTCGTCCAGCGCACAGAAAAGCCGTCGGCGCCGACGATGCCAGCGGCGGGAGAGCCCATCCCCCAGTCAAAATCGACCTGAGGCTCCTCGCGCACGAGCACCGGCGCGCCGAGCAGACTCCGGTTCTGGTAGTATTCGCCACGCCACTGGCCACTCCTGACGATCGGGTCGGTCGCGGGGGAGGGTGCGCGCAGCGGCGCCGCTGCACTGGCCTCTGTCCACCCCAAACGCACCGTTGCAGCGCCCCGACGCTCGTAATACTCGACGCGCACGTCGTGGCTGCCCGCCGCCAACTCGAGCGTGGCTGAGAAGGTGCGGGAAACGCCATGGTCGTACCAGGCGTTTATGAGCAGCTGATCATCGATGAAGAGCCGGGAACCATCGTCGCTGTTGAGGGTGAACCGGTAGCTGCCCGGCTCCTTCACCTCCAGCGTGCGCGTCCAACGCGCCGCAAAATTGTCGGCTGCAATTTCTGGCGCCGGTGACCCCACTCCCCAAGAAAAATTGATAGCACCGTCGATGCGTGTCAACGCCGGTGCGGCGACGAAGGATCGGTTGTTCCAATAACTGGCCTGCCAGCCAGCGCCGCTCCACGTGGCGCCAGCAGGCTGTGCCTCTGCAGGCGCTACACCGACCAGCCACATCCCCGTCCACAATACAACAGCCAACTGTACAGCCCGACGCCAGAAGCGATCTGGCAACAGGCACAACGTCTGGGTGCACATGACGCCCCCTTTCTCAACCCCACAAAATGAACTCCTCTTTTCAAAAACGCCTCCGTGTGGCCAGCGGTTCCCCTTCGCTCCTCTTCCCACACAACGCGCCAAAGATCCCCCCCCTGTTCTAGGGCCATTGAGCAGCTGCCCACAAGAACAGGAGGCAGCGAATTGCTGGCCTGTCTGATTGGCTGTTTGGGCTGGCCCGGCCCCAGTGTTAAAATTATCCTTTATGCGTGC
>CAIOHJ010000396.1 GCA_903858085.1 uncultured Chloroflexota bacterium
ACGGCTACCAGAGCCGGGAGGTGGCCGGCAAGTCATTGGCCCAAATTCTGCCCCCCCGCCAGTACGACGAGATCCTGCAGCGGATTCACCGGCTGCGCGAGGGCTACGCCACGGAACAATTCGAATGCACCCTGGTGCGCCACGATGGACTCGAACTCCAGATTTTGATCGGGCTTTCCCCCATCCTGGATTTCCAGGATCGCATTGTGGGGGCTGTGCTCACGACACACGATGTCTCCACCTATCGAATGATCGAAGCAACTTTGCGCGAGAGCGACGAGCGACTGCGCAGTACCTTCGACCAGGCAGCTGTCGGATTGGCCCACCTCAGCCTGGAGGGACGGTATATGCGCGTCAACCAGCGGCTCTGCACCATTCTGGGGTTCACGCCCTCTGAGCTGCTGTCCATGTCGACCCACCAGCTGACCCACCCCGACGATCTGGCAGCCGAAGAAGCGTTGATGCAAGCCATGCTGGCCGGCGAATGCAGCACCTATAGCCTCGAAAAACGCAGTCTGCGCAAGGACGGCTCGCTGGTCTGGGTCAACCGCACGGTCTCCTTGGTGCGCGACCTGGCAGGCCACCCCAAATACTTCGTCGGCGTGATCGAGGACATTTCACAGCGCAAACAGGCCGAACAGGCCCACCTCGAAAGCGAGCGCCGCTACCACGACCTTTTTGAAAACTCGCCGATCTCACTGTGGGAACAAGATTTTTCAGGAGTCAAAGTGGCCCTGGCCCGCTTGCACCAACAGGGGATCTCCGACCTGCGTGCCTTTTTTGAACAAAACCCCGCCGCCGTGGCCGCCTGCCTGGCCCAGGTCAAGCTGCTGGCCTTCAACCGGGCCAGCCTCACGCTGTACGGCGCCGACTCACGCGATACGCTGCGCAGCAGCCTGGACCGCCTCCTCCCCCCCGAAGGCTATCCGTTTTTTATCGACGAACTGCTCTGGATCGACGAAGGGCGAACCGCTTTTTCCTGGCAAGGGGTCAACTGCCGGCTGTCCGGCGAACAGATGCGCGTGCGTCTGAACTGGTCGGTGGTCCCCGGCCACGAGCAGACGCTTGACCGGGTGCTGGTCTCGATCGAAGAGGTGGCTGACAACCGCAATGCCCCCCTCTCCGCTCTCCAGTAGCCTTTCCTCCAACCTCTCGGGACAACCGCAAAGATGGTATACTACTGCCAATCTGTTTTTACAACCTGCATCTCTGCTCAGGAGGCGTTATGGCGCAAGGCCCGTATGTTCTTGGCATCGATTTTGGTACAGAAAGCGCGCGGGCAGGCATCTTTGACCTGGATGGCCGCCCAATAACCTTTGCATCCGAACCCTACCCGCTCTATCATCCCCATACAGGGTGGGCCGAACAGCACCCCGACGACTGGTGGCGGGCCTTGGTGACAGCGACCCGGCGGGCCCTGGCCCAAAGCGGCGTGCCCGGCGAGGCGATCGTCGGGGTGGGCGCCGACTGCACCAGCTGTACCGTGGTGCTGATGGACGAGTCGTTCACCCCGCTGCGCCCGGCAATTATCTGGATGGACGTGCGTGCAGCCGACCAGGCCAGCCGCATCGCTCAGGTCGACGACCCCGCACGCAAGTACAACGGCTACGGCAATGTCTCCGCCGAGTGGATGCCGTGCAAAGCACTGTGGGTCAAGGAAAATGAGCCGACCCTCTGGGCACGCACCCGCTATGTCGGCGAATTTATCGACTGGCTGACCTACCGGTTGACCGGCGAATGGGTGGGCAGCATCAACAACAGCAGCATCCGCTGGTACTACGACCGCAGCGCCGGCGGCTGGCCAACAGGGTTCTATACCAAAATCGGGCTGGAAGATCTGCTGGATCGCTTCCCCTCACAAATTTTGGACCTGGGCCAGGTGGCGGGCCGGCTGCGCGAGGATGTCGCCGCTGTGTTGGGGCTGACCCCAGGAATCCCCGTGGCCGAAGGCGGGGCAGACGCGCTGGTGGCCATGGTCGGCCTGAACGTGCTGAAACCCGGCAAGCTGGCCTTTATCACCGGCTCGTCACACCTGATGCTGGGGCAGAGCGCCGCTGCATTTCATGCCAAAGGCATTTTTGGCACCTACACCGACGCCGTGCTGCCCGGCCAGCATACGGTGGAGGGAGGTCAGGTGTCGACAGGCTCGGTCGTCAAGTGGTTTCGTGACAATTTTTGCGGCAAAGAGGCGGCGCTGGCCGCCGCACGAGGGGTGGATACCTACACCGTGCTCAACGAACTGGCTGCACACGTGCCGGTCGGCGCAGATGGGTTGATCGTGCTGGATTACTGGCAGGGCAACCGCACCCCCTACGTCGACCCCGAAGCCCGCGGGATCATGCGCGGCTTCTCGCTGCGCCACACCACCGGCCATGTCTTCCGCGCCATCTTGGAGGGCATCTGCTACGGCACAGAACATATCCTGCGGACCTTCCGGGCCAATGGGTTCGCTGTGGAGGAGATGGTGGCCGCCGGCGGACCCACCCGGAGCCGACTGTGGATGCAGATGCACGCAGATGTGAGCAATGTGCCGATCACCCTGACCGAGGTCGCCGACGCACCGGCGCTGGGCTCGGCCATCCTGGCCGCAGTCGGAGCCGGTCTCTACCCAGACCTCAGCAGCGCAGCCGGCCAGATGGTGCGCGTGCACGAACGCATCGAGCCGGATCCGGAAACCCATGCCGCCTATCGTTTCTATGTCGACCAATATATCGCAACCTACAGCCGTGTGCAGGATCTGATCCAGGCCACCACACGCCATGTGGCCCGTCAGTAGCGGAGGAAACGCACATGATCCACCTGAGCCCATCGCTCCTGGCAGCGGACACCACCCATCTGGCAGCAGCGGTGCAGGCAGCCGAGCGGGGCGGCGCCAATTCGCTGCACATCGACATCATGGACGGCCACTACGTGGCCAACTACGCGTTCAGCCCCAAAACACTCTCCGATCTGCGCCGGGTCACCACGCTGCCGCTGCACGCCCATCTGGAAGTCGAGAACCCGGATGCCGTGCTGCCACTCTTTGCCGCCGCACAGCTGATCATTGTGCAGGAGGATACCACGCCGGATCTGGCAGCCACCCTGGCCACGATCCGACAGCTGGGGTGTGCTGCCGGGGTGGCTGTCAACCGTAGCCGACTGCTGGAGCCGCTGCTGCCCCATCTGGCAGCGGTCGATCTGCTGCTGGTGATGGCGGTGGAGCCAGGCTTCGGCGGTCAGCTCTTCGACGCCAGCTGCCTGGACAAGGTGCGCTGGCTGCACCAGCGGCGGGTAGCGGGCGATCTAAACTTTGCGATCGGGGTGGATGGGGGGATCCAGCCAGCCACCCTGGCCGAAGCCGTAGCGGCTGGCGCCGATTTTTTTGCGGTCGGCAGCGCCGCGTTCGCCGGGGATCCGGCGGCAGCCGTGCGCGCACTGCGTGCCGCCGCTGGCTGAATCAGCGCGCCACATGGCGCGTGTCTACCAGCAGCCGGGCTGCCCGGCGTACCCCCTCCCAGTCGTAGGCGTCGTGATCCGTGGCAACCACGACACAGTCGGCCCGGACAAGGGCTCCCTCCAGATCCGCAACCCCCACCTTCTTCATGCCCTCGTGCTGGAACGCCGCCACATAGGGGTCGTGGTACTCCACCGTGGCCCCCTTCGCTTCCAGCAGGTGGAGAATGTCCAGCGACGGCGACTCGCGCAGGTCGCTCACATTTTTTTTGTAGGCAACCCCCAGCACCAGAATCTGGCTTCCCTTGACCGCCTTGCCTGCGTCGTTGAGCGCATCTTGCACCTTCTGCACCCAGTAGCGCGGCATCCCTGTGTTGATTTCGCTGGCCAGCTCGATGAAACGCGCCGTATAGGCCAGAGTACGCATCTTCCAGGAGAGATAGAGCGGGTCGATCGGGATGCAGTGGCCGCCCAGCCCCGGGCCCGGCGTAAATTTCATAAACCCGAATGGCTTGGTGGCCGCTGCCTCCAGGATCTCCCAGGCATCCAGCCCCAGTTTGTCACACATCAGCAGCAACTCGTTGGCGAGCCCGATATTCACCGAGCGAAATGTGTTCTCAAAGAGCTTTGTCATTTCAGCTGCCTCTGGCGAGGAGACAGGCACCAGGGTCTCGATCGCGGCGGAGTAATAGGCGCTGGCCACCTGAAAACAGGCTGGCGTCACTCCCCCCAACACCTTGGGGGTATTGCGGGTCGTCCAGTCGACCCGGCCAGGGTCGACCCGTTCGGGCGAGAAGGCCAGAAAAAACGCCTCGCCCACGCGCCAGCCCTGGCGGTTTTCCGCCAGTTTGGTCAGCAGCAGGTCGCGGGTCGTGCCAGGGTAGGTTGTGGATTCCAGAACCACCGTCATCCCAGCGTGCAGGTAGCGGGCGATCTGCTCAGCTGCACTGGCAATGTAGGAGACATCAGGGTCGCCGGTCTTGCTGAGCGGCGTCGGCACACAGATCGAGACCGCGTCGCAGGTGGCCAGCACGCTGAAGTCGGTCGTCGCTGCCAGGCGCCGGTCTGGGGTCTGACAGGCCGCCAGCGCAGAGGAAGGCACATCTTCGATATAAGACTCG
>CAIOHJ010000397.1 GCA_903858085.1 uncultured Chloroflexota bacterium
CCGCCTCCTGTCGGTCTCCGATCTGCGCGTCAGCAGCACTGTCAACATCAATCCGCTCACCCATCTGGAACGATCGCGTTTGTTCAATCTGGTGGATGGCGGCCTGAACTTCAGCGCGGCCAAAGCGCAGGCGCAGCAGGAGGTGCTGGCCGCATTCAATATCAGCGGCGGCGCCATCGCCAATTCGGAATCTCTGGACATCAGCCAGGCGGGCGAAGGCAACGCCATCCTGCTGGCGATCTCCGTGATCCTGCAGGCGAACCGCAGCGAGGCACAGCTGACCGAGCTGCTCTCAGTGCTGAGCAACGATCTGCAAGCAGATGGACTGCTGAACAGCGCTACGACACGGCAGTCATTGGTGGATGGCATGGAGTATGTCAAGCCGCGGCGTGATGCCATCCGCGCCAATGTCGTCGCCCGCTATGCTGCGCTAGGTATTGTTGCCGCAGTTCCGGACTTCGCCGCGTATGCCTTTGCGCTGGACACAGCGGCGCCGTCTGTCGCCGCACCGTCGGCAGGTACTCTCTATGCCCAGGAAGTGAATACAGTGACGGTGGTGTTCAACGAATTGATGCAGCACACGTCACTCAGCGGCAGCGTGCGCCTGAGCGATTCTGCTGCACAGCTGGTGAACGGTTCGCTGACTATCAGCGACAGCATCCAAGCAACGAGTGTTGTCTTTACACCGAATGCGAAACTAGCGCTTGGCCTGTACCAGCTGGCGGTGGCTGACTCACTGAGGCGCTGCTTGACGCCTATCCATCCGAAGCCGAGCTGGCGATGATGGTGCGCTACAAGCTGAACCAGCCCTTGGCCGCCATTGCCACGGGCGACAATCTGTGCGTTGTTGCCTTTAACCTCGTGACCTGGGCCGAGCGCAGCGGCCGCGTTGACGAGTTGGTCGCCGGTGCCGTTAAGCAGATGCCCAGGGCTAACGGCAGGTTTCAGTTGCGCCGCACGTACTTTGCCAATACGACGCCAGCTGGTTCGGCGTCAACTGGAAACGGGTGTTGGGCGCTACGTGCCGGTGAGGAGCGCCAGCAACAAGCGAACTGCCTGCTCTGCCCGGCGTCGCTTTGGCCCCGAATCCTTCGACTACGCTCAGGATCTGCTGCGCCTACTTGCCCGACGAGCGGGCTCGGCTATTGCTGCCCCACTCGACGAAGCGGCTGGCGGATGTCCGCCCAACGCCTGAGGTCACCGGGCCGCCGCCAGAGACCTTGGATTACAGAACACGCGCCGTCGGCGGCTGCTCCGGTGCGCCGATTGGTTCGTCGCCTTTCTCGTCGATTTGTTCAAGCGTCGCTGGATCGTTGTGAGACTTCGCGGGCATGCGCATCGATAATCGCTTGGCGTAACCCGTCCGATTTGACTTGAAACTTATCGAAGTCACGAATGTTGTCTTGTCGCAGATGCAGCTGCCCTTCGCCGACATTGCCGCGATGTTGGCTTTTCGAGTAGTGCGGATTGTTCTCGACTTCGTGTGAGGATTGGACCCAGTATTTGATGGTATCGCGCCACACAGCCACCCATACGAAAACGTCGCAACAGCCGGGCTTAATCTGTTGAAAGTTCATCCAGAATGGTTTTTTTGAGTCGGACGCAAGCGCCTTGACGTACAGTGGCGCATGTACGTCTGCATCAACCGCGCGAGATGCCTTTACTTCGATCTTGATGTCGCCCAATGAAAAGTCATATTGCCCTGAGTAATCTGGATCCCGTTTTTTAGACGGTTTCTGGAAATCCGGGACAAGTTCCTTGAGGTGGCCCTGAGCCCATGATTCACCGAACGTGCGCGGCGCGCTGATCTCGAAGATGTATAGAAACATGTTTCGTGCCACGTACTCGTCACGCAACTCGTAGTAGGCGTCCAGTGTCAGGACTTCGGCTGCCAGCAAATGCGAGATAACGAATTCGTATTCATTGAATGGGTAGACGGACACGAGATTGTCGAGCCGGGCTCGGATTGCGTCTGCGTCCGGCACTTGCGACAGAAGCTGGTCAAGTTGCTCTTGAAGGTGTTCCATAGGTCGTTCGCGGCGTTGAAATCAGAATAGGAGTTTCTGCAGAGCCTCCGGTGTGTCATCGGATGGTGCATCGTTTGTTGCATCGGCCAACGAGGGGACTTCCAATTCAAATGGGTGACCGTTTTGCCATCCTTTGCGCCCGCTTCTGCGATACTGTTCAAGTCGTCGAATGCAAATCTCGGCGTAAATCGGATCAATGTCCGCAGTGATGCATCGGCGGCCGAGCTTTTCCGCAGCGATGAGCGTGGTGCCGGAGTGCGCAAAGAAATCGATCACGACGTCATTCGGCTGCGAACTTGCAGCGATAATTCGCTCAATGCATTTGAGAGGCTTTTGGGCGTAGCAACCAGACACATTCTCTTCCATACGGTAGAACACCTGCTGGATGTCGACCCATACGTTCCCCGCGCGAATGTTATCGGACTTGCTTCGTTCGAGATTTTCGGTCTTTCGGCCGTTGATCTCTTTGTAGTAGCCCCGCAATATCTTGGGAATGTCCGTATACTCTGCATCAACGTTGAATATCGGATTCCCTTTCGTGTAATAAAGCAACTCTTGACGAACGGCCATCCAGTTCTTTTGCGTTCCGTAGCCGCGTTGATTGCGCATAGTAATGAAACTGCGAGCTTTGTACGGTTCGTCTCGCATCATCACCATGAAATCAGGCAGCGGCTGAAAACCGTCTGTTTGGTCCGCACCCAGCCAAACGTAGAGAGATGCGTCTTGTGCCGTGACCACCGTCGTATTACGAATCCACATTCGGCACCATTCGATGAATTCGTCGATCGATCGAAGGTCAAATGCCACGAGATTGTACGGTGGATCGTGAATTGCGAGCGTCGGCTTTTCGTCGCCAATGAGTTCTGACATCTGCTCAGGATCTGCCGCGTCTTTGCAGCCAATGCGGTGCCTGCCTTTGGGGTCGTCCCAGATTTCTCCGGGCTCCAGGCGGCAATAAGGCAGCAGGCGTCTGCGGATCTCTGGGTTGTCATCAAGCCGCGGAAGCGGGTTGTTCTTCATCGAGTTCGTCCTTGCGATCTGTGAATCGGCATCATCGTCCGCTTTTGGCGATTCCGGTAGCGCCTGGCGATTGTGATGGGACGACGCTGACCTTGGCGACGAACGGTCGGCTTCACCTGCGCTGCGACTGCGTGTAAAACACCTTCCATAGAAAGCTACCGGTAAGCGCGTTTTTCCTCCACCAGCAGGCTGCGAAGCGGCGTCGGGTGGAAGCGATGTTAGCCGCCTTTTGGTTTACGAAGCCCCTGTTTTTACTGGAATTTGGGTTGCTTGCAAAATGAGATTCAATGCCTTGTTTGCACAGCCTCATCAGAAGGGAAGGCCTGTGCCAAATCTGGCTTGAACACCACCAGGTTACGAGCCAGACACTTTTCAGGGGCATATCTTCCTCGTGGCATAACTTTTAGTTTCCAGTAAAAGGTGCACAGCAGCCAAAAAAATGATAAACGGCGCTTGACAGCCCACAATGTGGGTTGATAAAAACCATAAGAAAGAGTGGAATATGACAATTACCGTAGGTACTGTACAAGCAATCGGCGCTGTTGTGCAAATGGCGACTGTCGGGACAAACCTTGTGTTGGCGCACAGCTTGTGGGCAATGATGAGTGGCGGGTTCTTGCCGAGTTGCGGTGCATTTTTTCCGGCACTGGACGCCAAGGGATTCGGCAAGGAAGTTGTGAGGCGGAGTTGGGGGGCGCAAATTTTTTCTGGTCCCGCTGTTCGTCGGTGTTAGAGTGGATCCAGGAATTTGGATAATCAGCACGGCTGAAATAAAGCCCTGGATTCCCCTGCATAGCCCTGGCGGCTTGGTGACCAGATATTTGGCG
>CAIOHJ010000398.1 GCA_903858085.1 uncultured Chloroflexota bacterium
ATGTATCGGGGGATGCACTCGACTTCAGCCCAGCGGTCAGCTTCCAGAAGCATTTTTCTTCACTCTGATTGGCTGTCGGCCCACAAGGGAAATGGGTGACCTTCAAGGTGGCTCGCCTTTCTGATCAAGGAGTCTCTTTGGCTGCAGACGATTGGTCTGCCTGCGGGCAGCAACATGGGTTTCAAAGGTGCCTTGGATTCGCACACGGGAGCGAAGTCGAGGGCAGATTTTTTGGATGGTTCAGCACAGTATGGCACAGCTCGACAAAATTGCCAAACAGGCTGTTGTGTTCACATTGCCCGACGTCCTGTTATCTTGCCGTCCGCCGCATCGGCTGCCACTTCAGATAGGTCAGCGACCGCCACACCCACTCGGCCGGGCCGTAGAGGAAGCGTTTCATCCACCAGTGGCTGAACGGAATCAGCAGCAGGTAGATCGCGACGGTCAGGGCGATGCCCCACGCCGAGCCGACCCGACCGAACAGGGCGAGGCCGTAGCCGTAGAAGATCAGCGTGCAGACGATTGATTCCAGCAGGTAGTTGGTCAGCGCCATCTGTCCAACGGGCGCCAGCACCTGCAGCCGCCGTCCCCATGCCGGCCGCAGCGCCAGCAGGGCGATGGCTGAAACATAGCCCAGCATGAGCAGCGGCGCGCTGATCCCTTGGACAACGGTAGCCACCAGCAGTTCGATGGACGGGTCATAGCGTGGGGTGTTCATGATCCACGTGGCGTAGACGGCGTTGCCAATCAGCCCGACGGTGAAGCCCCAGAGGAGCAGCTTGCGAAAGAACGGGCGGTGGGCGTCGAGGTCGTTGAAGATGCGGCGCTGGCCAAACCAGACGCCGACCAGAAACATCGCCAGGATGTTGAAGCCGAGCACGAAGATCGAGACCAGCCCCATGCTCGAATAGTCGTAGATGCGCTGTGCAGTAATTTCCAGGAAGTTGCCGGCGGTGTAGACTTTGTAGCTGCGGGCGACATCGGCCAGGTAGCCGGCTTTTGTGAGAGCAAAGCTCTCCTCGATCTGCTGCTTGCCTTCCGGCGTCAGGGTGCCCAGCGCCACCAGAGCGGCAGCTGCGGCCATGAAGAGCAGGGGGACGGCAATCAGGATCCCCCCTCCGATCAACAACGTGCGTGCTCGCGCCTTGCGGAACAGAAGCAGCAAAAAACCGAGCAGCGCATAGACGATCAAAATGTCGCCTGGCCAGATCAAGAAGGCGTGGGCGATGCCGATCAGCAGCAGGGCGAGCAGCCGCCGTCTGTAGAAGGGCACGAATCTGCGACCGCGCGTTTCGACGCGCTCCATCAGCAGGACCATCCCCAACCCAAAGAGCAGTGAAAACATGGCGTAGAACTTGCCCTCGCCAAGAAAGTGAATCAGCCATGTGGCGCCCCAGTCGTACCAGGGCATGTTCGGGTCAGCCGGGAAGAGGATGGACTGAAACGGGTAGCTGAAGATCGCCATGTTCACCAGCAGGATGCCCAAGAGCGCAAAGCCGCGCAGGATGTCGACAATCTGGATGCGCTCGCCTTGCTGGACGGGGGCCACCGTTTCTGCGGCGGGGAGAGTTGCGCTTGTCATCGTTTCTCCTTGTCTAAATTCACGCACCCCGCTGGGGTGCTGCACACGCTTGCACGTCCAGCGCAGAGGCGATGCTGGATCGTCGCGGCTTGTCGGGTTGACAGTCGCCGATCTGATTTTACCATATTCCATGCAGGGGCAGCGGGGTGCGGTTCAAAGTTTTGCGGCAGGGAAAACCGTTGCTGGTGTCCTGCGCGGCCGACTGGCATCCTGCGCCATGCCGTGGCGGCAGTAGAGCGGGCGGCGGTACAAATGCTGCCTGGGGCACGCTGTTTCACACGCGCCGGTGGCTGCGCGTGTCGAGGCCCTGGGGCGCGCTGGCGCCTGAGGTGTGGCTTCAGCCAGACCCCTGTACGAGCGCTTTCTTGTCGCTCACACCTTCAGGAGGGTCACCGAATGGGCTGGCAGGAGCACCATGCCGTCGCTACAGGTGAATTCGACCGAGCGGGGGGTGACGCGTTCTGGAAATTCGATGTCGTTGTAGGCGTCTGGGCTATCTCCCGCGAGCACCTGCGCCCGGTGTACCCCTTGCAGCGGCGATCCAGCCAGCAGCACCTTGCAGTGCAGCGCGCGATCGGGCAGACGGTTGACCAGGGCGAGCTGCCATTCTTGTTGTTCTGGATCGCAGGTAGCGACGGCGTCCAGGGCGGGGGTGGACAAATTTCCATGTACAAACGCCGGGCTGTCGACAAAGATGTCGCCGACATGGCTGCCCAGCAGGTTGGCGTACAGGGCAAGCACATGGAAGGTGGTGCGGCGTACTACGCCGTTGGGATGCACAAAGAGCGGGCCACGTGTGTTGACAACAGGTGCCATGTTGGCCATCTGCACAGAGCTGGCGTGGCGCAGGCAACTGTTCAGAAAACTGGCGGAAAAGAGCGCGTCGGCCATTGTGTAGGTGGCGTTGATGTCGTTGCGGTCCCGAGCCGCGATCGCAGCAGGTGTGTTGCCGACAGGATGGTGCCAGCCGCGCAGGTTCCACTCGTCAAACGCAATGCCCAGTTTGCCCTCCAAACCTGCCACACCGATGATCTGCTCGGTCAGGCGAATGGCATCTTCGACCTGGCCAGAACGCAGGAGGCAGGTTGCATAATCGCTGGGTTCGTCCTTCTGCCAGAGCGGGTCGTAGTAGCCGTGGATTGAGACCATGTCCAGGTACTGGCCTGCCTGGCGCAGCAGGTTGAGCGTCCAGTCGACATCGGCCAGTGCTGCTGCCAGCAGCCGGATCGATGGGTCGACACGTTTCATCATCTTGGCAGATTCGGCGACAAAACGGCCCCATTCGGCAGCAGTCTTGGCGCCCATCTCCCAGTCGCCGTAGTTTTCGTTGCCGATGGACCAGTAGCGGACCGTGTGGGGAAGGGCATGGCCGTTGGCCCGGCGCAGCTGTGCCCAGCGCCCGGCCTCTGGCAAGTTGCAGTACTCGACCCAGTCGCTCATCTCTTCAGGGGTGCCGGTGCCGGCATTGGTGCAGAGATAGGGCTCTGCCCCGATTTTGCGACACCAGGCGACAAACTCGTCGGTACCAAAGGTGTTGGGGTCGTTGACGCGCCATGCCTTGTCATAGCTCGGCTGGCGTCCGGCGCCAACCCCGTGCAGCCAGTGATAGGCGCTGACAAAACAGCCGCCTGGCCAACGCACCACGGGGACACGCAGCTCGCGCAGCGCCTCGATCACATCGGTGCGAAAGCCGTCGGCATCGGCCAGCGGCGAGCCAGGTTCGAAGATTCCGCCGTAGACCTGGCGATGGAAGTGCTCCAAAAACTGGCCAAAGAGCATCCGGTTGTACGCCTTGTGGCCACGGTGCGGGTCGATGTAAACAGCTGCAGAGGGTGTCATGGTGTTGCCTCGAGTTTATTTCTCGACGATCACGCCGGTGACGGACATGCCGGTCAAGAACTGACGCTGGAAAATGAGAAACAGAAGAATCATCGGCACCGTCGCCAGCAGCGACCCGGCGATCAATTCCCCGAAGAGAGAGCGGTAGGTGCTGATCATGCCAGCCAGGCCGACGGAGAGCGGAAATTTTACCTCTTCGCGCATCACGATCAGCGGCCAGATCAGACTGTTCCACATGTCGATCGAAAAGAGAATAAAAATGGCACTCATGCCAGGTTTGCAGAGGGGGAGCACGATCGAGCCAAAGATGCCGTATTCAGACGCGCCGTCAACCCGGCCAGCGTCGATGAGTTCTCGGCTGATGCCGCGGATGTACTGGCGCATATAGAACAGCCCAAAAGGTTGGGCCACAATTGGCAAAACGACGCCAATGTACTGATTGATCAGCCCCGTGCGGACGATGATCAAAAAAAGTGGTACCAGCACCAGATAAAACGGGATCATCTGCGAGCCCAGCACCGCAAAGAAGAGCTCTTCACGGCCTCGAAACTTGTACAGGGCCAGGGCATAGCCGGCCAGTGTACAGACTGTCACCGACAGTGCTGCAAAGCTGACCGCCAGGATGATCGAGTTGATGTACCACTGCATGTAGGGGTTCGAGGCCAGTAGCGTCTGAAAATTTTGAAGGGTAAAGGAGGTGGGCAGGAAATTCCCTGCATCGGCAATAATGCGTTCTGGGGGGCGCACGGCGCTGATCGTCATCCAGTAGAAAGGGAGGATATGGATGAGGGCAACGCCCAAAAAGAAGGCGGAAAGGAGCAGTTTTGTCCGACGTGCGCTTCCTCCTCGCTGGCCTGCAAGCGTAGGAAGGTTGTTTGTCTCTGGGTGGCTGGCTGTTGTCGCTTCCTGCACGGTTACTCCTCCTGGCTGAAGAAGCCAAAGAAGCGGAACTGGACCAGGGAGACCGCCATGATGAGAATGGCCAGAACCACCCCGATGGCTGCTGCGTAGCCGAAGTTCAGCCGTTGGAAGGCGACCATGTACAGATAAAACATCATGGTCAAGGCACTTTCGCCGGGACCGGCCATGGCCCCGTACAAAATATAGGGCTCCACGATCACCTGCAAGCTGCCAATCAGTGAAATCGTGACCACAAAAATGACGATCGGCTTTAACAGGGGCAGTGTGACAAAGTAAAACGACTGCAACCCACTGGCACCGTCCAGGGCTGCAGCCTCAAAGAGCTCTTTGGGAATGTTGTTCAAGCCAGATTGAAAATAGACGATGTTCATTCCGGTCCAGCGCCAGAACGCGATCAACACGCAAATCGGCATGGCATAGGTGCCTACCTCCACCCAACGCTGCGGGGGAAGGTTGAGAAAATTCAAAATGGCGTTGATGAACCCTTCGGGCCCCAGCATATAGCGAAAGACGATGGTGGCCACCACCAGCGATGTGAGCAGCGGCGTGAAGAGAATGAGCCGATAGGAATGTGCTCCTTTGACCCAGCCAGATTGCAGCAGCGCAGCATAGATCAGTGGGATCGGAATGAGCGTGAGCAAGACGCCGACCGTGTACAGGATCGTGTTGTTGAGCGCCTTCCAAAAAGAGGGGTCGTTCCACAGCTTGGCATAGTTGGCCAGCCCGACAAACTGCGGAAGAGAGGTGATCGATTCCATCTGGCTCACGCTCAGATAGAAAGCATTGAGGATCGGATAGAGGCTGAAGGTCAAAAACAGCAGGAGAAACGGTGCCAGAAATACCCAAGGCACGACGCTGGGACGGTGGAGGAAGGGCGTCTTGGCAGAACGCAGGGTCATCGTGATGGCTCCTTGCCAGTCGGCGGTGTGCGATGGGAGAGCGCTCCCCCATCGCACACCGTCTGGGTTACATTGCTTCGATCTTTGCTTGTGCATCCTTCAAAATCTGATCCGGGTTGCTGCCTTTCTCGAACGCTTCGAAGCAGACAACTGTGCGGAGCTCCTGGGCAACTTCGGGATATTTGTCTCCGACATAGTGTGGGGCCAGATTTTTGTAGACATTTTTGACCTGCTGCATCGGGGCTTCGCCGCTGAAGAACTCGCTGGTCTCGTTGAGTGCTGGATCTTCGTAGGCATCGTAGCGGAAGGGATCGAAGCCGAATTCCCGATAGATGGCGACATTGGCCTCTTTGGTCAACTTGGCAAATTCGATAAAGTCGATGGCCAGTTGAATTTTGTCTTCGCCAATTTGTTTGGTGATGGCTGTTCCGGTGCCGCCCCCCATTGCGCCCGAATAACCGTCCGCTTTCATCAGGGGGATGTTGCGCACTTTGATCTTGCCTTGCAGATCGGGCATGTTGTCGGGGAAGCGAATCATGTACCACTGGGGCATGAAGATCGACGCGATTTTACCCTTGTTCCAGGCGTCGAAGGCCTCTGCAGCGTGCAAAAAGCCGCCCGGTGCAATTTGGGAGATGCCATGCTGGAGGATCAGATCCTGGCAGAACTGGAGGGCTTCCACGTTTTCTGGGGTGTACAGATTGGGCTGGCCTTCCTCGGTCATCAGGCTGCCACCGTTCATGTGTGCGAGCAAGGAATAGGTGTGCATGTCCGTCGACTCCTGGACGTTGAATGCAATGTCGGGCAGGGCCTCCTTGAACTGTTTGCCCGCGGCGATAAAACTATCCCATGCGTTGATTTCGTCGACATTCACCCCTGCCTGCTGCATGAGCTCGTCGTTGTAGTACATAAGCCCGACCCCCAGATGGGTCGGCGCCCCATAGATCTTGCCCTCACGCGAGTACAGGTAGGCGCGCTGGGGCATGATCTGATCTTGGTACTTCAACATGACATCGGTCAACTCATACAGCTGTACATCGCCACGCAGGAAAGGTCCCCATTTGGCAATCTCGATGTCGACAATGTCTGGCGCACCCGTGCCAGATTGCAGCGAGATCAACAGCTTGTCGTGCATCTCCTGATAGGGCTGGTTGGAGGGAGCCAACGTGATTTGGCGATCCGGGTTCTGTTCGTTCCACCGGGCCACTCGGCTTTCATAGTAGGAGACATGCTGGTCGACAAAGGTCCAAAACGACAGTTCGGTCGACGACGCGGCTGTCTCGACCCCGGCTGCGGGTTGTGCGCCAGGAGCTGCCGGCGGCGCACATGCCGCAACGATGCTGACGCCGACCAGCGCACTGGCGGCTTTGAGAAAGGTGCGACGAGATAATTCTGTGTGGGTCATGGTCTCCTCCATAGAAAATTGATGATACGCAACCGAAGTGCACACACAACGCGATGTGGGCTGGCTGGTTTCCCAGCAGTCAACATCCCCGAGAAAAAGCGCATGACAAGGGTCTGGCAATGCGGGGAAACAGTGCGTACCCAGCGCGCAGTACATGTCTGGCAACTGGGAGCCATGTACTGCAAACCGACTCTTTTTCTTCCCAAAAACAACAGGTTGTCCTACAATTCAGTCTGTACAAAGCAAACCCAGTGTAGCGTCGATCGAAGATTGTTTCAAGGACATGGAGCGGACTTGAACCGGACATGATTGGGGAAGAGCTACTCTACGACCTGCGCAGCTTCTTGTTTCACCTGTACGATCCTGCCTATCCGCCAGGAGACCCGGTGCGAACGCTTACTGGCTGCCCGGCCGAAGGGGACGCCGCGTGCAGCCGTGCTGCTGTTCTGGACGCGATCGAGAGTTTGCGCCCGCCGCCCGACGTGCCGGTCAGCTCGCGCCTGAGCCGTCTCTACCAGCTGCTTCTGCATCGTTTTGTGCAGAGCCGGACGCAGGAAGAGACCAGCGGGCTGCTCGGGCTGACACCCCGCCATCTGCGCCGCGAGGAGCGCGAGGCGATCGTGCTGCTGGCCCACCGGCTGCTCGAGCTCTCTGCCAAACCTGACCCTGTCAGGCTGCCCACCCCCCTCTCTCCCCACAACACCCGCGCGGTGCCTTCCGATTGGAGCTCGCAGCTGCAGCAGGAATTGACGCTGCTGCACAAAAGCGAAAAAGGAGAGGGCTGTGACGTCGCCGAAGTGGTGTACAAGACAGCTGACCTCTGCCGTCCTTTAGGCAGGCTGCGCAGGATCGACCTGGTGGTTGCGCCTCTGGAAGCAGGGTTGCGCACCTTGCTCTCTCCCGCCGTGCTTCGTCAGGCCCTGGTGATGATGTTAGAGGCTCTGCTGGCGTGTTCTGCAGAAGGTCGAATTGACATTCGGGGTGAGCGCACCGGCAATTTCATCACGCTGCGGCTGATCAGATCGCCACAAAACCCAGAGATCTGGCCCAATTGGGAGAAGGTTGGCACGCTTTTGTCGCTGCAGGGGACAGCCTGTCAGATCTTCACCGACCCACAGCAGATGACCATTGGTCTGGAGCTTTTGCCCGTGCGCGAGACAACGGTGCTGGTGATCGACGACAACCCAGATATCGTCTATCTCTATGGGCGGTATGTCGCTGGCACCTGCTACCGCCTGCTCCGTGCCGAGGAAGATGCCCCGCTGTTTTCATGGATCGAGCTGCATGCGCCGGACATCATCGTTTTGGACATCATGATGCCCCAGGTAGATGGCTGGGAGTTGTTGACAGAACTGCACGAACACCCGGCAACGCGTTCGATTCCGGTCATTGTCTGTTCTGTGATCAAAGGTGAGCTGCTGGCCCATTCACTGGGGGCTGCCTTGTACCGCACCAAGCCGATCACCCAGGAGCAGTTCTTGTCCGCTCTCGATCTGGCGGCTGCGCGGCTCCACCCCCAACAGGAGCGCTGAGTGCTGCAAGGAGAGCTGGAGCAATTTGCCCAGCGGCACACCGTCTCCCATGGTCATCAGGATGCTTTGTGCAGCCGGCGGGGGTTGTAGCGCATCCTGGCCAGTGATCAGGATCACCGGGATCGGCGCCAGAACTGGGTCCTGGGCCTTCTGCGCTAACACCTCCCACCCCCCCAATGTGGGCATCATGATGTCCAACAGCAGCAGGTCAGGGGGCTGAAAGCGCAGCTCCTCCAGCGCGTCTGCACCGTTTTGGGCGATGGCAATGTCAACCTCGCTGTCTGCTTCCAGCATGCGGGCCAGCAGCCAGCGCATATCAGGGTCATCTTCGGCGATCAGGATCCGGCGTGGCGTCCGCTCCATCCGCTGCATCGCCCCAAGCAAGCCGCTGCGTGTAATGGGTTTTTCCAGATAGGCGAGCACACCGTAGTCCTGGGCGCGCTGTCTAAAATCGCGCGGCACGCTGCAGGCAGTGATCGGCATGTCTGCAATCAGCGCACGTGTCTGCTCCACGGTCTGCCAGAGACTCCCTGGATTCTCGACGTTGACCACGATCGCATGTGCCGGTGCCTGCTGCAATTCAGCGGTCAATCCGGGCAGATCCTCGACGTAGACCACCTCGACCCCTTTCTCGAAGCCTGATAAGCCCCGCCGGAGCGTCCCCGACCGATCGAGCACCACCACGCGAGGGGTCAGCGCCCGGCTGCTTTGCACAGGCTGGCTGGCATGTTGACGCCAGAGCCACTCTGCATCGATCCAGCGGACAGCACTTTCGCTCGGCTCCTCGATCGGCGAGATCGGTACCGTAAAGCGGAAGGTGGTGCCCACGCCGACCTCTGTTTCAAGCGACATACGGCCATGGTGCAGCTCAATAAACTGCTTGCTGATGCTCAACCCCAACCCTGTTCCCCCTTTGTCTTGCCACGGGTTGTCGGAAGCCTGACAAAAAGGTTCGAAAATGCGTTCCCGTTCCGCAGGTGGAATGCCAGGGCCGGTATCTTGGACGCTGACTTGAACCTTCTGCTCGCACTGTCTGGCTTCGACGGTGATGCGCCCCGTGTGGGTGAAGCGGACGGCGTTGCCGATCAGATTCAAGAGCACCTGGCGGATACGCACACGGTCGCAATAGACGGGCGGTATGGCTGGTGAGAGGTTGACAACCAGCTCCAGCTGTTTTTTCTGCACCAACGGCGTCACCAGCGCGACGGCGGATTCGACCAGCAACCGGAGGTCCACCCATTCTCGCTGCAAGGTCAGGTATCCTGCTTCGGCACGGCTGAGGTCCAGTACATCGTTGACCAGATCGGAGAGATAGGCGCAATTGCGGCGGATGACCTTGAGGTCGTTGACCAGTGTGGAGATGGGCTGCCGGGTCCCGGCTGAACTGTCCTCCATCAGCAGGCTTGTGAGACCAGTGATGATGTTCAGCGGTGTTCGGAATTCATGGCTCACTTTGGCGACAAACATGGCCTTGCTCTGTTGGGCCTCTTCTGCCATGGCTCGAAACGCAGCCAGCCGTTTGTTGGTCAATTCAAGCTGCCGATTGGCATGTTCCAGCTCTTGCAGCGCCTGCAGAGAGACTTTTCTTTGGTTGCGGATTTCATCCAGCGTCTGCTCGACAGTTTGGTAGCGCTCCCAGACCCAATCCAGAATCCGGTAGATGGGCAGATAGGCTGCGCGCAAGAGGCCTGCGGCAGCCCAGCTGCTGAGAATCCCCTGGACGGCTGTCGTTGGGATGGTGCCGAATGGATGTGGCAGTGCCAGGAGCAGGGTGCCGACAGTGTGGATGCCTGCAACGACAAAAGCGCATCGAACGCTGACGAGGACTGCCGCCAGAGCAGTTGGCAAGAAGAGCGCCCAGAGCAGCGGGGTGTTGTGGAGCCAGATCTGTGCCAGGAAGATTGCCCCGCTGAGTCCAAAGATCGCCACGTACGCGGCGGCGATGGTGTCTTTTGTGATCAGGGAAAGAGAGAGTGCCCCGGCCAAAAGCAGCAACAAGGCCAGCAGGTACAGGGGGACTGCCTGTGGGCCGAAAAGAAAGAAGAGACCTCCGGCCACGATCAGACAACCTGCTGTGAGGCGCGGCGTGGGGCGAGCATCGAATCGAAAACCTGCTGCTGCTGGAGGTTTCATGGGGGGCTCTTCAAGCGCTCTCGCGCCTGGAATCGATGCTGCAAGACCATCTTTGGGGCTCTCTGGCTTTTCAGGATGGGCTGCGCTCTCCTTGTGCGGCACACCGGTCTGCCGTTCATTCGGGGCGGGGCGGCGGTTTCCGGCCGGGCAGCCGTGGCAGCGCCCGGCTGGGGCGGGTGCTGCGGTCGGGACGGAGCACAGGCTGGGTGGCCAGCAGCTGCAGCGCCTCCGCCACCGCCCGCTCCAGCTGGGTGTCCCGCCCGTGCAGGTATTCCTGCGGCGTGATGTCGACGTCGATGTCCGGCTCGGTGCCGTAGTTTTCGACCATCCAGCCGACATCCTCGAACCAGGTGCTGTATTCGGGCTGGGTCGTGATTGTGCCGTCGACCAACGGGTGGCTGGGCTGGATGCCGATGACGCCCCCCCACGTGCGTTTGCCGACCAGGGGGCCCAGCTGGAGCAGCTTGAAGGCATGGCAGAAGATATCGCCGTCGCTGCCGGCCAGTTCGTTGGTCAAGGCGACCACGGGCCCCCCTACCGAGTCTGCCGGGTAGGGGGCCAGCCTGCTCCAGCGTGTGGCGTCGTAGCCGATCCGCCGTCGGGCCAGTTTTTCCAGCAGCAGCTGGCTGACGTTGCCGCCGTCGTTGTAGCGGACATCCACGATCAGCCCGTCGCGCATCACCTCCGACAAAAAGCCCCGATGAAATTCTGCGTAGCCGCGCGACCCCATGTCCGGAATGTGCACATAGCCGATCCGCCCTTCGGTCGCAGCATGGACCCGCTGCCGGTTTTTTTCCACCCAGGCCCGGTAGCGCGCGCCGTCGTCGCTCTGGATCGCCTTGACGACGACCGAGCGCAATTCGGCGGCGGGCTGCGCCCCCCCCTCCGCTGCAGGGCCCGCCGCTGGCAAGGCTGGCGCCGATTCGCGGCTGGCCTTGGGAACCAGGCGCTGGGCCAGCGTCAGCAGGATCTCCTGCTCCGCCTGGTTGACCAGCAGCTGGGCCGGTCCCAGCGACGCCGACAGCTGCTGGCCGTTGACAGCCAGCAGCAGATCACCCGGCTGGATATCGATGCCCGGCACCGCCAGCGGCGAGGTCGCCTGGGGGTCCCAGGCATCTCCTTCCACAATGTTCTCGATGCGATAGCCGCCTGCCGACTCATCCCAGACAAAATCGGCGCCCAACACCCCTTGGCTGTAGTAGGGGGCTGGGCGGTAGTCCCCGCCCAGTTCGTAGGCGTGGCTGGTGCCCAGTTCTCCTTGCATCTCCCAGACC
>CAIOHJ010000399.1 GCA_903858085.1 uncultured Chloroflexota bacterium
AGCGCAGAGGGGGGGGCGACTGCCCCCCCCTCTGCGGTTGGTTGTCTGGCCGAAGAGGCCAGCAGCGCTCTCGCCAGCCCCCTCAACCGGACATTTTGGGTGTGCGGCCCAATCCCTTTTACTGCGCGTGCCCCATCTCTCTGCCGAGCGTGACCTCTCCCCAGACAGTCAGGGCAATGACCGCCGCACCGCCCAAAATTCCGGTGTACAGAGCGGCCATGACCGCCATGTAGCCCAGCACAAAGGGAGCCAGGATCAACGCTACACCCAGCGCAGCTGTGATCCAGTCCAGCAGCTTGATGGTCCCCTCCTCCTCAATCGAGGCCGAAATCCCCGCCAGCACGGCGACCGCCAGCCCGATCACCAGAAAAGTCCAGAGCGCCGCAGCGATCCCGTTGAACCCAAAGGCAAATGGCGCCACCGCTACCAACAACCCGACAACGACCAACCACCAGTTCATTGTCTGTACGCTTCGCATACAATTCTCCTTCCCCTGTAAAAGACCCAACGGAGAAGCCAATCTTCTCTTCTATTGTGGAGCAGAAAGGTGGATTAAATGGTGGATTTCGGTGAACAAAAAGTTACAAAATTGGGCGACACCCCAGAACAGCCGCCCCGAAGGCGCCCCGAGGCGCCCCAGGGCTTCTCAAATGGAGCAATCCAGTGTAGGATGGAGAGAGAACGATCTGCCCACATGGGTGGCTGAGAAGGATGGGATGGATGAAGAAGGCCAGCCGCTTGCTTCTTTTGATCGACGACGAGGCTGCGTTTGTCCAGTCTGTGCAACTCACCCTCGCCCTGCAGGAGCCGGAGTGGCAGCTGCTGGTCGCCCAGGATGGGGCGCAGGGGCTCTTCCAGCTCGCCGAGGCCCATCCCGACCTGCTGCTGTTGGCGCTCCCCGACCTGCACGGCTACGACCTGCTCAGGGAAATTCGGCTCACCAGCAGTGTGCCGGTGATTCTGCTTTCGGCCTGTGGCGAGGAGCTCGCCAAGGTTCATGGGCTGGAACTGGGGGCAGACGACTATGTGGTCAAGCCTTGCGGCTGCCTCGAGCTGCTGGCGCGCATCCGTGCGCTGCTGCGGCGCAGCGAGGGGCAGGCAGTCCCCTTCGAGCCCCCGTATGTCACAGGGGCCTTGCGCGTCGACTTTGCACGGCGGGGTGTGACGGTGGAGGGCCAGGCAGTGCAGCTGACAGGGACAGAATACCGTCTGCTCGAAGTGCTGGCTCGCAACGCTGGCCGCATTGTCCCCTACGACCGTCTGCTGCAGCGTGTGTGGGGAGACGAGGGCGCCGAGGGGCCGGCGTTCCTCAAAGTTTTTGTCTACCGGCTGCGCCGCAAGATCGAGCCAGATCCGGCCCACCCGCGCTATCTGCTCACCGAGCGTGGCTGCGGCTACTGGCTGAGCCCGGCGGCGGAGACTCTTCGTGGATCGGAGCAAAAAGGTCTGTGATGGTTCCATATCGGGTCGTATTTCCCAACCAACACTCTTTTCAACTGCCCGCCGCCACAGTGGCGGCGATCGAGCAGGCCAAAGCCAACTACAGCGAGCCGCTCTGGTGGTATCGCGAGGAGCGTCTGCTCAAGGTCGGGGCACACCAGTGGGTGACGCCCGCAGGGCCGGCAGCGGCGCAGGCGCTGTGCGCCCAACATCCTGGAATCCTGGCTCTCTTCTGGAAACTTTTCAATCGCAGCTGGCTGGCAGCGGCTGAGTCCTACTGGCTGGACAGAGAGCGCTACCCTGCCCATCCCCGCCATCTGGGGGAGGGGGTGCTGCCGCTGGTGGACGAGGATCGGGGCTTGCAGCAGATCGGGTGGGTGCGCATCTTGCAGCAGACGACGATGGACGCCAATTATGCGGTGTTTGTGCAGTGCGTGCTGCTCGACTGTTTTGAACCACGTCCGCTGCCGGCGGCGTACGGGCAGCGGTGATGCAAGATCCCGCTCCGCAACGGTGTTTTGCGGCGAGCCGCTCTTTGTGCTAGTATTGTCTACTGTATTTGAGGCCAGCTGTGGTGCGTTTCCCTGACAACTCTGCAGCCTGGAGGGGAGAGACAGCTTTTAGTTTTTGTACAACCAGATTCAGGAGTCAACCGAAGATGAAACGCAGACTGCAGAACCCAACCCAGGCGCTGGTCGCCGATTTTCAGAGCGGGCGCATCAGCCGTCGCCAGTTTTTGCAGACCCTGGCCATGCTCTCTGGCGGTGTGGCATTGGCGGCCTGCGCGCCGGCTGCACCGGCCGCACCTTCTGCTGCCAGCAGCGCTGGCGGGATCACCCCCCAGGTGATGATTTATGGGGGCTCCCAGGACATTGCTTCGATCGACCCTTCTGACCGCACCGACTACTCGATCAATGCGGTCATGCGTCAGATGTATGACCGGCTTTTCCGTTTTGAGGGGGGCTGGCCGCAGCCGATCGAGCCGGGGCTGGCTCAGGAGTGGTCTGCTTCTGAGGACGCCCGCGAGTGGACGTTTCAGATCACCGACCAGGCAAAGTTCCACGACGGCACCCCGCTGACGGCTGAGGATGTGGCCTACTCCTACCAGCGCACGTTGCGCGCCCAGAAACAGCGTGCCAGCCTGCTGATGGGGTATCTGGACCCCGAGAATGTGGTGGCTACCGACAACACCACGGTGAAGATGACGCTGAAGACCCCGTACGGCAACTTCGACCGTCTGCTGGCTTTTCTGGAGCAGCCGATTGTCAGCAAGAAGGTGGCGATGGACAACGACCAGGGGGGGGACGAGGGCGCTGCCTATCTGATCGACCATGAAGCGGGCAGCGGCCCTTTTGCCCAGGGCAACTGGCAGATCGGCCAGGTCTACGAGCTGGAGGCTGTGCCCGACTACTGGCAAGGCTGGCCGGGCGCTGGCCGTCTGGCCAAGGTGGTATGGCGCAAGACGGAGGATGTGGCGACCCGCAAAACTGGTCTGCTCTCCGGCGACTTTGACATGGCCGACACGATCTCGGTCAACGACATCGAAGAGATCAACGGCACCGGCAGCCATACCGCCGAGGTCAACTTCGGCCTGCTCGCCGGCTATCTCAAGATGAA
>CAIOHJ010000400.1 GCA_903858085.1 uncultured Chloroflexota bacterium
GATTTCTGGAGCCGCCACGCCTGTCTTCTACCTGCCCGGCTACAGCCGGCAGGAGCTGCGCGATGTCAACACCTGCCCGGCCGAACTCAAGGCTATCGTCGAACTGCAATTCCGCGGCGCGATCTGGTCGCAGGCCAATGCTCGCGACTGGACGATCCTGGCCTTTCTGCAGTCGACGCGCGGCGGCCTGGGCCTGGATGTGGCGCCCGATGCCGAGACGAAGCGCGCCCTGCAGGGCGCGCTGGCCTGGCTGCTCGACGAAGATCCTGCCTCCCTGCAGGGGCGACGGCTGGAGGCCATTGACTTCAACCGGCTGATTGTGGCGGACCCCGTGCGCGATCTGCTCTACTGGCTCGACCAGGATCTGGCCTTTCGCCAGCAGCGCACCGCAGCAGAATGGCGGGCTTTCGCGGATATCACCCGCACCCAATATGGCCTCGACCCCGAACGCGCCAGCGTGCTGGACGGGGCCACCGCGTTGGCAGAGCGCAAGGGCGCCTGGCAACAGGTCTGGGCACGCTTCTGCGAGGCACCACAACACTACGCAGCAATTCCCGACCGCATCCGGCGCTGCGCCATGCCCCCCGCCGATCTCTTTGCCAGCGCAGCCACGCACGAAAGCTGGCCCCAGTGGAACGACAGCCAGGAAGCCCTCCTGCGCGCCGACCTGATGGCGCTGGCCGACCTGCCCCCGCACAGTGCCCGCCGGCGCATCGGCGAGCTGGAGAAACAGCACAGCGAGCGCCGACGTTGGGTGTGGGCGACGGTGGGCGCTGCACCGCTGGCACGCGCGCTCCAGCCGCTGGCCGACCTGGCGACAGCCACCGAAATCGCGCTGGCGGCCGGGAACCTCGACGACCTGGCGGCCGGCTACCAGCGGAGCGGCTGGCGCGCCGACCACGCGTTCCTGACCGCGCTGGCAACCGTGAAAGCACCCGAAGATCTGGCAGCCGTGAAGGCAGCAGCCAGCGCCATGTATCTGGCCTGGGCCGAGGAATCGGCCCGCTACCTGCAGCAATTGGTCCAGACAGCCGGCTACCCCGGCAGCGAACCGCCTACCACAAAGACCGCGCCGGCCCGGCCGGGCGTCTGCTATCTCTTCGTCGACGGGCTGCGCTTCGACCTGGGACAGCGGCTGGTCGAACAGCTCCACGCGGCAGGCTGCACTGTTTCGAGCCACCCACGCTGGTCTGCGTTGCCCAGCGTCACGGCCACAGCCAAGCCCGCCGTAGCACCAGTCGCCCATCAGATCCGCGGCGCAGACGCCACCAGCGAATTCGACCCGCTGATCGCCGCCACAGGCCAGTCGCTCAAGGGCGGCTATACGCTGCACAAACTGCTCGAAGAGGCCGGCTGGCAGGTGCTGACCGGCGAAGCCACAGGCGATCCCACAGGCAGCGCCTGGTGCGAGGCCGGCTCGATCGATACGGAGGGCCACAGCCGCGGCTGGCGGCTGGTCTATCACCTGGTGCCCCTGCTCGACGAAATCGCTGAACGCATTCAGCGGTTGCAAGCCGCAGGCTGGCATACCATTCATGTCGTCGCCGACCACGGCTGGCTGCTCTTTCCAGGCGGCCTGCCCAAAGGCGACCTGCCAGCGACGCTCACCGAAAACAAATGGGGGCGCTGCGCCGCCATCAAGCCAGGAGCGTACACCCCAGCACGCCTTTATCCGTGGTTCTGGAATCCAGCACACTCCTTTGCCCTGGCCGACGGCGTGAGCTGCTATCGCGCCGGCATGGAATACGCGCACGGCGGACTCAGCCTGCAGGAATGCCTGACGCTGGCGCTGACGGTCACCGCAGCAAAAGCAGCCGTGCGCCGCAGCGTCACCCTCACGGACGTGGGCTGGAAGGGCATGCGCTGCTCGATTGCCGTCGAGGGCGACGCGTCCGGTCTGACCGCCGACATTCGCACCCACGCCGGCCGCCCAGATTCGTCCCTTGCGGTGACCCCCAAACCCTTCAAAGAGAGCGGTGTCGTCTCGCTCGTCGTCGAGGATGTTGACCTGGCCGGCACAGAGGCGACCCTCGTCGTGCTGGACGCCGAGGGCACCCTGATCGCACAGATGCCCACCCTCCTGGGAGGCTTGCCATGAGCGTTGAGCTGGATACCATCGACCGCACCGCGGCAGAGACACTGGAAGGCTACCTGGTGCGCAAAGATCTGGTGCGCACCTTCAGCCGCCAGTTCCCTGTGCCGACCTATGTGGTCGAATTTCTGCTGGGCCGCTACTGCGCCAGCGTGGAGCCCGACGAAATCCAGGAAGGCATCCAGATCGTGCAGCGCCAGCTGCAGTCACGCACGGTCAAAGCCGGCGAAGAGGAGCTCTTCAAAGCGCACGCCCGCGAGCAGGGCGAGGTCAGAATCATCGACCTGATCACCGCACGGCTGGATGCCAAAAGCGACGCCTACGTGGCCACGCTGCCCAGCCTGCGCCTCACCGATGTGCGCATCGCCGCTGAGCTGGTGACGCAGCACGAACGCATGCTCACCGGCGGCTTCTACGCCGAGATCGGCCTGGCCTACGATGCAGCCGTCGCCCAGGAGAACCGGGGGCGCCCCTTCGGCATCAGCAGCCTGCGCGAGATCCAGCTCTCCAAGCGCGATGTGCTGGAGACGCTGGCGGCCGCACGCTCCCACTTCACCACTGCAGCCTGGAAACACCTCCTGCTGCGCAGCATCGGCATCGAGCCGGAAGGACTGAACGAACGCGCCGCCAACGCCTTCTTTCTGCGCATGGTGCCCTTTGTCGAACGCAATTACAACATGGTCGAGCTGGGCCCACGCGGCACAGGCAAGAGCCACCTCTTCCAACAAATCTCCCCCTACGCACACCTGGTTTCGGGCGGCAAGGCCACGGTGGCGCGCATGTTCGTCAACAATGCCAGCGGCCAGCGCGGTCTGGTCTGCCAGTACGATGTCGTCTGCTTCGACGAGGTGTCGGGCATCTCCTTTGACCAGAAAGACGGCGTCAATATTCTGAAAGGCTACATGGAATCAGGCGAGTTCAGCCGCGGCAAAGAGAGCATCCGCGCCGACGGCAGCATCGTCATGGTCGGCAACTTCGACGTGGACGTGGAGCACCAACAGCGCATTGGCCACCTGCTCGGCCCGCTGCCACCCGAGATGCGCGACGACACTGCCTTCATGGACCGCATCCACGCCTACCTGCCCGGCTGGGATGTGCCCAAGATCAGCAAAGGCCTGCTGACCGACCACTTCGGCCTGGTGAGCGATTTTCTCTCCGAGTGCTGGAGCCGGTTGCGCAACCAGAGCCGCATCGCCACACTGCAAAACCGCATCTACTACGGCGGCGCACTGAGCGGCCGCGACAGCAATGCAGTCAACAAGACGGTGAGCGGGCTGCTCAAGTTGCTCTATCCGGGCGCCGATGCGCCGGTTGCCGACGAGGACCTGGAGTGGGCCGTGCGCATCGCCATGGAGTCACGCCGCCGCGTCAAGGAACAGCAAAAGCGTATCGGCGCCGCCGAATTCCGCAATACACACTTCAGCTATGTCTCTGGCAGCCAAGGTGTCGAACAGTTCGTCGCAACACCCGAACTGCAAAACGAAAACCGCATCGGCAGCGACCCGCTGGAGCCAGGGCAGGTGTGGAGCATCAGCCCCGGCGGCGCAGACGAACATCCAGGCCTCTACCGCATCGAGGTCAACAGCGGGCCAGGCGCCGGTGTGAAGATTCTCAACAAGCCGGTGCCCCCCGCCTTCCGCGAAAGCGCCAGCTATGCCGAGCAGAATCTCTATGCCCGCGCCCACCAGCTGGTCGGCGACCGCGACCCGCGCCAACATGAATTCACGGTGCAGCTGCGCGCGTTCGACGCCGCCAAATCGGGCACCAGGCTGGGCATTGCCGTGCTGGTGGCGCTGTGTGGCAGCCTGCTGCGCAAAAGCGCACGCGGCGGGCTGATCGTCGCCGGCGAAATCAACCTGGGCGGCTCGGTCGAACCCATCCACAACCCGGTGACCCTGGCCGAAATCGCCGTGGAGAAGGGCGCCTCAACCCTGCTGATGCCGGTGGCGTGCCGGCGGCAGCTGTTCGATCTGTCGGATGAGATGGCGACAAAGGTGGATATTCAGTTCTACCTGGACGCGCGCGATGTGCTGTTGAAAGCATTGGTGGGGTGAGGGACGGCAGCCAGCGGGCTGCCTGTCCTGCACGCTGACCCGTCAGACTGTTTCAGATTTCAAGGAGATCCACATGAACCATGCCTCTTTTTTGGTGCGCACCAGCCTGGCACTCCTGGGCGCCTGCTGCTTTTTCTTGACCTGCTCTGTACACCTGGCCCGGGCCAGCTCAGAAGAGCCAGATGCGCAGCCCCCAGCAGCCGTGCTGTGGACCGACGTAGATCCAGCACCCCTGCCCGCCTCGGCGGCACGCATCACCACCCCAACGCACTACCGCACGCTGGCTCTCGACGTCGCCGCCATGTCGGCGCTGCTGGCCAGCACCCCCCGCGAACGCACAGAGGAACGGCTGGAAGCAGACACCAGAGGAATTTTGCTCGAGCTGCCCCTGCCAGACGGCACCTTTCAGCACTTCCGCATCGTCAACACACCCATCATGGCGCCAGAACTGGCAGCACGGTACCCAGCCATCCAGACCTATCGCGGGGTCGGGGTCGATGACCCCACCGCCAGCGCCCGCCTTGACTTCACCCCCCATGGCTTTCACGCCCAGATCCTGTCCGCCGGCCCCACCGTCTATATCGACCCCCTCTTTCCCAATCAGACGACCCTCTATCAAAGTTTCTACCGCCACGACTACACGAATCGGCCAGGCAGCGAGAGCTGGTTCTGCGCCGCCGACACACACACCGACACACACACCGACACACACACCGAGAGCGACGCCCCCCAAAACGCACTCCCCTCCGAAAAGATGATCCGCGCCGAACTGGCTGCTTTGGGCACTTCCGGAACCACCCTGCGCACCTACCGGCTGGCGGTCGCCGCAACCGGCGAGTATACCCAGTTTCAGGCCCAAAATCTGACCGCCCCCACCGTCGCCCAGATGAAAGCCGCCGCCCTGGCCGCCATCGTCACCACCATGAACCGGGTCAACGGCATCTACGAACGAGAAGTCTCTATCCACATGACGCTGATCGCCAACAACGACGCCCTCCTCTACACCGACGGGGCCAGCGATCCCTATACCAACGACAACGGCTTCGATATGCTCGACGAAAACCAGACCACGCTCGACGCCGTCATCGGCAACGCCAACTACGACATCGGCCACGTCTTCTCCACAGGAGGAGGCGGGGTGGCCCAACTCTACTCACCCTGCACGGCGGGCAGCAAGGCGCGCGGGGTCACAGGATCCAGCAGCCCTGTCGGCGATGCCTTCGACGTCGACTACGTCGCACACGAGATGGGCCATCAGTTTGGCGCCACCCACACCTTCAATGCAGCCAGCGGCTCCTGCAACGGCAACCGCTCCGCCAGAACAGCCTTCGAGCCGGGCAGCGGCACCACCATCATGGCCTACGCCGGCATCTGCGCCCCCCAGAATGTCCAAAACAACAGCGACCCCTATTTTCACGCCATCAGCCTCGACCAGATCCTCGACTATACGGTCAACGACAACGGCGACAGCTGCGCTGTCCGGACAGCCACCGGCAACCAGCCACCCACCCTCACTGCGCTGACCCCCTACACGATCCCAGCAAGCACCCCCTTCTTTCTGACCGGCAGCGCCACCGACCCGGACGGAGATCCGCTGACCTATCAATGGCAGCAGATGGATCTGGGCAGCGACACACAGACCGCAGCAGAAGCTGCTGTCGACGACGGAAGCCGCCCGCTCTTTCGCGTCTTCAACCCGACCCCAGGGGCCCAGCGGGTCTTCCCCCGGTGGAGCGATCTCCTCAACCACACCTCTACCCTGGGAGAAGCGCTGCCCACCACCACCCGCGCCCTCAATTTCCGTCTGATAGCGCGCGACGGACAGCCCGGCGGCGGCGGGGTGAGCGATCGGTCGGTCAGGCTCCAGGTTGTGAACACAGGAGCGGCGTTTGCAGTCACACAACCCGCCAGCTCCTCCCTCTGGCCCGCCGGCACCCAGATCCCCGTCAGCTGGGAAGTCGCCGGAACCGACCAGGCGCCGATCCAATGCAGCAGCGTCGATATTTTGTTGTCCACCGATGGGGGCACCAGCTTCGTGCCCCTGGCCAACGCCACCAGCAACGACGGCAGCGAATCTGTCCTGCTCCCCGCCACCTCCTCGACGCAGGCGCGCATCCAGATCGTCTGCAGCAACAATGTCTTTTTTGCCCTTTCTGGCCCCATCACCCTGACCCACACCGCCGGCCTGGCCACCTTCAACGGCACTGTCACCGCACAAAATGGGACACCGCTGGCCGGAGCAGAGGTCACCCTCTCCCCCTCCGGGGGAGGCGGGCTCACCGACGAGGCTGGACGCTACGCCCTCTACGCCACCGCAGGCACCTACACCCTCACAGCCGCCGCAGCCGGCTACCAGTCCGCCGTGGTGCCCAACGTCACCGGAAGCGCTGGCAGCACCGTCACCACCAATGTCACCCTGACGCCGCTCCCCCCTGTGGTGGTGACCGGCGTGGTCAGCGACGCCCTGCGTGGCTTCCCGCTGTACACTGCCCTGTCCGTTCAACCCGGCTCATCCAAAACCTGGAGCGACCCCGCCACCGGCGCCTATACGGTCACCTTGCTGCAGGGCATCTCCTATACCCTGCAATCAACCCCCTGGCTGGCTGGCTACTTCACAGCCAGCGTCTCCCTCCGCGCCACCAGCGCCAACGCCAGGCTGGACATCGCCCACTCCCCTGCTGCCGCCGATGAAAGCGACGACGGCTGCCAGGCACCTGGCTTTGCCGTGGGCAGCTCCTACAGCGAAGGATTCGAAGGCACAGCCAACGCTGCGCTGCCAGAGGGCTGGAGTAGCAGCGGACAGACCACAGAAGGACGCTGGCGTTCGGCAGGCACCCTCAACATCAGCCCCCAATACGGCGATACCACCGTCTCTCCCCACAGCGGAACACGCCAGGTCTACTTCAACTCGTTCGACGTAGAACCAGGGGTCACCGCCCGCCTCTGGCGCGCCTTTGACTTCCGCAACACAGCCGGAGCTGCCCTGACTTTCTGGCTCTATCACACCGCAGAACTCTCAGACAACCCAGACCAGCTCCAGGTACAGGTCTGCACCGCCACAGACTGCAGCGCAGACAGCAGCTGGCAAAACGTTGGCTCGCCGATCGGCCGGCTGGATCCCCCGACCGGCCAGTGGGTCCAGCACAGGGTCAGCCTGAACGACTACGCCAACCAGCAGGTGCACGTTGGGCTCCAGGGGATCAGCGCCTACGGCACCCATCTGGCGGTCGACGATCTTGCCGTCAACACCTGCACGTCGCTGCCAGGCGGCCTGGTCTTCGGCACGACCTATGCTGGCACGCCCGCCAACGCGCTGGCGGGCGTCGTCGTCACCAGTGCAGGGCAGACAGCCACCAGCACGGCAACCCCGGATGACCCGGCAGTCGCAGACGCCTTTTATCTGTTCTGGCTTCCAGCTGGAAGCAGCGACATCACCGCCGCAGCCGCAGGCCGCCCTCCACTGCAACGAGCCGTCACAGTCGTCGACCGGACAACACAAAAACAGGATTTCCTCCTGGATCCGCTCCCCTGGCAGCTCTTCTTGCCCGTCACAGTCCGATAGACGCCGTCGAGGTGGGGCAGGATGCGCACTGCCCCACTCTCTCTGCCAACCCACAGCCGGGCAACCCACAGCCGGGC
>CAIOHJ010000401.1 GCA_903858085.1 uncultured Chloroflexota bacterium
TACTCGCCTGGAGCAGGAGGCGCGCAGCCGGGCGCCAGAACTCACGGACTACCAGGAAGGCAGCGTCGTGCGTTCGCTCTTCGAGTCCTTTGCGATCGAGATGGCGACCCTCTACGAGCAGCTCGATCTGGTCTACCAGGCCGGCTATGTCGACACGGCCGAAGGCGCCAGCCTGGAGCGGGTCGTTGCCGTGCTGGGCATCAAGCGGAACGAGCCGGACTTTGCCACCGGCGAAGTGACCTTCACCCGCGATCCAGGCTTTTACGAGGTGCTGGCCATCCCGGCTGGCACGCTGGTCACCACCGTGGAGGACGAAAGCCAGGAGCCACCCAAAAAGTCATACTTGACGATCGAGGAGGGAGTCCTGGCTGTCGGCGAGAACACTGTCACCGTCAAGGTGCAGGCCGACATACGCGGGCGTGAGATGGCGAGCGACGCCAACAGCGTCGTCGTGATGCCGCAGCCTGTGCCGGGGGTCAAGCTGGTCAACAACAACAGCCCGATCCGCTTTCTGGGGCGCGACCGGGAGAGCGACGAAGAGCTGCGCCAGCGCGCCAAGCAGGCGCTGCTCGCCTCGGGACGGGCGTCGCACACGGCCCTCGAGAATGCTGTGCTCAGCCTGCCTGGCGTGCGCGCCATGCGCATCAAAGAAGACCGCGCCCACCCTGGCGTCATCTGGATCTATGTCGATGGACTGACCCCACGCAATCGCACTCAGGTACAACAGCGGATCGACGCAGTGCGCGCCGCGGGCATCTATGTCGTGCTGGCGGCGGCGCAGCCCATCGCACTGACCGTGGTGCTGCGCATTGCCGTCGATGCCCGCGTCAAAGGTGAAGAACGGCTGGCCGTCGAACGACAGGTAAACGACGCAGTCATCGGCTTTATCAGCCGTGTGCCGATGGGGCAGCCGCTGCTCTTTTCGCAGTTGACCGCCGAAGTGCTGGCGGTGAAGGGTGTCGTCGATCTGGAGGATCTGCAGATCGTCGCCGAGCGGTCTGTGTCCGCCACGACCGACCCCGCCGCTGCGCCCGTCCGCACTGCCTATACCCTGATGGCGCGCCGCATCGACGCCAGCCTCTACGAGCGCTTTACGGCGCAGCGTGTGCGCGCCGCCACCGAACTCAAAGAATTGCCCGTCGATGTGCAGGTCGCCGTTACGCTGCCCGGCGCCGACCTGGCGGCGCGTCTGGCTGCGCACTACAGCCACACCCTGGCCACGCGCACCGCCGCCGCAGCGTTGCTGGCCAGCAACGCTGTGCAGGCGCTTCCTGCGGAGAGCCGCGGCGCTGTGCTGACTCCCTTACAGAGCTTTCTCGCCGGCGTCGGGCAGCGGGTCGCAGCCGGCGGCTGGCAAGTTGGGCTGCCGCCCACGCTGCAGAGTGCGCTGATCGCCACGCTGCAGGAACACTTCACCGAATTGCAGCAGTCGCATGACGGGGGGGGCGGGCGCGTCGTTGTGCGCGAAATCCTGGCACGGCTGCAGCGCCAACAGGCGAGCAGCGAGCGCGAATGGCGCGCCGCGGTGCAGGAGATGCTGGTCGCGCACCTCCAGGCGCTGAGCACGGCGCAGTTGGCGGATTTTCCAGGCCAGACGCTGGAGGCTTCCATCAATGCTGGCGCGATTGCCACCTATCAGTCTGCGGTGCGCACTGCCCAGGCCGCCCAGCAGAGCGCGCTCAACGCTGCCGAGGAGAAATTCAACAGCCAGACCGCCGAGCTTGACCCGGTGAAGGATCGCACCAAGATCAACACTGCGCAGAAAAAGCTGCGCGACGAGCAGCAAAAGGCCAGCGAACGCTTCGGCCTCGACGAGGCAGCGGCTGCCGTAGTGCGCGATGTCGCCTTGACCGCAGCCGCTGCGCAGGTCGAGGCGCTGCGCGCAGAGGCGGCACACTGTCTGCAAGTCGCCATCGACAGCCTGACGGCGGCGGATGCCGCCCTGTGGCAGAGCGCTGCGCTCTACGACCTGCACGTGCGGCTGCGCGCACGGCTCTTCGACGGCGAACAGCTGGCTGATGTCGATGCAATCGAGGCCTCGTTTGTTGAGACGCCCAAGCCGGTCATCCTCTTTGCCTATGCCACGCGCGTGGAACTGACCGGCGCGCTGCAGATGACCCTGCCGGCGACTGCCTCGCCTGCGGAGCAGGCACATGCCGAGGCGCTGCTGCGCCAGGCCATCACCCACCATCTGGAGACGCTGCA
>CAIOHJ010000402.1 GCA_903858085.1 uncultured Chloroflexota bacterium
GTTCCTGCAATCGGAGCGGGCGTAGATTAAACGTGTAAACATTGCGCACCACGTGACGAAATCCGCGATACTCGTCCAGACAGAAACGGGTCTCTTGGCTGATGACGGGTGGGCGGACGCCATCAATTGCCGCCGACATTTGCAGCAACAGATCTCGACGCCAGTCTGGCCCAGTGGGAACAGCTTCATCCAGATTGCGCGCAATATCCTCAAAAATTCGTTCCACGCCAGCATAAAAACCATACAGGTTCAAGGCGACACCATCCAGATAGTCGTCGTCGTTGCGTTGCTGCGCTTTGTTTAGCAGCTCTTGTACGCGATGAACAACACGCTGCAGATCGCTCAGTGCTTCGCGGATGCGACCTGCCAAAACGGAATAGGAGGTCATAGCGATATCCCTGTGGTTTGAATTGCATGGATCAGGTCGTCACTCAATGTTTCTGCTCGCAGCAAATCGATCGATACCGACAGATCAAGGTCAAGCAATCGGGACACAACCCGATAGTAGACACGCTCATCCAACCCCCAAACCGCCAGGTCAATGTCAGAATGAGGGGTAAACGGTTCGTCGCGCGATAACGAACCAAAAAGAACCACGCGACTGACGCCATAATCGACCTTGAGCAGCGCGGCCGCACGTCGAGCCACACCCCAGGCAGCCTGGCGTCGAGTTTCCAGCATCTGTTGCCGTTCGATCGCGCGTTGCTGCGCCGTGGCGCGATAGCGTGCCATCTGCTGTGGTGCAATGGCTGCCGCTGATTCGATGGTCAACATATCCTCGGGTCGATCTTCGTCCAGTTCCATACTCAATTCGATACACCACGCGTCAGAGGTGTTGTTCGCTGATCGCTTTCTGCACAATCAGTCTATCACCGCACTGCTCTGTCGCCAAAGCAGGTGTGCGAATCGTCTTTTCCACCTGCTGCCCGGCACTGGAGAAGCTGTAATGCATCCACCGATCAAATCTTTAACGGCCCCCGTAAACTCCTCCATCGCCGCCTGCCCAGCCTGGCTGATGCCCGTGCACACGATGATCTTGCGCTCGGCAAGCCCGCCGAGCACAGCCAACGTCGCCAGCGTGAAACCCAGGAAGGCGCTGCCTGCATCGCCCATGAAGATGCGCGCCGACGGCCGGTTCGGCACGGCGGCAACGGTTAAGGCGCCCTGTTCATTGATTGAGCAGGGTGCTGAGCTCGGCAGCATGGCGGGCGCCGACTGCGGCGGCAAACTCCTGCTCGAAGGCGTCAACGGTGCGACCTCAGCGGCGCGAGCGGATCGCAGCCTGTCAGGCGATTATTGCGAGTGGGCTGTGTCTCCAGCCCACAACCAGAGAGTGCACAGCCGAGCCAGGCACATAAGACCCTCAAAATATGCCGATTTTTTGCCCGTCCTGGCCAACGGGCATATAATCATACCATGTGCATAAAACGCAAAGATACAAAAGCATGCGGGGTACAGTAGGCTTGGAGGCCAGATAACGACAATGAGCGAACAGAGCGGAGAGCCAGGAAAATCCTCTATGCAAGAACTCAATCAGAGAACGCCTGCCCAACCGTACGGAGACGACGAGATCGACCTGCGCCAGTATCTTGACGTGCTGATCGCCTGGCGCTGGGAGATCCTGGCGATCACGGTGCTGGCTGTGCTGGTTGCTGCAGGGGTCGTGCTGATCGAGCGTGCGGTCACGCCCCCGGCCTACTCAGCGACTGCCAGCGTAGCGATTGCCCGCACCAGCCGAGACATCCAATTTGATGAGAATTTCCGGACGACGCTGGACGCAGACAATCCGGCCAACACCCGGCGAGTTGCGTTGGTGGGGTTGGTAGCGAGCAATGCAGTGGCTGAAGTAGTGGCCGAACAGCTCAGCGCTGCGTTCGACGAAGAAGAGCGAGCACCGACCAAGTTGCTCAAGCAGATCGATGCTACGGCAGCCACGGCACCAGGCAGCCGCACCGAGGGCGATCTGATCCAGATCACCGCCCGTGCCGGTGAACCCGAGAAAGCTGCAGAGCTAGCGACCACGTGGGCAAAAGTGTATGTCGAGTATGCCAACCGCCTGTACGGCGATGTGCCGGTACAGCTGATCGAATCTGTGCAGAACGAACTGGCCCAGGCGCAGGTCA
>CAIOHJ010000403.1 GCA_903858085.1 uncultured Chloroflexota bacterium
ATAATAGCATACCGCAGAAGGCTTGCCAAGTGCATACACTGCGTTTTCCCTGCCCAACAAAACGATCCCGGCAGCTTGTACCGGGATCGTCGTTGAATCGTAGGTTTTTCGTACACAAAAAAACGCGCATCGATCTAGCGCTTGGTCAACGTTTCCAAGAATTCCCGGTTGTCACGGGTCCGGCTCATCCGTTCAATGATCGGCAAAATGGCCTCGCCGCCGCCACCCATGGCGTCGATCATCCGGCGCAAGGTGTAGACCTTGGAGAGGGTTTCGGCGTCCAGCAGCTTCTCTTCAGCGCGCGTGCCGCTGCGCTCGATGTCGAAGGCCGGGAAAATCCGGCGTTCAGCCAGCTTCCGGCTCAGATGGAGTTCCATGTTGCCGGTCCCTTTGAACTCTTCGTAGATCACATCGTCCATCCGGCTGCCAGTATCGACCAGACAGGTGGCAATCACCGTCAAACTGCCCCCCTCCTCCAGGTTGCGTGCAGCACCAAAGAAATGTTTGGGGGGATAGAGGGCAGCCGGGTCGATGCCCCCAGAGAGCGTGCGGCCAGAAGGGGGAACCGTCAGGTTGTAGGCGCGCGACAGACGGGTGATGCTGTCCAGCAAAATGACCACGTCGCGGCGGCCTTCCACCAGCCGTTTTGCCCGTTCGAGGGCCATTTCAGCGACGCGCACATGGTTTTGTACAGGCTCGTCGAAGGTGCTGCTCACCACCTCAGCCTCGACAGAACGATCCATGTCGGTGACCTCCTCGGGCCGCTCGCCGATCAGGACGACCATCAGATGGATGTTCTTGTAATTGGAGGTGATCCCATTGGCAACCCGCTTCAACACGGTGGTCTTCCCAGCCTTGGGGGGGCTGACGATCAGACCACGCTGGCCACGCCCGATGGGCGAAAGCAGGTCGATCATACGGGTCGAAATGACATTGGGGCGGGTCTCCAACAAGATCTGTTCGTTGGGAAAGATCGGGGTCATCTTCTCAAAGACAGGACGCTTCTTGGCTTCCTCCGGGTCCAGGCCGTTGACCGCTTCGACCTTCAACAATCCATGAAACTTTTCTGTATCTTTGGGAGGGCGCACCTGGCCGATCACCAGGTCACCGGTCCGCAACCCGAACCGTCGAATCTGACTCTGGCTCACATAGACATCTTCCGGCCCTGGCAGCAGATGGTCGCTCCGCAAAAATCCAATGTTTTCCTGCACAATCTCCAAAATACCCCCGCCAAAAATAAACCCGGCCTGCTCTGCGCTGGCACGCAACAGACGCATCACCAGGTCGTACTTCTTCAGACGGGTGTACCCAGTCACATTGGCCGAACGAGCAATGTCGCGCAGCTCCTCCAGGTTTAGATCTTCCAACTGACCAATCGTCATTTGTTCCAGGGGAATGCTCTCATCCAGCATATCCAATCATCCTTCTATCCCGTAATTGTCTGCGGGTGATAACACCCGAAAAATCGTATGCAAACCCAACGGATACCAGCCCAAACTGGTTCCAATTGAGGATGGCGCACTGAAGGTCAGCCGCTTCCCAATGCAGCACTGCTCTGTTCCTGCCAACAGGGAATTGCCCTCTTCGACTTCTCAAGCAGCAGCGGCCAGTTCGGCCTACAAATAAATGTGCAGCAACTCGCTGTTACTGGTGGGAGTAAACAAGTCTTTCCTTGTGGACAACAGCTGTCGTAGACAATTAGGGATTTGTTGAAAGGAAAGTGGAAAAGCCCTATAACAGATTTGATCCCTAAGTTGTACAGACAGTATAGCAGAGGATGACTGTCAAGTCAACTCATCTCAACAACAATTGTCGCTCTTTTGGGGGGAATTTTTACCAGGGGGTGGCTGCGGAGAAGAGCTCTTTGCAAAGCTTCGATCTCTTCTCCACAGCTTCAGACAGATCCGGACAGGCGCTGCTTACCACTCCCACAGACCCCCTACCTCGCGCAACGTCTCGGCATCTACCAGTTTGATACGCCGATAGCCCAGCTCGACCAGCCCCTGACGCTTGAAATCACGCAAAATGGCACTCACCGTCTCGCGGTAGGTGCCCAAATGGTCGGCCAACGCCTGATGGCTGACCCCTTTGATCACACCACTGTCGTCCTGGTCCAGGTCGATCAACAGCGCCGCCAGACGCTCCGGCAATTTCTTGTACGCTACATCTTCCAGGTTGTTCTCGACCTGCATCAGCCGCACACCGTAGGTCTGCAACATCCCCCACCCCAGAATCGGGTACTGCATCGTCATGTTGCGCGCCTCGCTGTTTGGAATCATCCAGACCAGACACTCCTCTGCCGCTTCAGCAAATACATTGGGCTCCCTGAAGCTGTCCAGCGCACCTTCCCCAAAGATCGCTCCCGGCTCCAAGGTGGCAATCACCAGACGACGCCCTTCGCTGTTGGTGCAAAGCAGATTGGCCTTGCCAGCCATCAACACATACATGCGCGACCCCATTGCCTCCACCGAGGCAATCAGCTGCCCGCGCTCTACCCGCCGGGCCGTAATCACTTTGTCGAATGCCGGGTCTTCTTCGCGCAAAGCGGTAAGCATCTGAGGAACACTGGCCACGCGCCCTCCCAGCACAGTCGACGGCGCAGCCATCGCTGGGGCAACAAACGAAATGCTCTGGGGCTCACGCAGGCTGGTTTTCATGGGTGTCTTCCTTATTCCTTGACTACGCTGGTTCCACTTGGATCGGTTGCTGGCTGCGTCTCAGATAATTGCTCGACATTTGTTGGACATTGCATCTTCGAGCCCTTTGCATATCTTTTTCAAAACCTGCAAAGAGTATAAATCTGATACAAAACCTTTGCAATTATTAAACCATACTTTTGCGCCGTTGTCTAGCCCCCAAAACATGAGATTTTTCTCATCAAGAGGCGAGCTGCTCGCCGCAATTTTTTGGCTGAAGCACACTCTACCACCCCATGATTAAACAGTGATTGGAAAATTGTTGGAGATTTGTTAGCAAACAGGCAAGCGATGGACGGAGGAGGGGCTCCCGCCCGGCGTCTCAATCGGTCTCTGCGGCTGGGTGCGCTGACCACCACTGCAACAAGACCTGCCAGCGGCCCAGCTGGGCTGGCGTCAACGCGTGGGATGGCAGCAGCAGCTGCCCACTCGGACGCGCAGCCAGACCAGCGACCAGCTCCAAAATGGCTTGCTGCGTCTCTTCCGCTGCCCGTGTCAGCCGCATCGCAGCAGTAGCCCCTGCCTTGAACAGTTCGCTGTCCTCGTCGTAAGGCTCCAGGGCACCGTCAAAACGCTGACGCAGATGCCCTTCACTCACTCGTTTCAGTGCATCCGCAAAAATTTCGACCACGGCCGCTTCGCCCGTGCGCACCGCCAGAGCTGCCGCCCGGCTGAAGCAGTAGTCGCCAGCCAGGATCGTGCTCCCCAGCAAAGTCAGGTTCGGGGCAGTCGGCTTGGATGTGCTGCCCACCCGCATATGGACCGCCAGCGCACGGTGCAGCATCTCCAAGGCGGCGGCCAGCGCCACCCGCTGCTCGCACAGACGTGGGCTCTCTTCCTCGGCCGTCCCCGCAGCCAGCACGATGGCTGCCCGACGCAGGCTGCCGCCCGCCTGTGCTGCCACCAGCTGGCTGAAAGGAGGAAACAGATCAGCGACCGCAGCACGCAACAGCTGGTCAACCTGCGCCAGCTCTGCCTCAAATGCTTGCTGGGCGGCCCCTCGCTCCAAGATCGACTCGCGCCCCATCGTCAACCTG
>CAIOHJ010000404.1 GCA_903858085.1 uncultured Chloroflexota bacterium
GTGACCCCAACCACAGCCAGCTGCCGGGAGGGAAAGGCGTGCAGGGCTGCGCTGGCCAGCGCCAGCGCATACCGGCTGTCGGAAACCTGCAGATAGATGAACGAGGCTGGCTGTACATCGGCGACCTGCTGCAACCTTGACCAGTCATATTCTCCCACCACAGCCACCGCTCCTCGCGCAACAGCTGCAGCCACATAGCGGTGCCCATCGTGCTGTGCGCCTGCGGTCGCCACAAACAGCGCACCTGCGCTGACCTGACGGCTGTCTGCACAGACTGCCACCACTGCAGCCTGAAGCGATGCGTCTGGCCCTGGGTAGAGGCGGCTGTGTGGCAGGAGTTCAACCAGACTTTGCAGAGTCAACATGTTTTCCTCAAATATCGCGTGGCCCGCGCAGGATCGCCACTCCCGCTGCCAGGAGAAGCGCGCCAAACAGGCCGATCATCCCCAGCAAAACGACAGGCAGCCGTCTGCTGAGCTCAGCAGCCAGATCGAGTGCGCTCCAAGGGGGGGGCGCGTTCTCGGGGAGTCCTGTCGGTGCGGCAGGGGGCGCGTTCTCGGGGAGCCCTGTCGGTGCGGCGGGGGGTGTGTTCTCGGGGAGCCCTGTCGGTGTGGCGGAGGGTGTGTTTTCGGGGAGCCCTGTCGGTGTGGCGGAGGGTGTGTTTTCGGGGAGCCCTGTCGGTGTGGCGGGGGGCGTGTTTTCGGGGAGCTCTGTCGGTGTGGCGGAGGGCTGAAGCAGATTCGAGGGGGCTGGGGGTGCGCTGTCTGCTGTTTCTGTAGGATTGTTGCGTCGGGCCTGTCCCAGGGCATCGGCGGCTCGCTCCCCGGCACCGCGGATGCTGGTGCGGGGTTCGGGGCCCTCCAGCGTGCTCTCGGCAACCGTTTCTGGGAGGGGTGGGGGGAGCTCTGTCGGGCTTGCTGTGGCCGTTGCAGCGGGTGTGGCTGTCGGTTGCAGGCCGATGCGGACGGGGGTTGGCGTCAGGGTGGGGGGGCGCGTGGCTGTCGGGGGCGGGGTTGCTGTTGCTGTCGGGGTTGTGGTTGGGGTCTCAGTGGGAGTTGGCGTCAGGGTGGGGGTTGCCGTGGCAGTTGGGGTTGGCGTGTCGGTGGGCGTTGGGCTGGGCGTGGCAGTTGGAGTGGCTGTGGCCAGTGCTGCCCGTACATCCAGGGGCGCCAGCGTGGACAGGGTGGCAAAGTTTTGCCCTTCATCGTCGCTGCGCATCACCCAACCCGACTGTCCACCTGCGTAGATTGTGCGTGGTGCACGGTCGCTGTTGGCCAGGCTGTAGATCGGCTGGCTGGAGGGAACCCCATCGACCCCAGCGGCGGACCAGGTTACGCCATCTCCGACCCAGATCCCGTTTTCACTCGCTGCGACGACCAGTCGTCCGCTGCTGGCCAGGTCGTAGTAGATGCTGTCCGGCAAGCCGGCCACCCGTTCCCAGTTGTCACCGTCTGTGCTGCGGTAAAGTGCTGTATCGCTGCCTGCATACAGGGTGGTGCGGGCAGCCAGCAGGCTGAACACAATCGAAGTTGTCGGTGAGTTGTTCACCATTTCCCAGCGGGCACCGTCCGGGCCCAGCCGGTAGAGCCCGCTGTGTGTGCCGGCATAGAGGGTGCCGGCAAACAAGGCCAGCGACCGGATACGGCGGGCCTCCCCGACCAATCCGCTGTCCACCTGTTGCCAGGAAGCAGCGCTGTCGGAGGAACGGAACACACCGTCGAAGCGGGTACCGGCATAGATTGTCGTCTGGTTGCCCTCGCGAACTATGTAGAGCACCCCCACAGCGCTGTTGGCGCTCAACAGCTCGCGAAATCCAGCAACTTCAGCCCAGGTTGCGCCGCCATCCTGAGAGCGGAAGAGCAGTCCGTTGCCGCCGTCTGAGGCGTAGGCGATTCGGCTGTTGCGGGGATCGAAGGCCAGCGAGGTAATGCTGATGTTGGGGCTCAGGTTTGGTGTGGTGTTGGCCCAGCTGAGGCCGGCATCTGTGCTGCGGTAGACAGCAGCAGGTTGCGGTGAGTTCAGCACCCCGGCCAGCAGTTGATCGGGTGCTGTCAGCGAGACCGCCAGACTCAAGATGGGATTGTCGGTCGGCGCAGCGGTCTGCGCTGAAACCCAGATTGGGAAGAACAGGACAAAAATAGTGAAAACAATCCCGCCTGTTGTCCACAGCTGCCGGGCCCGCAACACATTCATAGAATTTCTAGTATACCCTTGACTGGCTTGAACTCTAAATAGATCAATTTCCAGGGATACATTGCAGCAGGTGCTCTCCCACCACAAAAGGGCTGTTCAATCAAAAAGGCGAGATCACTCCGATCTCGCCCTGAAAATTGTTGTCTGAAGCGCTCAAAAAAGGGTCATCAGCAAGCGTGAAGCGGTATTGGCCCAGTCAATGATCATAGGGGGGTAGATGCCGATCCAGAGCACGCCAAAGACGCAGATGGCCACTGTGGCCTGTGCGCCGATCCCTGGTGCGCCGGTCGACGGTGCGCCTTCTTCGGTCGAAAAGAACATCAGGCGTGCGACAGACATATAGTAGAAGGCGGAGATGGCCACGTTGATCAGGGCCATTGCTGCCAGGAAGTAATACTGATGTTGGACAGTGGCGCCGAAGACAAAGAATTTGCCGACGAACCCTGCGGTCAGCGGGATTCCGACCAGGCTGAGCAAGAAGACAAACATAGAGATGGCCAGCCAGGGAGCCCGCCGGGCCAGTCCGATAAAGTGGCTGTAATCGCTGCCTCCTGACATATTTTCGACCGCCATCACCACCATAAAGGCACCGATGTTGGTAAACAGGTAGCCCATCAGGTAGATCAGCATGCCGTTGAGCCCGTTCATGGAGAGCGTCGCCACATCGACCCCGCTGGTATTGACGACAGCGGCCAGCCCAAGCACGATATAGCCAGCCTGTGCGATGCTGCTGTAGGCCAACATGCGTTTGATGTTGGTCTGACGCAGCGCCATCAGGTTGCCGGCAAACATGGTGAGCACGCTGAGCCCACCCAACACGGGGACCCAGAGTGCGCTGCTGGAGCCGAAGGCCATCAGCAGCACGCGCGCCATCACGGCAAAACCGACCGCTTTCGAGGCTGTCGAGAGATAGGCGGTCACCGGGGTTGGCGCGCCCTCATAGGTATCGGGGGTCCATTGGAAGAAAGGGGCGAGGCTGGTTTTGAAACCCAGGCCTGCCAGCACCAGGATCACGGCGGGCACGATTGCGCCGTTGAGTTCTCCATTTTCGGCAAAGGCGGCGCCGATCGCGGTCAGATTGAGTGAGCCGGTCGCCCCATACATGAAGGTCATGCCGTACAGCATGATGGCAGAGGCCACCGACCCGTAGAGGAAGTATTTGAGACCTGCTTCGGAGCTGCGCAGATCTTCGCGCAGTGAGCCGACCAGAATATAGCTGGTGATCGACAGGAATTCGATCGCCACAAAAATGAGCAACAGGTTGTTGGCGCTGGCCGCGAAGGCCATGGCCACACTGATAAACAGATAAGAAGACCAGAACTCAGCTGCGCCGCTGATGCGCTGGTTGAGGTAGCCTCCTCCTGCGATTGCTGTCAGCAGCATGGCTGTATAGACGATGATCTTTGTGAACAGCGAAAACGCATCTACATCGACCACATAAGCGGTGGTCTGTGCGTCTCCTCCCAGCTGGACAATGGCCCCTACAAGCCCCAGCAGCAAAAAGAGTACGGTCAGGGCCAGGTAGCCGCGGCTGCTGCCTCCTTGTTTGCCGGCAGTGGTATCCAAAATCAAGATCAGCAGCGCACCGACCGCGACAAAAATTTCGGGCAGAAGCGGCGCCAGTGAAGTAAACCCGATTTCCAAAATCGGCCTCCTTTTGCCTTACAGTACGCTCTGGATAAAGTTCAAGACCTGGACGGCGGCACCGTTCAGGTAGTTGAGCAGTGGTGTCGGATAGATGCCGAGGACAAACACCAAGATGATCAGCGGCCACAGGGTCAACTTCTCGAAGGCGACCAGGTCGGTAGGCCCGCTGGCGTGCTCGCCGGTCGCTGTGCTCCAGTGGTCGATTTTGGCCGGGTCGTAGGTGCCCAGGAAGACATTCTGGACGATTCGCCAGAGGATGTAAACTGCAGCAAAGACGATCCCAAGGGTTGCAAAGGCTGCCCAGTAGGTGGTGAGGTAGAAGGCTCCGCGGAAGGTAAAGAACTCGCCCCAGAAGCCGGAGAGGCCGGGCAGCCCCAGGCTGGCCATCGCCGCGACCAGCATCAGCCCGTAGTAGTAGGGGGTCTTGGCGCTCAGCCCGCCGAACTTGCTCAGCTCGCGTGTGTGGGCCCGTTCGTAGATGACACCGACCAGGAAGAAGAGGGCGCCTGTGATCAGCCCGTGGTTGAACATCTGCATTGTGGCGCCGTTGAAGGCCATTGCTGCGCTGTCGAATGCAGCGGGATTGCTGAGGTCGTGAAAGCCTGCTGCGGCGGCGCCGATCCCCATCACGACATAGCCCATATGGGAGACCGAGCTGTAGGCGATCAGCCGTTTGAGGTCGCTTTGGGCGATGCAGACCAGCGCTCCGTAGACAATGGCGATTGCGCCCAGGGCCACCACCCAATCAGACCAGTAGGCAGCTGCCGACGGGTACAGTGGGATCATGATGCGCATAAATCCATAGCCACCCAGCTTGAGCAGGACGCCAGCCAGGATCACACTGCCAGCAGTGGGGGCCTCGGTGTGGGCGTCGGGCAGCCAGGTATGGAAGGGGAAGCTTGGGACTTTGAAGGCAAAGCCCAGAAAGAAGCCCCAGAAGGCCAGGCTGGTCAGCAGCAACGCGGACTGTGGGGGCAGATCTGCGAAGGGACGGGCTGCGGCCGATGCCAAGATGTCGAAGGTTCCTGTGGCAAAATAGGTGCCCAGGATCGCCAGCAGCATCGCCACCGAACCGATCAAGGTGTAGATAAAAAATTTAATCGAAGCATAGTTGCGGTTCTTGCCTCCCCAGATGCCGATCAGCAGGTACATTGGCACCAGGCTGATCTCCCAGAAGACGTAGAAGACCACAAAATCCAGGGCAATAAAGACGCCGTACATGCTGAGCGCCAGCAGGTGGAAGAGCCCGAAATACTCACGCACACGGTGTTTGATCACATAGGCGCTGTAATAGAGGCTCAGCACAGTCAGCAGCGCCGTCAAGAAGATCAACGGCAGGCTCAGGTTGTCCACCCCCAGGTGGATGTTCGAGTTGATCGCCTCGATCCAGGGGACGTTTACGACAAACGCCATCTCCCCCTGGCTGTGGTCGTACCCGGCCAGCATA